>NZ_JAPCZO010000047.1:0-30468 GCF_025941625.1 Rhizobium acaciae
AAGCCCGCCTCGTGCGGGCTTTTGCGTTCCAGAAATTCGAGGAGTTAACAGCTCAGCAGGGCCGCAACAAGGACCAAGCGATAATGAATAGTCGACCTGCGTACATGCCCCTTCGAGGGTCTGAACTACGTCCTTGCCGCGACAGATGAGGCGTGCATAACCCTCGGATCAACAACCCATTTATCGGTTCTTAAGCAAAGAATGACAGCTTAGCTCCAATCGATGGTGGGGATGCAGTTGTGGTAAATGGTTTGATGTCGCGGGTTCGCATTCAGACGAAGGTGCTCGTACTTTTGGCGCCATTCGTCATTAGCCTATGCGCAGTGGGGCTGACGGGCTACTACGCGGCCAGCCTACTCGAAGGTCGGATGGAGATCTCCAACCATGTTTTGCAGTCCCTGAACGGGTTCAAACATGTTTCTTCCAGCATGACCGGCTTTCTGATGAAGCCGTCGCAGGAAGCCCGTGATACCGCGCTTGCGGAGGCCCGGGAGCAACTGGCAAACCTGAAGCAGACGATCGAGAGCCTAAGGCCGACGACCGATGTGGGGCTTCTTGACCGGGCGCTCGATCAATCGCAAATCATTCCGCAAAAGATCGAAGCGATCTGGCAAATCGAAACGGGGCAGCAGAAAATTCTCAGTGATGTTGACGCTGCTTCCGCGGCACTTCTTGACCTGCAAGGGCAGGTTGGCAAGCGCTCGTTCATGCTGATGGCTGGCGCGAAAAAGACGGAAAATGCCAACAAGAGCGGCCTGAACAATTCCGTCTCCATCAGCGCCGCCGCCAGTGTCGCGACAAAACTTCGCAATGACTATACGAATGCGACGACGCCGGCTGACAAAGTTAGCCTGATAGCCAAATACGCAACCGATTTGCAAAAGGCAAAGGAGCAGCTTTCGCCTGCGGTCGCGACCGACAAACAAGCCCTCGCCGCGCAGTATGCCGCTGCAGTGGATGCCATCGCCAACGCTTCGAAGGTGTCGCCTGACACTTTGGATGTCCCAGCAACGGATGCCGCCGTTGCCAATCTTGCTGCAACTGGCGACAGTCTCAAGACGATTGGCGACGACCTGATGCGAACCTCCGTGCTCGCGCTTGCCGCGTCGGACAAGGATATCTCGCAGGCGACGAATGTCGGCAACGCACTGCGCGCCATCGTTAACAGCAATAACGAGATCCGCGTCGGCTTCGCCGAACTCGCCGGCAATCCAGACGATGCGCGAGTGAAAAAAGTCCAGCAGTCGATCTACATGTATCAGACCGAGCTCGGCCGTCTTGCCGGCGTGGTGAACGACGATCCTGTCTTTGCTGAAATTCCGAAGAAGGCTCAACCCGTCCTCGATCTGCTTGCAGCAAACGCGGCAGCGCTCTCCGAAGGTGCGGCGCGCAAGCTTGCTGAATTCGACAGCGCTGCGGGGCAGATCGACAACACCTGGAATCTGCTTGCTCAATTCGCCGAGACGCAAAGGCGAAATGCTGGGCAGGATCGTCAACAGGCCAATAGGATATCCGGTGGCGCCATTGTGTTTGGCATCCTGATCGCTATGACCGCGGGTGCCGCGCTGGTCGTCACCCTGAAGGGACCGATCACCCAGATTACCGCAGCGATGCGCAAGATCGCAGAGGGAAGGCTCGATACCAAAATCACCGGCGAGGCACGGGGCGACGAAATCGGGGAAATGGCCCGTGCGCTTTCCGTCTTCAAACAAAATGCGCTATCGAACGTCGAAATGGAACTACAGGCCGAGATCGCGCGTAGCGATGCGGAATCCGAGCGCGCCCGCAACGAACTCGAGCGACGTAGCGCCAAGGCCCAGGTTGACGCCGCAATCGAGGCGCTTGCAGAGGGACTCACGCGGCTGTCACGCGGGGAGTTGAATTTTTCGATCGATACGCCCTTTGCCTCCGAACTCGACCGGATCCGCACCGATTTCAACATGTCGGTCGCGGGTCTCAAGGAGACGCTCTGCGATATCCGCGAGACGTCTTCCCTCATCAGCGACAATGGCCGCCAGATGGCGGAAGCCGTTGATGACCTGGCCAGCCGAACGGAAAAGCAGGCGGCCGCACTTGAGGAAACAGCAGCGGCAGTGGAGGAGATTTCTTCCGCCGTCAACACCTCTTCAGGACGGGCAGCAGCAGCGCTTGCGCTAGTCCAGCGCGCCAAACAGGGCGCCGACGCCTCGGCCTCCGTGGTCCAAAACGCGGTTTCGGCCATGGGGCGGATTGAGGACGCGTCCGGCCGGATCGTTCAGATTGTCAGCGCCATCGACGCTATCGCTTTCCAGACCAATCTCTTGGCCCTAAATGCTGGAGTCGAGGCGGCAAGAGCGGGTGAGGCCGGCAAGGGCTTTGCTGTCGTGGCGCAGGAGGTGCGGGAGCTGGCGCAGCGATCGGCTCGCGCAGCCAAGGAAATCGGCGAGCTCATCAACAATTCCGTCCGAGAGGTTGCGTCCGGTTCCGAATTCGTCGGCCGCACCGGCGATGCGCTGATGGAGATTTCCAGCGAGATCGTCCACATTGTCGGTCATATCGAACTCATCGCCTCGTCAAGCCGCGACCAAGCGACGACACTTCATTCGATCAACGCATCGGTGAACGATATTGATCGTATGACGCAGCAAAATGCGGCGATGGTGGAAGAGACGAATGCTGCCACCAGACAGTTATCGTCCGAGGCGCTTGCACTTACCGACATGATTTCGCGCTTTCGGCTTGAAGGCCACGAGAGCGCGGCTTCACGAGGGTACCAGACGGCGGCATGACGGCAGCATGTATTCGCAGTACCTGTTAACTTGCTTTGAGATGGATGATTCCGATCAGCAGGCTGATGAGTAATACGTTTCCCTTGGTTGGTTTTCAGGCGCACGATAGTTGCTAAAATAGCGATCTTCTAATATACGTGGAGCCCGCGTTTTAATATTTCCGCAGCGGTAAGCAACGTCCCTCCAATTGGCGGGCGTTTATTATCCTATTCGGCAGGACGTTCGATTTCATGAAGTAGATTAAAGATTTATAGGGGGGGAATAATGCGAAAATGGGCATCTTCTCTACTGACGGCTCCGCATGGAAGGCGTCGTCTTCTGTTTGCTATCTCGGGATTGCCAGCGCTCTGCGCAGTGGTGCTCTTTGCCGGTGTCGCTTCCGCGCAGGCGCCGACTGAAGAGCAGCGCAATGCGATCAAGGCGGAATGTCGCTCCGATTTCATAGCGCAATGTTCAGGGGTGACGCCGGGCGGCATCGAGGCGCTCACTTGTCTGCAACAGCATAATGCCACACTTTCGGCGGGCTGCCGGAAGGCGGTGTCGGCGGTGAGCAAACCCAAGTCGACATCCGCGGAGCCGGCCCCGGCGGCGCCCGCAACCACTGGGGCGACCACACCGGCGCCGGCGACGGCCGCACCGACGCAGGCGCAGCGCAACGCCGTCAAATCGGCCTGCCAACGCGATTTTATGGCGCAATGCTCTGGTGTCACGCCGGGTGGCACCGAGGCGCTCAGCTGCCTGCAGCAGCACAACGCCACCCTTTCGGCGCCGTGTCAGCAAGCCGTTGCGGCCTTGGGAGGATCAGCGGGGGGAGGATCAGCCGGATGAACCCCAGCGAGCGGCGGTGCTGCTGCGACGGTTGCGACCACGCCTGCTCCCCGGGCCGTGATGCCGGCCTTCTCGCCGCGCGAGGAACTGATGATCCTGCGCGAAACCTGCGGATCGGATTTTCAGGCTCTGTGCCGCACGGTGCCTTTGGGCGGAGGACGGGCTATCGCTTGTCTTCGGGACAATCTGCAACGCGTGTCGCCTGCATGCCACCGGGTGCTGACCTCGGGATTATAGCGTCTGTTCGAAACTTGCGCTGTGAAGAGACCTCAATAGAAACCTGCCTCTGCGTGAAACCGCAGGTGATTGCGCGACAGGCTGTTGCAACAGCCTTACTGAACCTTCGGCATCTCCGCCTCCGCGACGGCAGCTGTCTTTATGCGCCCTTTCCAATATTCCTCGAGGCGCTGCAGCAGGACGTAGAAGGACGGTACGAAGAGCACGGCGAGGCAGGTCGAGGCGATCATGCCGCTGAAGACCGATATGCCGATCGACTTGCGGGCGGATGCGCCGGCGCCTGTCGCCAGCACCAGCGGCAGGACGCCGAGAATGAAGGCGAAGGACGTCATCAGAATCGGCCGGAAACGCAGGCGGGCGGCCTCGACGGCGGCATCCAGAATTTCCATGCCTTCCGCCCGCTTTTCCCGCGCATATTCGACGATGAGAATGGCATTCTTCGATGCAAGCGCAATCAGCAGGATAAGGCCGATCTGCGTATAGAGATTGTTGGCAACGCCGGCTGCCGTCAGGGCCGCCACCGTGCCGAGGAGGGCGAGCGGCACGGCGAGAATGACCGCCAGCGGTAAGATCCAGCTTTCATATTGACCGGCGAGCACGAAATAGACGAGGAGCATGGCGAGCGCGAAGACGAAATAGATCTGCCCGCCCACGGCCTTCTCCTGGTAGGACAGCGCCGTCCATTCGAATCCTGTGCCTGGCGGCAGCGTTCCATTGGCAATCTGTTCCATGACATCGAGCGACTGGCCCGAACTGAAGCCGGCGGCCGGCCCGCCAACGATTGTTGCTGAGGGGTAGAGATTGTAGAGGCTGATCAGGGAGGGGCCTTGCGTCGTCGTGACATCGACGACCGTGCCGAGCGGCACCATTGTCCCGTCACCGGCCTTGACCTTCAGATTGCGAATGTCATCCGGGCTGACCCGGAAATCGGAAGCGGCCTGCGCATAGACCTGGAAGGTGCGGCCGAATTTGTTGAACTGGGTCACATAGATCGAGCCGACGTAGCCGGAGAGCGCCGAGAAAACCTGACCCACGGTAACCCCCAATGTCTCCGCCTTGATGCGGTCGACGGCGACTGCGAGTTGCGGCACGTTCGAGCGGAAGGGCGTGCTCAGTCTTTGCAGCGACGATTGGGCATTGCCGTTCTTGACGATCGTATCGGCGAGCGATTCCAGCAGAGCGTAGTCGGAAATGCCGTTCTTGATCTCGACCTGCATGGTAAAGCCGCTGGCATTGCCGACGCCCTGGATCGGAGGCGGCACGACCACCAGTGTCTTGGCCGCGAGCACGCTTTGCAGCGCGCCGTTCAGATGCTGGTAGATCGACAGCAGATCCTGCCCCTTCTGCTTGCCGCGCTCGTCCCAATCTTTCAGCACGACATAGGCCACGCCGGCATTCTGCAGGCTGGCATTGTTGTCGAGAACGGAAATGCCGCTGATCGTCAGCACCTGATCGACGCCAGGTGTGGTTTCGGCGATCTTGCCGACCTCCTCCATCACGGCATCGGTGCGCTCCTTCGAGGCGCCGTCAGGCAGTTGCGCACTGATCAGCACGTAACCTTGATCCTCGATGGGCAGGAACGCGGTCGGCAGGCGGGTGAGGCCCCAGACGGCGACCCCGATCAGGACAATTGCCGCTATGGCCATGACACCGGCGTGGCGGGTCATCGATCCGATCAGCCCGGCATAGCCGCGTTCGCCTTTGTCGTAGACCCTGTTGAAACCGCGATAGAAGACGTTGCGTTTCTCGGGCGGGACCGGCGGCCGCAGCCAAAGGGCGCATTGCGTCGGTTTCAGCGTGACGGCATTGATGGCGCTGATCAGCGCCGTGGCGGCGATGACGAGGGCGAACTGCCGATAGAGCTGCCCGGTCAAGCCGGGCAGGAAGGCAGCCGGAATGAAAACCGCCATCAGCACCAGCGTGATGCCGATGACCGGGCCGAGCAGCTCCTCCATCGCCTTTTCGGCCGCCTTTCGGCCGGACATGCCCGCTTCGATGTGTCGGGCGACCCCTTCGACGATGACGATGGCGTCATCGACGACGATGCCGATGGCGAGAACGATGGCAAACAGCGTCGACAGGTTGACGGTGAAGCCCAGTGCCGCCATGGCCGCGAAGGCGCCGATGATGGTGACCGGAACTGTGGTCGCCGGCACGAGCATTGCCCGCCAATCCTGCAGGAAGACCAGAATGACGATGAGAACGAGGACGCCGGCTTCGATCAAAGTGACATAAACTTCGTCGATGGATGCCTTGACGAATTTCGTCGTGTCAAACGGTACGTGATATTCAAGGCCCTGCGGGAAGCTCTTCGAAAGCTCCTGCATTTTTGCGCCCACCTCCTGCGCCACTGCAATGGCGTTGGCCTCCGGCAGCTGAAAAATGCCGATGCCGGCCGCCGGCCGGCCGTTCTGCATGAAGGACTGGCTGTACGTCTGCGCGCCGAGTTCGACGCGGCCGATATCGCGGATGCGCGTGACGCGGCCGCCCTCTCCACTTTCGACCTTGACGATGATGTTCTCGTAGTCGGCAGCCTCATTCAGCCGGCCGTTGACATTCAGCGTGTATTGAAAGATCTGCCCCTTCGGCACCGGCGGAATGCCGATCTGGCCGGCGGTGACCTCCTGGCTCTGCTGCTGCACCACGTTGACGATATCCTGCGGTGTCAGACCGCGCGCCTGCAGCAGGTTCGGGTCCATCCAGATGCGCATGGCATACTGGCCGGCACCGAACACGGTGACGTTGCCGACACCCGGCAGGCGGGCGAGTTCATTCTGCAGATTGATGACGGCATAGTTCGACAGGAAGAGGCTGTCATAGCGGCTGTCGGGCGAGGTCAGGGTGACGAAGCCGAGAATCGCCGTCGATTTCTTTTGTGTCGTGACGCCCTGAACCTGCACCGCTTCAGGAAGCGATGACATTGCTATGGCGACGCGGTTTTGTACCAGAACCTGCGCTTGATCGGGATCCGTTCCGATGGCAAAGGTCACGGTCAGCGAATAGGTGCCGTCGCTGGCGCTCGTCGACTGCATATAGAGCATGTCCTGCACACCGTTGACCTGCTGCTCGATCGGCAGCGCGACGGTATCGACGAGGGTCTGGGCGCTGGCACCGGGAAAACGCGTCGTCACTTGCACCGTCGGCGGAACGACATTCGGATATTGCGCCACAGGCAGCTGGAACAGGGCTACCGCGCCGATGAGCACGAAGACCAACGCCAGAACGTTGGCGAGTACCGGTCGCTCGATGAAGAAGCGCGAGATCATGCTGCTGTCCTTAGAGCAATTCCAGGAAAAGTGCGAAGCGGTTTTCCGTCCGGAATTGTGACAAAACAAAAGGTTAGAGCGGTTCTGCGTTTCCATGAAAAGCTGAACCGTTCTAGACGGTCAGATGAAGCATGGTGGCGAATTCATTGCGTGGTGGTCTTGGCCTTGGCATCGCCGGCGGTAGCTGCCGGTGGGTTCATTTCCATCTTCTCGGGCGTGACCTTGCTGCCGGGGATGGCCTGCTGGATACCTTGGGTTACGACCCAGTCGGCCGGATCGAGGCCGGAGTCGATGACACGGAGCGAACCTTCACGCTGGCCGGTCTTGACCTGCTTCTGCTCGACGACGTCGTCCTTACCGAGAACAAGCAGGTAGCTGCCCAGCTGGTTCGTTCCGATCGCATCGTCGCGCACCAGCAGAGCCTTGTCGTTATGGCCGACGGGCACACGAACCCGCACGAAGAGACCGGGCAGCATGGCGCGGTCCTTGTTGTCGAACAGGGCGCGTACCTGAAGCGTGCCTGTGGAGGCATCGAGCTGCGGCGATACATAGTCGAGATGGCCCTTGTGTGGGTAACCTTCTTCCGTCTGCAGGCCGAGTTCCGCCGGGATCCTCGGAAGATCCGTCTGCTTGAAGGTATGTCCCTGCTTTGCCAGCGTTTCCTTGATCATCAGCACCTGTGTTTCGCTGACGTTGAAATAGGCGTAAAGCGGATCCACCTGCACGATGCTGGCGAGTTTGGTGGGACCGGATACGCCGACAAGCGCGCCGATATCGACGAGGTGATCGGTGACGGTGCCGTCGAAGGGGGCAAGCACCTCCGTATATCCGAGATTGATCGTCGCGAGATCGAGATTGGCCTGGGCATTGAGGATGGACGCATTCGCTTCGTCGAGCGTCGCCTTGGCGCTGTCGACGGCGGTCTGCGTGGTGACCTGTTGCTTCGACAGATTGAGCTGTCGGTCGTATTCCTGTTGCGCGCCGACTTGAGATGCCTGTTGCGAGGCGAGCGATGCCTTGGCCTGATCCAATTGCGCCTGATAGGTGTCGCGCTCGATGCCGAAGAGCTTGGTGCCCTTCGTCACTGTCATGCCGTCCTGATAATCGATAGATTGGACGTAGCCTTGGACGCGCGCCTCGATATCGACGGAATTGAGCGGTGCCGTATTGCCGGTGAGTTCGAAATAGAGCGTCACCGGTTGCTGGATCGGCTGGGCGACACGAACCGGAGGTGGAGGAGGGGCAACGTAAGTATTGCCGCTGTCCTCACAGCCAGCGAGAATTGCCATGCCGGCGAGCACCACAGACAGGTGCAGACCCTGATACAATCTCACACGCATTGCCGCCGCCCCGATGTTTACGAGCTATTTCAAAGACATACAACGTCCTTTGCGCGTCTGAAAAGACGCGCGGCGCTGTAGTCCTCATGCGTGCCTCGGCGGAGACGACCCCTCTCCCAAAAAGTTCCGGGCATGCGATATTATGTCGCGGCATTGCTAAAAATTGCAATAGCTGCTGGTGCACAATTAAACTGTGAGCTCATCCTCGACGGATGCCATGACGCAGCTACGGTTTCCCGAGCCGTTCGATGGCAAACTGTAATGGTGCATCCGAAACACGGATCAGCCCGACATATGGGTTGGCCATGTCCGAAACCAGGAATATGGCGCCGGCGACGGACAGGGCGCAGACGAGCAGAATTGACAGCACCGTCAGGTTTGCCGGCGCCTGTAGCCCGAAGGTCGCAAAAAGCAGCGAGAGCCAACAGACGAGAACGGTGAGGAAGGCCCAGGGCAAGCCCTCTTTGCCGGATTCGACCAGCAGCCAGTGGGTCTCGGCCACCATGCCGCTCACCTCCAGCGCACGCGCCTGGAGAGAGTGCTGCGCGGCATCCCTCGGCAACAGGGACCGGAGGTCGGCCTGAACCGTCTCTATATCCTGATATTCCCCCGGCGCCTTGCCGGATGTCTCGTCGGTGGTCTCGGCAGTCCAGCCACGGCTCAGCCGTTTCTCGATGAGTTCACGCAGCAATTGACGCGCCTTGTCGGTTTCGGGGCCGTATTGCGCCATGACCCGGTCAAGCAGGAGCACTCGTGCCGCCGCCGTTCTCATTTCCACTTCGGCATTGTCATAGGACGACTTGGCGGATGCGATCAGAAGGCCGAGCGCCAGGGCCGACAGCGTTCCCACCACCGCGGTCGCCAGCCTGATGACGTCCTTGGATTCTGCATTCAGATGGTGATCCGGCAAGCGGCCGCGCACTAGCAATCCTAACGATGTTGCCATCGACAGAAAAACAAATACAAGCCCGCCAACCAATAGTGAGCCCAAAGTCCGGTCTCCGTATTGCCACGTAAGTCCTGCAGCTACCTTGCAAGCTGTGCTGCTATCATAGCGGAAGACGGACCAAGCCCGGAACTCTTCCTTTCCTGATCTCGCGCGGCCGCAATCGAGCGGGTTTCATTGCTGGAAAATGAGCAGCACGTAAGCCAGGAAAAGCACCAGATGGACAGCGCCTTGCATGAGATGCGTGCGGCCGCTGGCAAAGGTGATGATGCTGACGGCCAGAGTCAGCACGAGCATCACCAGATCTCCATGTTCCAGGCCGAGCGTCACCGGGTGCCCGTAAAGACGGCTAATGACAAGCATTGCCGGCACGGTCAGCCCGATTGTCGAGAGCACTGAACCAAGGAAGATGTTGACGGCGCGCTGCAGATTATTGGCGATGGACGCACGCACGGCGCTGATTGCCTCGGGCGTCGCCACAAGAATGGCCATGACAACAGCGCCAAACGCGGCTGGGGCATGCAGGGTTTCGATAATGTAATCGATCGGCCGGGCAAGCTGTTCGACCAGAAAGACGACAGGACCCATATAGGCGAACAGCAGGATGGCATGAGGCCATACCGGCCCATGGTAAGGAGCACGTTCGCCCGGAGGTTCGTGGCGGTTGCTGTCGTCGGTGAAGTAGTCCCGATGGCGGCCGGCCTGAAGAAACAGAAACGTCGCGTAAAGGCCGACCGAGATTATGCCCAGTATCAATTGCCGCGCCGCCGATGGATGCTGTCCGTCCGGCCCGGAAAGAAATGTGGGCATGACCAGGCTGAGGGTCGCCAGCGGCACGATGACCCCGAGATAGGCGTTGGCGCCTTGCAGATTATGTTGCTGTTCCGGTCGCCGCCATGCGCCCAGCAGCAAGGACAGGCCGACCATGCCGTTCAGGATGATCATGACGACTGCGAACAGGGTGTCGCGCGCAAGCGTGGGATTGTTCTCGCCGTGAAGCATGACGGCTGATATTGCCATCACCTCGATCGAGGTGATGGCAAGCGTCAGAATGAGCGTGCCGTAGGGCTCCTTCAGCCGCTCCGCCAAATGATCCGCGTGCCGGACAACCGACAGAGCGGAGCCGAGGACGGCAGCGAACAGCCACGCGAAAACGACAGTGAACCAAAGCGGATCAGAAAGCCGCCCGAAGAGCTGCTCCTGGAAAACAAGAAACGCCAAGCTCGTGGCGACGCTGACGCCCAGGAACCATTCCTCACGCATCAGGCTGGTTGCGCCGACGGCGCGCAATGCCGGACCCTCCGTCATCGAAACCATCCGCCTTCTGGCAAATGCCGCCGCAATGCGATGATCAACATCATGGTGTCCGCCCGCTGTTCTCCTGCCCCAACATGAGCAGGTGCAGACGAGGCTGCCTCAAGGCGAACCGAAGCTCAAGCCAGATCGTGTGTCACTGAATAAAACGTGCAGGTCTCTGTCGTGTCATCACTCACGGATCTCGACAAAGGAGCAGTCGCGGGCGACCGATCACGCCACGTCACCCGCTATTCGCGGCCGGTCGCCGGGATTGCCGCGCCGGTGACGACGGCTGCGGCCGGCGAAATCAGGAAGGCGATGAGGCGGGCGATCGATTGCGGCGATACCCAGCCGTCCGTCTTCGCATCGGGCATCGCCGCGCGGTTCTCAGGCGTGTCGATCGTCCCGGGCAGGATGCAGTTGGCGGTGATGCGGTCGTCGCGGCATTCGGCAGCGATCGCCTCGGTCAGCCGGATGACGGCGGCTTTCGATGCGGCGTAAGCGGCCTGCTTGGCGCCAGCCTTCAGGCCGGGTGCGGCGGCGATATGAACGATGCGGCCGTAGCCGGCCGCCTTCATGGTCGGGAGAACCGCGGCGCTGATCGTCAGGGCAGTGCGGGCGTTTGCGGTCATCATCGTCTCCCACTGCGCGGGCGCCTCCGGCCCGACCGGCCCCATCTGGAACCCACCGACGGTGTTGACCAATGCGCTCACGCCGCCGAAGCGCTTGACGGCCCGGGCGACAGCGGCGGCGCAGGAGGCATAATCGGTGAGATCCGTTCCCGCTATCGACAGAAACTCGGTGGAGGCAGGAAGATCGCCGGCCAAGGCTTCCAGCTCATGGCTCGAACGGTTCATGCAGACGAGTTTTGCGCCGGCGCTGGCAAGCTCGCGGACAACGGCACCGCCGAGGTTGCCGCCGGCTCCCGTGACGATCACGGCTTTCTGGTCTTTCATGGCAATCGATCTCCTGACGGTGCCCGCGCTCGACGGTGCCGGGCATTGTTGATCCAGGCTGCGCGGCAGCGCAAGCCCACCGCCGAAGACAAGGTCAGATGTTTGCGAAACGGCCCGCGGAGCGATCCGCGGGGCGTTCGTCGTTGATCGTCTGACGGACCTGATTTCAGTGATATTTCGCCCGTTCGCGGTCGAGGATGACAGGCGCGTCGAGGCCTGAGATCGGACGCGTGACATCAGCCGGGATGTCGCCGGTGAGCTGCAGGTCGAGATAACGGGCGCAGCAGACCCGCAGGAAGGACGTGAAGTTGCCGAGATCGTGGCCTGCATCGATCGATTCATGATGCAGACGGGTGATCAGCTGGACGACATTCATGCCGTCGCGCCGGGCGATTTCCTCCAGCTTCGCCCAGAAGAAGTTCTCCAGCCTGACGCTGGTGACCATGCCGTCGATGCGCAGCGACCGGGTGGCGCTTTCCCAGAGCCGCGCATCCGCCTTGATGAAGAGTTCACACATATCGTTCTCTCCAGTGTCGCCCTTCTCAGGCGGCGTTGGTTTCCAGCACGGCTGCGGCATCGAGCACGGCCATGAACTGGCGCAGCCACGACGGATGCGCCGGCCAGGCGGGCGCCGTGACCAGATTGCCGTCCGAGACTGCATCGCTGATTGATATGTCGGCGTAGATGCCGCCGGCAAGTTCGACTTCCGGCCGGCAGGCGGGATAGGCGGAGCAGGTGCGGCCCTTCAGTACGCCGGCGGCGGCAAGCAATTGCGCGCCGTGGCAGATGGCGGCAACGGGTTTTCCGGCGTCGAAGAAGTGCCGCACAGATTTGATGACGTCGGCATTGAGACGCAGATATTCGGGTGCACGGCCGCCGGGGATGACGAGGGCATCGTAATCTTCGGCGCGCACGCTGTCGAAGGTAGCGTTCAGCGCGAAATTATGGCCGCGTTTTTCGGAATAAGTCTGGTCGCCTTCGAAATCGTGGATGGCGGTGGCGACGGTGTCGCCGGCCTTCTTGCCGGGGCAGACGGCGTCGACCGTGTAGCCGCAGGCAAGCAGCGTCTGGAACGGCACCATCGTTTCGTAATCTTCGGTGAAATCACCCGTGATCATCAGGATCTTTGAGGCTGGCATCGTTTCCTCCCTTTGAAACCAACAGGCGGAGAGTAGCAAAGAGCAGGGGAGAGCAGGTACTATGGGAATACTACAGGCGAAATTCCCACCCGACGGGCGACAGCATCAGACCGCCCTGACTTTCACATCAGGCACTGCGCAAGCCTCGCCGCCGCCGAAGAGGCGGGAACGAGTGAGGAAGCGTTTCTCGCGGCCATTGTCGAGCGAGAACATGCCGCCGCGGCCGGGCACGACATCGATGATCAGCTGCGTATGTTTCCACGCCTCGAACTGGCTGGCGCTGATATAAACAGGCACGCCGCCGATCTCGCCGAGGCTGACGTCGCTGTCGCCGATCATGAATTCGTTAGCCGGATAACACATCGGCGACGAGCCGTCGCAGCAGCCGCCGGACTGGTGGAAGAGGATATCGGGATGATCCCGCTTGATTTCTGCGATCAAATCGAGAGCTGCGTCGGTTGCGAGAACACGCAGTTCGCCGTTGACGGTGGTTTCCATGGCTGCCTCCTCCAAAGTTTTGGGGAAGAACTCCCCTCCCCAACCCCTCCCCACAAGGGGGAGGGGCTAAGCTGTGGCGCCGGCTCGCAAACAACAAGCCGGCTGCATATGCTGCGCTCAAGAGTGAATACGATGAGGGCCGCACGTTAAGCCCCTCCCCCTTGTGGGGAGGGGTTGGGGAGGGGTTTGAGACCCTCCCACCATGCCGAAGCATCTCAGAAGAAGCCCAGGGCCTTCGGGCTGTAGCTCACCAGCATGTTCTTGGTCTGCTGGTAGTGGTCGAGCATCATCTTGTGGGTTTCACGGCCGATGCCCGACTGCTTGTAGCCGCCGAAGGCGGCATGGGCCGGGTAAGCGTGGTAGCAGTTGGTCCAGACGCGGCCGGCCTGAATCTCGCGGCCGAAACGGTAGCAGCGATTGGCGTCGCGGCTCCAGACACCGGCGCCGAGACCGTAGAGCGTGTCGTTGGCGATTTCGAGCGCTTCCTTCTCGTTCTTGAAGGTCGTGACCGAAACAACTGGTCCGAAGATTTCTTCCTGGAACACACGCATCTTGTTGTGACCCTTGAAGATCGTCGGCTTGATATAATAGCCATTCGCCAGTTCGCCGCCGAGATCGTTGCGCGAGCCGCCGGTCAGCACTTCCGCGCCTTCCTGCTTGCCGATATCGAGATAGGCGAGGATCTTTTCCAGCTGCTCCGTCGAGGCCTGGGCGCCGATCATAGTCGCGGTGTCGAGCGGGTTGCCCTGCTTGATCGCCTCAACGCGCTTCACGGCCTTTTCCATGAAGCGGTCGTAGATCGATTCCTGGACGAGGGCGCGGCTCGGGCAGGTGCAGACTTCGCCCTGGTTGAGGGCAAACATCGCAAAGCCTTCAAGCGCCTTGTCGAGGAAATCGTCGTCTTCGGCCATCACATCGGCGAAGAAGATGTTCGGCGATTTGCCGCCAAGTTCCAGCGTCACCGGAATGAGGTTCTGGCTGGCATATTGCATGATCAGCCGGCCTGTCGTCGTCTCGCCGGTGAAGGCGATCTTGGCGACGCGCTGGCTGGTCGCCAGCGGCTTGCCGGCTTCGAGGCCGAAACCGTTGACGATGTTGAGCACGCCGGGCGGCAGGAGATCGCCGACGATCTCGGCCCAGAGCAGGATCGAGGCCGGGGTCTGTTCGGCGGGCTTCAGTACGACGCAATTGCCGGCGGCAAGTGCGGGCGCCAGCTTCCAGGTGGCCATCAGGATCGGGAAGTTCCACGGGATGATCTGGCCGACGACGCCGAGCGGCTCATGGAAGTGATAGGCGACGGTATCGTGGTCGATTTCGCCGATCGAACCTTCCTGGGCGCGAATGCAGGAGGCGAAATAGCGGAAGTGGTCGATCGCCAGTGGAATGTCGGCCGCCATGGTTTCGCGGATCGGCTTGCCGTTGTCCCAGGTCTCGGCCTGGGCGAGCAATTCCAGCTTGTCTTCCATGCGCTGGGCAATCTTCATGAGGATATTGGAGCGCTCGGCAGCGGAGGTGCGGCCCCATTTTTCCTTTGCCGCATGGGCGGCGTCGAGCGCAAGATTGATGTCCTTTTCGTTAGAGCGGGGAATGTCGCAGAGCTTGCCGCCGGTGACGGGCGTCAGGTTTTCGAAATATTTTCCCTCGACCGGCTCGCGCCATTCGCCGCCGATATAGTTGCCGTATTTCAGCTTGAACGGCGACTCGACGATTTTCTGATGAAGCATGTCATCCTCCCTTGATGATCCAGGTTCCCAAGCGAACCAGTGAGAGGAAAATGTGCATGTTTTGGCGCAGCGAACAGGGTGGGTCTTCCATACCGCAGTGCACAGTGTCGCAGACCTGCGACAGCATCGCTTCACGATTGCGGGCGGCGAACCTTGATCAGTGGAGATCGAGCTTGTTCATCTTCCTGTGCAGCGTCGCGCGGCTGATGCCGAGCGCGATCGCCGCCTGTGAGACATTGCCGCCGGCGCGCGACAGCGCCCGAAGCAGGGCTGCTTTTTCCGCCTCGGCCATCTCGTCCTGCTGGGAGGCGCCAGCCTCGTGCAGGGCATCGGCGGCAGGAATGCCGGCGGCGATGCGTCTGTCGTCGAGCTGTAGCGCGATGCGGGCGGCGCGCGTCGCACCGAGCACGAGGTCGTGCCTGTCGACGGCCAGCAGGGCGGCGGCGGAATTGGCGCCGGCCGGGACCATCAGGAAACGGGCGCCTGCAAAGGCCGAGCGGAAAAGGTTGAGCTCGATGCGCATCGCCGCATCGCGCACGGTCTGCGTCAGGATTGCCAGCGTCATCTCGTTGACGTCTTCGCGGCATGTGGAAATGTCGAGGGCGGCTGCCACCCGGCCGCGATGATCGCGGATCGGCGCGGTCGTGCAGCTGAGGCTGGTGTTCGAGCAGAAGAAATGCTGATCGCGGAAAATGGCGACGGCACGCTCGTCGGCAAGTGCGGTGCCGATACCGTTGGTGCCTATGCTGGCCTCGGTCCAGACCGAGCCGGTCCAGAGGCCGAGTTCGCGGAATTCCTTGTCGTCTCCGGCGGCGCCCCGACGCTCCAGCGCGATGCCGTTCTTGTCAGTCAGAAGCAGGCAGCAACCGGCCCTGCCAACGGTGGTAAAGAGACGATCGAGCTCTTCCGTCGCGCTGGCGATCAGCTGTTCGGACTGCTCGCGCGCGCGGCGGAATTCCTGGTCGGTGAGGCGCAGTGGAGCCCGCTGGTCCTCGGGGGCGAGCTGATGCATGGTCATGCACCGCCGCCATGAGGCGACAACGGGAGAACTGGCCGCCGCAGAATCGCGCTGGGCAGACGTGTAGACATGCTCGGCGTGTGCTGAGTGTTCGTCCATCGGCTCCTCCCACCGAAGTTCAGCACATTCTGATGGAAAAGCGGCGGGTTTGCAATCGGCTGGTACTGGCGGTCGTCGGCATGCGGCTCTTCCTGACGAAAGTGGCCGAAATCACATTTCGGTGTTTCGGCGGTCATGGCGTAACAAAAGACCCTCTCTTTCGTAGTTCTTTGCAGAAGCAAGGTTTGCCAGACGAGGAGATCCGACCATGCTGAACAGACGATTGTTGCTGATGGGCGCCGCTTTTGAGACGCTCGCGGTTCACTTGGGCCTGGCCGGCAAGGCGATCGCCGCTGAGACGTTTGCGGTGACCCATACCGACGAGGAATGGCGCAAGCTGCTGACGCCGGATCAATATGTCATCCTGCGCCGGGCGGGGACGGAGCAGCCCTTCACCAGTGCCTTGCTGCATGAGGAGCGAAAGGGCAATTTCGTCTGCGCCGGCTGCGACCAGGACCTCTTTTCCTCGACCACCAAATTCGACAGCGGCACCGGCTGGCCGAGCTTCTGGGCGCCGCTCGACAAGGCCGTCGGCACGGCCAACGACACCACCTTCGGCATGGCGCGGACGGCGGTGCATTGCAGCCGCTGCGGCGGCCATCTCGGCCATGTCTTCGACGACGGCCCGAAGCCGACGGGGCTTCGCTACTGCATGAACGGCATTGCCATGACATTCCATCCGGCTTCGGCCTGATCGTGCCTGGCTAAAGCTGGCGCTGCAGCCAGTCTTCGATGCCGAGTGCGGCTGCCCGGCCGGTCGCAAGGCAGGCGGTGAGGAGGTAGCCGCCGGTCGGCGCCTCCCAATCGAGCATTTCGCCGGCGACGAAGGTGCCGGGCCGGGCTTTCAACATGAAGCCTTCGTCGACGCTGCTCCACCGGATGCCGCCGGCCGAGGAGATCGCCTCGGCGATCGGCCGGGTTTCGACAAGCGGGATCGGCAGCGCCTTGATCCTTATCGCCAGCCGTTCGGGATCAGTCCGCTCCTGCTCGGAGACGAGTTCCCGCAACAATGCCACCTTGACGCCGTCGAGGCCGGCGCCCTTACGGAGGCGGTTGACGAAGCTTGATTTGCTGTCCTGCTTCGCAAGGTCGCGGCTCAGTCTTTCGATCGTGCGGCCGGGTGCGAGGTCGAGCGTGAGGGTGGCGTTGCCATAGTTCCGCAACTGATCGCGAAGGCTGGCCGCATGAGCATAGACTAGGCTGCCCTCGACGCCGCTCTTGGTGATGACGAATTCGCCCGGAATTGTGCCAGCCTCGGACGTGGCGTTGACTGATTTGACCGGCTCGCCGGCGAAACGCTCGCTGAAGTTTCCACTCCAGCCGATGACGAAGCCGCAATTGGCGGGTTGGAAGGCGTCGATCTCCACGCCTCTCTCGGCCAGCCACGGCACCCAGGCGGCATCAGAGCCGAGGCGCGGCCAGCTTGCGCCGCCGAGCGCGAGCAGGGCCGCGTCGCAATGGACGATGCTGCGTCCCTCGGGCGTTTCAAAAGCGTAGCCTTCTCCAGCAAAACCGGTCCAGCGGTGGCGGGTGCGCAGCGTGGCGCCCTGCGTCTCCAGTCGCTTGAGCCAGGCGCGCAGCAGAGGCGAGGCCTTCATCACCTTCGGGAACACCCGGCCGGACGAGCCGACGAAAGTCTCGGTCCCGAGCCCTGCTGCCCAATCCCTGATGTCATCAGCGGTAAAGGCATCAAGAGCTGGGTGCAGACGGGCGGAGGCCGCTCCGAAGCGCGTGGTGAAACGGGTATAATCCTCGGAATGGGTGATGTTGAGACCGGACTTGCCGGCCAGCAGGAACTTGCGGGCGAAGGTCGGCATGGCGTCGTAGACCATCACCGCATGTCCCGAACGGGACAGCAGTTCGGCAGCCGCGAGACCCGCCGGGCCGCCGCCGATGATTGCAATCCGCTTCTGGTTCATTGATGTCTTCGCCCGATTCTCTCTGTATGCAGTTTTGGCGCGGGCGCGGATCGTCCGCAAGGGCGGAGATCAGTGGTGCGGATGCGTGCACTGGCCGTGGTCGGCGAGCACCTCGATGACGCGGCATTGGTCGACGCGGCCGTGGCCGCAGCCTTCCACCATGGTTTCCAGCTCGGCCTTCAGCGCCATCAGACTGCGGATGCGCTGCTCGACCTCGATGAGGCGGGCCTTGGCGATGGCGTCGGCCGAGGCGCAGGACTGGTGCGGATCGTCCTGCAGGGTGAGCAGCGTGCGGATCGCGTCGATCTCGAATCCGAGCTCGCGGGCGTGGCGGATGAAGGCGAGGCGGCTGATATCGGCGGGCTCGAAAGAGCGCTGGTTGCCCTCGCTGCGGCTCGGTGCCATGAGCAGGCCGATGCTCTCGTAATAACGCACCGTCGGCACCTTGACGCCGCTTTGGCGAGCCGCTTCGCCAATCGTGATCTTTTTCATGATTTTCCTCTTGCACCTCTAGTCGCTAGAGGATGTAGGAGGGATGCTTCTGTTTGACAAGGAAGCGGATCATGGCTGAGAGCGAGACACGATACCGGGTTGGCGGCATGGATTGCGCCGCCTGCGCAACCAAGATCGATACGGCGGTCAGACGCGTGGCGGGTGTCGCCGATGTTTCCGTCTCGGTGATGGCGGGCACGATGACCGTCCGGCACGATGGCAGCAGCGATCTCAAGGTGATCGAGAAAAAGGTGACGGGGCTCGGCTATTCCGTCGCGCCTTTTACCGGGCGTGCTGCGCCTGCGCATGAACGCGGCTCGCAGCATCGTCACGACCATGGACATGATCACAGCGATCACGCGGGCCATGACCACGATCATGCAGGCCATAGCCATGACCATGCTCACGATCATGGCGAGAAGGAAATCGAGGGGCTGCACGGGCACGATCATGCGCGGACGGCCGGTTCCTGGTGGCAGAGCCGGAAGGGCCGGCTGACCATCCTTTCGGGTGCCGCACTCGTTGCCGCCTATGCCGTCGGCCATCTCGTGCCGGCGATTGCGTCCTATGTCTTCATCGTCGCCATGCTGATCGGGCTGGTGCCGATCGCGCGGCGCGCCATCATGGCCGCCTTCTCTGGAACACCGTTTTCGATCGAGATGCTGATGACGATCGCCGCCGTCGGCGCCGTCATCATCAATGCCGGCGAAGAGGCGGCAACGGTCGTGTTCCTGTTCCTCGTCGGCGAATTGCTGGAAGGGGTGGCGGCGGGCAAGGCGCGCGAAAGCATCCAGTCGTTGACGGGTCTGGTGCCGAAGAGCGCACTGCTCGAAGACAATGGGCAGACGCGGGAAGTGCCGGCAGAAAGCCTTGCCGTTGGCGCGACTATCATGGTTCGCCCTGGCGACCGTATCTCTGCAGACGGCATCATCATCTCAGGCGAGAGTGCGATCGACGAGGCGCCGGTGACGGGCGAGAGCACGCCGGTGCGCAAGGGCGTCGATGCCGTCGTTTTTGCCGGCACGGTGAATGGCGATGCGGTGCTGAGGGTTCGCGTCACTGCGACCGCCGCCGACAACACCATCGCCCGCGTCGTCAAGCTGGTGGAGGAAGCACAGGAATCGAAGGCGCCGACCGAACGCTTCATCGATCGGTTTTCGCGCTATTACACGCCCGGCGTGGTCGTGGTCGCCGCACTCGTCGCAGCCGTTCCGCCGCTGCTGTTCGGCGGGCCATGGGGCGAATGGGTCTATAAGGGCCTTGCCATCCTTTTGATCGGCTGCCCCTGCGCGCTCGTCATTTCGACGCCGGCGGCGATCGCCGCTTCGCTTTCATCAGGTGCGCGGCGCGGGCTGCTGATGAAGGGCGGCGCGGTGCTGGAAACGCTCGGCAAGGTGACGATGGTCGCCTTCGACAAGACAGGCACGCTGACGGAAGGCAAGCCTCAGGTGACCGATATCATCTCCTTTGGCATGAGCGAGGCGCAGGTGCTGTCGCGTGCGGCGGTGCTGGAGCAGGGTTCCAGCCATCCGCTGGCGCTGGCGATCCTCAACCGCGCCAAGGCGGACGGCGTTCCCGTGCCGCCGGCCTTCGAACTGGAAGCGCTGCCGGGCAAGGGTGTTACCGGCAAAGTCGGCGGCGAGACGCTGGACCTGCTGTCGCCGCCCGCCGCCCGTGAGCGCGAGGCGCTCAGTGCGGAAAAGGATGCACGCATTTCAGCGCTGAACGACGAGGGCAAGAGCGTGTCGGTGCTGCTCGTCAACGGTCTTGCGGCCGGGCTGATCGCGATGCGCGACGAGCCGCGCGAGGATGCCAAGGCCGGGCTTGCTGCCCTCAAATCAGCAGGCGTCAAGGCGATGATGCTGACGGGCGACAACAAGCGGACGGCGGCAGCCGTTGCCGGCATCCTCGGCATCGACTGGCGCGGCGAGATGATGCCTGAGGACAAGCAGCGGGTCGTCGGCGAATTGAAGCGCCAGGGCTTCATCGTCGCCAAGGTCGGCGACGGCATCAACGATGCTCCGGCGCTGGCCGCCGCCGATATCGGCATCGCCATGGGCGGCGGGACCGATGTGGCGCTGGAGACGGCCGATGCCGCCGTGCTGCACGGACGCGTCGGCGACGTGGCGCGGATGATCGCGCTGTCGCAGCGGACGATGCGTAATATCCTGCAGAACATCACCATCGCGCTCGGACTGAAGGCGGTGTTCCTGGTGACGACGATCATAGGGATCACCGGGCTCTGGCCGGCGATCCTCGCCGATACCGGCGCCACCGTGCTGGTGACGATCAACGCGCTGCGGTTGCTTCGGATAAAGATATGAATGTCGTTTCGGGGAGCCGGCTTTTGCCGGCTGTTTCTTGATGGGTTCTCCACAGCGCTTTTCCGTTAACGCTTCGTTATCCACGTCATACACAGGCACGGCGATTCGTTGCCGCCATTGCTGCGCCGCCACAACAATCTGTTGACGTCATCATCGATTCGCGTACCATATCTAGTGTTCGAGGTTCCGTCGATTCGTGAGGATCGGCGGCTAAGACGGGAATACGGTGCGTTTCGCCATTATGGCGCGGCAATGCCGGAGCTGCCCCCGCAACTGTAAGCGGCGAGCAACTGTCCGATTTCAGGTCACTGGAGCATGATGCTCCGGGAAGGCTGGGGCAGGGTGCTTTGACCCGTGAGCCAGGAGACCTGCCTCGAACGAAACGTCCACGGGCGGGGTGTCCGGAAGGTCGCGTTGCATGGCTGCGGAGAATCTCCGCATCGCGTTTCGCAGGCCCGAACCTCCGCCCCCGAAACCTTCGCATTGAGCCACTTCGGGGTGAAGTCATGTCAGTATCTCAGTTCCGGCCGCCACCCGCTCGAGGTAGAGGGCGGAGTACGCCCAGCGGCTAAACGGCCGCATAGCTCAAATCACCAGAGATTTTTCGACGGATATCGACAGATTTCCGATCGATGTCTTGCGCCCAATCGCGTCGTCACGAGGAATATCATGACCATTATCGTCTACAGCAAGCCTGCCTGCGTCCAGTGCACTGCCACCTACCGCGCCCTCGACCGGTTGGGTGTCGATTATGACATCGTCGATATCTCGCAGGATGCCGAAGCGCTCGATCGGGTCCGCAGTCTCGGCTACATGCAGGCGCCAGTGGTCATCGCCGGCGAGCAGCATTGGGCGGGCTTCCGCCCCGACATGATCAGCGCGCTCTCCTGACCTGAGGACAAGCGATGGGCCTGATCGTCTATTATTCCAGCCGGTCCGAGAATACCCATCGGTTCGTCGCCAAGCTCGGACTGCGCGCGGCGCGGATTCCGCCAAGCGGCGCAGACGCGTTCCATATCCGCGAACCCTTCGTGCTGATCGTGCCGACCTATAGCGGCGACGGCGGCAAGGGTGCCGTTCCCAAGCAGGTGATCCGTTTCCTCAATGATGCGGAAAACCGAGGACATATCCGCGGCGTGATCGCCGCGGGCAACAGCAATTTCGGCGAGACATACGGGCTCGCCGGCGACGTGGTCTCGCAGAAATGCCAGGTGCCGTACCTTTACCGGTTCGAGCTCATGGGCACCGAAGACGACGTCGCCAAGGTCAAACACGGAATGGAACGATTTTGGACACGGCAACAAACCTGACGCGGGATGCGGGCGCAAAACCGCATCAAACTTTTGCTCAGCCCGCCGGGGAAAGGCCGCCGAAGGCAGCCGAAACCCTCGACTATCACGCGCTGAACGCGATGCTGAACCTCTACGACGAGCAGGGCAGGATCCAGCTCGACAAGGATCGAATGGCTGCCAAGCAGTATTTCCTGCAGCATGTGAACCAGAACACGGTGTTCTTTCACAACCTCCGGGAAAAGCTCGATTACCTCGTGACCGAGGGCTATTACGAGCAGGAGGTCCTCGATCAGTATTCCTTCAATTTCGTGCGGGATCTGTTCGACCAGGCCTATGCCAAGACATTCCGCTTCCCGACCTTCCTCGGCGCCTTCAAATATTACACCAGCTATACGCTGAAGACTTTCGACGGAAAGCGCTATCTCGAGCGCTATGAGGACCGCATCTGCATGGTGGCGCTGGCGCTTGCGCGCGGCGACGAGACCCTTGCCCGCGACATGGTCGACGAGATCATTTCCGGCCGCTTCCAGCCGGCGACGCCGACCTTCCTCAATGCCGGCAAGAAGCAGCGCGGCGAACTGGTTTCCTGCTTCCTGCTGCGTGTCGAGGACAATATGGAATCGATCGGCCGGTCGATCAATTCGGCGCTGCAATTGTCGAAGCGCGGCGGCGGTGTGGCGCTGTCGCTGACGAATATCCGCGAGGCGGGCGCGCCGATCAAGCATATCGAGAACCAGTCCTCGGGTATCATTCCCGTCATGAAGCTGCTCGAAGACAGTTTCTCCTATGCCAACCAGCTCGGCGCGCGGCAAGGCGCGGGGGCGGTCTATCTCAATGCCCACCACCCCGACATCATGCGCTTCCTCGACACCAAGCGCGAAAATGCCGACGAGAAGATTCGCATCAAGACGCTGTCGCTCGGCGTCGTCGTGCCCGACATCACCTTCGAACTCGCGAGGAATAACGAGGACATGTACCTGTTCTCGCCCTATGACGTGGAGCGCGTCTATGGCGTGCCCTTCACCGAGATTTCGGTGACGGAGAAATACCGCGAGATGGCGGACGACGCCCGCATCTCCAAAAAGAAGATCAAGGCGCGTGAATTCTTCCAGGTGCTTGCCGAGATCCAGTTCGAGAGCGGTTATCCCTACATCATGTTCGAGGATACGGTGAACCGGGCGAACCCGATCGCCGGGCGCATCTCGATGAGCAATCTCTGCTCGGAGATCCTGCAGGTCAGCGAGGCCAGCGAATATCATGACGACCTCTCCTACAAACATCTCGGCAAGGACATTTCCTGCAATCTCGGCTCGCTGAACATCGCCGCGGCAATGGATTCCGGCGATTTCGGCAAGATGATCGAGACCTCGATCCGGGCGCTGACGGCTGTTTCCGACATGAGCCACATCTCCTCGGTTCCCTCGATCGAGAAGGGCAATGACGAGAGCCATGCGATCGGGCTCGGTCAGATGAACCTGCACGGCTACCTCGCCCGGGAACGCATCTTCTACGGCTCCGAAGAAGGCGTCGATTTCACCAATATCTATTTCTATACGGTGACCTATCATGCCATCCGCGCCTCGAACCTTCTGGCGGTCGAACGCGGCACGAGCTTCAAGGGCTTCGAACACTCGAAATATGCCTCCGGCGAATATTTCGACAAATATACCGACCGGCTCTGGGAGCCGGCGACGGAAAGGGTGAAGGCGCTGTTCGAGACGTCAGGCATTCACATTCCGACGCAGGAAGACTGGGCCGCGTTGAAGAAGGCGGTGATGGCTTCCGGCCTCTATAACCAGAACCTGCAGGCGGTGCCGCCGACAGGCTCGATCTCCTATATCAACCACTCGACCTCCTCGATCCATCCGATCGTCTCGAAGATCGAGATCCGCAAGGAAGGCAAGATCGGCCGCGTCTATTATCCGGCGCCGTTCATGACCAACGACAATCTCGATTATTATCAGGATGCCTACGAAATCGGGCCGGAGAAGATCATCGACACCTATGCGGCGGCGACCCAGCATGTCGACCAAGGCCTGTCGCTGACCTTGTTTTTCCGCGACACGGCAACGACGCGCGACATCAACAAGGCGCAGATCCATGCGTGGAAGAAGGGCATCAAGACGATCTACTACATCCGCCTTCGCCAGATGGCGCTGTCCGGCACCGAGGTGCAGGGCTGCGTATCCTGCACGCTGTGATTTGATATTTCGCTCCGGAGCATCGGCCCCTCACCCTAACCCTCTCCCCGTTTTGACGGGGAGAGGGGACTTGCCACACGAACCGGCAATAGAGTCGGAAAAGGGTGCGGCATATCCCCTTCGCCCCGCTGGCGGGGAGAAGGTGCCGGCAGGCGGATGAGGGGCAAATCCCGACACATTTCTCAAGAGGGAACACAATGAATATGCAATTGAAGCCGGTCAGCCGCGTGCGCGCCGTCAACTGGAACCGCATCGAGGACGACAAGGATCTCGAAGTCTGGAACCGGCTTACCGGCAATTTCTGGCTGCCGGAGAAAGTACCGCTTTCCAACGACATTCCCTCCTGGGCAACGCTGACGACGGCCGAGCAGCAACTGACCATCCGCGTCTTCACCGGATTGACGCTGCTCGACACGATCCAGAACGGCGTCGGTTCCATCCGGCTGATGGAGGATGCGGTAACGCCGCATGAGGAGGCGGTGCTTTCCAACGTCTCCTTCATGGAGGCGGTGCATGCGCGCTCCTATTCCTCGATCTTCTCGACGCTGTGCTCGACGCCCGATGTCGACGATGCCTATCGCTGGTCGGAGGAGAACGAATTCCTGCAGCGGAAATCGGCGCTGATCATGGAGCAGTATCGCTCCGGAGATCCGTTGAAGAAGAAGGTTGCGAGCGTCTTCCTCGAAAGCTTCCTGTTCTATTCCGGCTTCTACCTGCCGATGTACTGGTCGAGCCGTGCCAAGCTGACCAACACGGCCGACATGATCCGGCTGATCATCCGCGACGAGGCGGTGCACGGCTATTATATCGGCTACAAATTCCAGCGCGGGCTGGAACACCTCGGCGATGAGCGGAAGCAGGAGATCAAGGATTTTGCCTTCGAGCTGCTGCTCGAACTCTATGACAACGAGGCGAAATATACCGAAGCGCTCTATGACGGCGTCGGGTTGACCGAGGACGTCAAGAAATTCCTGCATTACAATGCCAATAAGGCGCTGATGAACCTTGGCTATGAGGCGCTGTTCCCAGGTGAGGCGTGCAAGGTCAATCCGGCGATCCTGTCGGCGCTTTCGCCGAATGCCGACGAGAACCACGACTTCTTCTCCGGGTCCGGTTCCTCCTATGTTATCGGCAAGGCTGTCGCGACCGAGGACGAGGACTGGGATTTCTGAGGGTTGATCGCCGTCTGCCTCTTATCATTTGCACTCTCATCGCCCACATTCAGCGGAAACTAAATTTGGTCCTCGCCGATGATGTGGCGTAGCGGGAGTTTTTGATGCAATCCTTTTCGAACAAGGCCGATATTGCGGACGAAGGCGTGTGGCCGATCCGCAGAAGACGGATTCTCGACTGGCTGGTGAACGAGACGCGCGGCGAGCGGTTCATCGACAATATCCTGGTGGATATGTGCGAGAAGCTTTTGGCGGCAGGGGTGCCGGTGGCGCGGGCGACATTGCATTTCAGGACGAACCATCCGCAATGGATCGGCGCCCGCATCCTCTGGAAGGAAGGCCTGGCAGAGGCGAAGATCAACACTTTCGCCTATGGTGTCGAAAATACGCCGGAGTTCCTGAAGAGCCCCGTCAACGCGATCCATCAGGGTTCGGAGGAGGTGCGTAGACAGCTGGAAGGCACAGCCGACGGCGACGAGGATTCATTCTATCAGGAACTGCGCGATGACGGCCTCACGGAGTATATCGCCTGGCCGCTCGAGCATACTTTCGGCAAACGGCATGTCGCGACATTTTCGACCAGCCGGCCGGGTGGTTTTACCAGCGAGCATGTCGATTTCCTGCGCGATCTGCTGCCGGCATTGACCCTCGTCAGCGAAATCCGGCTGAAGAACATCATGGCGCGCACGCTGCTGCAGACCTATGTGGGACCGCATGCGAGTGAACAGATCCTGTCGGGCGTCACGACGCGCGGCAGCGGCGCGACTGTCGGTGCGGCAATCATGATCTGCGACCTGCGCGACTTTACGGCGATCTCCGATCTCTGGCCGCGCGACGATGTCATCCATCTGCTCAACGATTATTTCGACGCCATGTCCGATCCGATCGAGCGGCATGGCGGAGAGATCCTGAAGTTCATGGGTGACGGATTGCTGGCGATCTTCCCGTTAGCCAAGGAAACCGCCTGCCTCGATCTGCTGCAGGCGATCCGCGAAGGGCAGGCGTTGATGGCGCAATTGAACCAGCAATATGCGGGCAACGGACGCGAACCGCTGCGCTACGGCGTCGGGGTGCATGTCGGTGACGTCATGTACGGCAATATCGGCTCGCGCCGGCGGTTGGATTTCACCGTCATTGGCCCGGCGGTCAATGTCGCCTCGCGACTGGAAACCCTGACCAAGGAGGTCAAGCGTCCGGTGCTTCTGTCGCGGGCCTTCGTCGAAATGGCGGGCTGCGCGAAGGATATGGATAGTCTCGGCACCTTCCCGCTGCGCGGGCTCGGGGAGCCCGTCGATGTCTTCGCCTTTCCGGAGCGTGTTGCTGCATAATTTTCAGTGCAGGCGGGTTCAGACGCCTCGCTTGTTTCCCCAGAGCAGCACGTGCAATTGCGGCAGTACGCGTACGGTAAACCATTGGTCGGCCGTCACCCTATCAATAAGCCAGTGCATCCGATCCATCACGCCGTCGATATCAATGCGTGCGTCATCGTCATCGGGCGGCGGCGGCGTATGATTGCCGGGCTGAAGGAACAAGGGAATTTGGGGATAGCGCTCGCCCGCCCGTTGGGCGAATTCGTAGTCGGTATCGTCGAAGACGACAATCTTCAATGCGACCTCCGGTCCGCCGGCGGCAAGGCGAAGGCAGTTATCCACCTGATCCCAATCCGTCAGCATTCCGCTTGATGGCGGTTTGGGGCTGATGACCAGGGTCTCGAGATCGCGAAACCAGGCCTGGGCTACGCTTCCCTGTGTTTCCAGGGCAAAGCGATATCCCTGCGAATGGCCGAGCTCGATCAGTGGCCTAAAGGGCTGTATCGCCGGATTGCCTCCGGAAAGGGAAACCGTCAGTGGTTTGCCCCCGGAGAGTTCCGTGACCTTATGCCAGATCGCCTCCGTGGACATGGGAATCCATTGATCCCGGAAGGCGCTGTCGACGGCGTGAAGACTGTCGCACCAGGAACACCTGTAGTCACAGCCGCCTGTCCTCACGAATACCGTCGGCAGCCCGATCAAGGCGCCTTCACCCTGTATGGTCGGGCCAAAGATCTCGCTGACGCGAATGCTCCCCACGCTCACGGCCTGTACTCCGCCCAGGTTTTCGGCGTCTCGCTGACGCGAACAGAGGACGTCTCCGGGAAGTGCTGCTTGCACCAGTCGTAGAAGTGCTTCGCCAGGAACTCAGACGTGACTTTCGAATGGCCGAATACGTCGTTCAGGTGACGATGATCGAGAGCTTCGTCGATATAGCGCTTGAGCGGCGAGAGGTCGTGATAATCACGAACGAAGCCATCATCATTCAGGCTTTCCGCAGCCAGTTCGACGACGACGATGTAGTTGTGACCGTGGAGCCGAGCACATTGATGGTCGGCAGGCAGGTGATCCAGTTGATGGGAGGCGGAGAGATGAAACTCCTTGGTGATGCGGTACATCAACGCACCTCCATGGCCGAGTATCGCGACACGGCCGCTTTCCAGAAGTCCTGGTCTTCGTACTCCGTGGGATCGGGAACACCGGCAAGATGGAAAGCTTCACGGCGTTCCACACAGGTTCCACAGCGCCCACAGTGGAGCTCGCCGCCTTTGTAGCAGGACCAGGTCTCCGAAAACGGCGTGCCGTGTTTTTCGCCGTCAACCACGATCGCTGCTTTGGAAACATCGACATATGGGGCAAGCAGTTTCACGCTGGCATAACCTTCCAGCGCTTCGTTCTGCATGCGCTGGAAAGCATCGATGAAGCCCGGTCGGCAGTCCGGGTAGATGAAGTGGTCGCCGCCATGCACGGCGACGGCAACGGCATCTGCTTTTTGCGCGGCCGCCAAACCGAACGCGATTGCCAGCATGATGGCGTTGCGGTTCGGCACGACGGTGGCTTTCATTGTCTCTTCGGCGTAGTGGCCGTCCGGAACCTCGACATTATCGGTCAGGGCCGATCCGCTGAGATGGCCGCCGATGCTGGCGATGTCGATGATATGATGGGGAACGGAGAGGCGTGAGGCACATCTGGCGGCGAAGTCGAGTTCCTTGCGATGCCGTTGGCCGTAGTTGAAGGAGACGAGACCGATAAGCTGTTTTTCCGCTGCTACCTTGTGGGCAAGCGAAACGGAGTCCAGTCCGCCGGAGCAGACGACGATGGTTTTCATATTTTGGATCCCTTGTTTTGACCGGGTGGGCTGCGACCGGATTGCGCGGTGCTTCTAGGACAAATCACGCGTCATGGAAACAGTTTTGAAGCGTGAGCGTCATTAAGGGATGAGATGACGTTGATTTCACGGCGGTTTTCATGGCTTCGGGGTGCTAACGCCTCCCATCGCCGAGTGGCCTAACCGACCGGAAAGTTGATCTGCGGCGGCAGCAGAAGCTGCAGCTCCTCCTCGGCATCCGGATTGTTGATACGCTGCAGCAGCATGCGTCCCAGATCCTCTCCGGCCGCCGTCAGGTCCTCGTGGATCGTGTCGACCTTCGGCTGCAGCTGGGTGAGAAGGCGGGACGTCTCCTTGGCGACGATATCGTAATCGACCGCCAGTATGCGGCCGGCATCGCTCATGCCGCTGATGACGGCGAGCGCCGAAACTTCGCCGGGGCAGATAAAGCCATCAGGAGCATCCGGGGCATCAGCGCGGCTGCGGATGAAGTCGCGCAACACGTCTGCCGGTGTATCGAGATCGACTGCCTCGGGGATTTCATAGGCGATGCCGGCCTCCCGCACTGCCGTCATGAAGCCGTGCAGGATATGCTGGCAGAAAGTCAGCCGTTTTGGCGGCAGGATCACCATTACCTTTTTGCGGCCCTTGGCGATCAGCCGGCGCGTCGCCTCATAGGCAAAGGTGAAATTGTCGTAGTCAACATAGGGGTGCGGCGTCGAAAATTCGGTGCGGCCATGACAGATGAAGGGAAAGCCGGTTTCGAGCAGCAGGCGGACGCGGGCATCGAGCGGTTCGGTGCGCGTGAAGATCAGCCCGTCGGCGAGGTGGTTGCGGATGATGTATTCGGCGGCCTCGATATCGGTCGTCGACAGGAAATTCGGGGCGACGACAAGATGGTAGGAGGTCTCTTTCAGCGCCTTGGCGATGCCGTACATGATCGAGGTGCTGAAACCGACCACTTCCTCGTGCGAATCGAGCAGGATGGCGATGACGTTGGTGCGGCCGGTCTTCAGGCGCTGCGCGGCCCGGTCAGGGAGATAGCCGATTTCGCGGGCGATGCGATGCACCCGTTGGCGGGTCTCGAGCGAAATCTGCGGCGCATCGGAAAGCGCCCGTGACACCGTCGTCACCGCAAGGCCGGCGATCGTGGCGATCGTTCGCAAAGTCGGCTTGCCGCGCTTATGCGTGATATCGAGATTTTCGCCGCGTTGCGGCCGGGACGGTTCGGTCACCCTTGGCTTTCCATGCTGGAATTGCCGATACCATAACACGATGAATCGGGCGCGCAATCGACGAATGGAAACGTTTTAAATTTTAGCGTTTTGTTAGCCATGGATTAAATATGAATTATATTCAGTAGCTTAGTGAAATAACCATATTTTTCTCGGGAGTCGAGAAAGGGCTTGACGACCAAAGATTTATAACGTTTTAAATTAGCAACCGCGCGGAGGAGCGCGGCCGTATGCTGACCGCTGCAATGGCGGGAAGCATCGGGCGGCAGGGAGGTCCCGCCGCCGATTTACAAACGGGAGGAAATTCATGAACAAGTTTTTGAGCTCGGCAGCTGTTGCTGTCGTGATGATGGCTGGCCTCAGTGCTGCCCGCGCCGCCGACGTCAAGGAAGTGCAGATGCTGCACTGGTGGACGTCTGGCGGCGAGGCGGCTGCGCTGAACGTCTTGAAGGAGGATCTTTCGAAGGAAGGGTTTGCCTGGAAGGACGTTCCGGTTGCCGGCGGTGGCGGCGATGCGGCGATGACGGCGCTGAAGGCGATGGTTGCGGCCGGCACCTATCCGACAGCCTCGCAGATGCTC
>NZ_JAPCZO010000048.1:0-24543 GCF_025941625.1 Rhizobium acaciae
CTGGACTGTGTCCGTCCCTTCGTTCGCATTCTCGAACGCAAAATCGAAACTATCGCCGACGACAAAGATATCGTTACCGGCACCGCCGATCATCGTATCCTTCCCGGCGCCGCCGTCCAGAAAATCGTTGCCGCCGCCGCCCCACAGCCTGTCATTGTCGGCGCCGCCGTCAAGCGTGTCGTTGCCGGCGGCGCCGGTGATCGTGTTGGAAAGGCTGTTTCCAGTCCCGCTAAAATCGCCGCTCCCGATGAAGGTCAGATATTCGACGTTGGCAATATTGGTCAAAGTATAGGAAGAAAGCGTCGTCCGGATCTGATCGGTCCCTGCATTCACCCCTTCGGTGACCACGTCGGCCAGGTCATCGACAGTATAGGTATCGTTGCCCGTTCCGCCGATCAGTATGTCGGTGCCGGAGCCCCCGGAAAGCGAATCATTTCCGGCATTGCCCCAAAGCGTGTTGTTCGCTTCGTTGCCGACAATCGTATCGTCGCCGGAGCCGGCCTGAACATTCTCGATCAAGGAGGCAACATTGTCGTCATAAAGAAGGGCGTTGAAAATATTGCCGCGGGCATAGCCGTTATTCGGACCTCCGCCCAGATCGGCCAACTGGCTCTGGGAAAAGACCGAATACCCCCCTGCTCGCAAGTCGATCTTGAGGTCGATGGTATAAGCGCTCAAATCATAGGTGTCGGTACCGCCGCCGTCCCAGATTGTCGCGAAGATGCGGCTGGCGGCGGGCGTGATGGCCGCGACCCCGTTGACATAGGTGATGCCTTGGCTGGGATTCCACTTGTAAACGGTATCGCCACTGTTCGTGGTGTAGTCCGCACCATACATTTCCTGCAGGGCGGCGATGTCGAGCATCATGAAGGTTTGTGGCGCACTGTCATGCTCATACTTGTACCCACTCAAACTGTCTCCGACATATGTGTGGTAGGTCATGATCGAGTATTCGAGCGAGTCGTAGGCGCTCGGAACGACCGTCGGATTGGTAAAATCCGATTCGTGAGAATGTTTCAGTCCGAGAGCGTGACCAAGCTCGTGCGTCAAGGTATGGCCGGCATAGTTGCCGAACGTCGGGAAGCGAAGATCATCTTCGGTGCCAGCATATCCCGTGCCGAACCAGACATCGCCTGCCGCCTCGCCGGCATCTGGAGTATAGGCCCATGCCGTCGGAGGTAGTAACGATTGAGCGAACCGCACCGTTGCGGTACCCGCAGTTCCGGCCTCAAAGTTGGCATTCGTAAACCCCTCGACGGAGAAGCCGTCATTTGCCGCATTCCCGTAGGACTGCTCCATAAAGAACAAGGCGAGAGACTGCTGTTGCGACGAAATTGAAGAGAAAGAATAGTATTTTTCGTATTCATAGTCATACGATGACGAGCTCGTGGGAAACGCATAGGTTATCGTTCCGTCCCAGGCAGTGCCGGCGAACAGCCCGTCTACTTTCAGATCCCCGGTCAAGCTGACGTTCTTCGTCGAAGTAATAAGGTTCGTCATAAAATCCCCACTTGCCTATGCCTGTTCCCTCTACTCCATAGGAGGAGGGTAAATGTTCAACGACTATTCTTATCTCGCCTCAGTAAGAATGACCTCGTGGCTAGCGCTCATGAAATGCATCCTCCGCGACCTCGACCAAAGGCGAAAAGACATATTCCAGCATTCTGCGCTCGCCCGTTCGCACTTCCGCAATTGCTGCCATGCCCGCACTTAATTGGACGTTACGGCCATCTGCTGAAATTTGACCGGTCTCCAAGCTCAATGTGACCGGGAAAATGAGGTTCTGCATTCTTTCGGCGCCGCCGAACGTTATCTCCGCCTGTCTTGCCGCAGGGTCGCCCTCGCGGCGTGCGGCGTCGGGTTCGGGGATCGCATCTGCCGCAATTTTGGTGACGTGGGCTGGGATCGTTCCGTAGCGGGTGAAGGGGAAGGCGTCGAGCTTGACGACAGCGTCCTGTCCGACCTTGATGAAGCCGATGTCCTTGTTCAATGCGTAAACTTCGAGCTCCAGCGCGCTCCCCTCAGGCACGACACGCATCACATCCTGCCCGACGGTCACCACTTGACCCACACTGGTAATCGACGACGCCTGCACTGTGCCGTCTATTGGGCTGCTCAAGGTCATCTGCTCGCGAACATTCCTGGCTTTCGCCAGCCGCTGCTCCAGTTCTTCAACCCGGCGCTCCGCATCGCCGAGCCGTCCGAGCTGATCGCTCAGGAACGTTCGTGTCAGCTTGTCTTTCTCCCGCGCGAAGACCTCGATGCCAGCCACCGCATCTGCGAGGTTACCCTCCTGCACGGCTAGCTGTGTCGCCTGCTCTTTCAATGTTTCCGTGGCATCGATCACACTCGCCATCGTGCCGGCGTCCTTCGAAGCCAGCGCATGGCGCATCGCCACGCGATCTTTCAGGGTCTCAACCAGCGAGTTCTGAGCCGCAACCGTCACGACCAGACGATCGCGTTGCACTTCCTTCTGGTGCTGTTGAGCATCAAGCGACGCAGCCGCGGCCTGGAATTGCTCGATATCACCCTGCAGGATGCCTTCTTCACGACGACGCAATTCATCGGGCACATCTGCGTCCCAGGAGATCGTCGGCAGCGGCCGGTCGCTCTCCTGAGACCGAACATGGTCCACCGCGGCTTTTCGACGCCGGACCTCGGCTCTCACCGACGCCAGGCCTTTTGCTGCGTCCGTCTCATCGGCAATGGCATCCGTCGGATCAAGTTCGAGCAGGATATCGCCGCTCTTGACGGGCGTGCCATTCGGTGGCGGAAGCGCCTTCACCTTGCCTGTCAATAACGGCTGGACAACTTTGACGCGGCCGGTCGGCTGAATTTTCCCTTGTGCGGCCGCAATGATGTCGATGCGGCCAATATAAGACCAGATTAATGCCGTTGTGACGAAGGCGCAAATAATCAGGATCAGCGCCAGACGCACCGGCGAGGGTGGCGTCTCCAGAATTTCGAGCGCCGGCGCCAGAAACTCGTGGTCGGATCGCTTGAGCGGGCGCGAGGGAAGGCCGGCATATCGCACGGCTTTACCTTTCACGCGGCGCCTCTATCGTTCTGCAAGGCCCAAAGCCGCGCGTAGAGCCCGTCAGAGCGCTTAAGCAGATCGTCATGGCTGCCAATTTCCGCTATACGCCCGTCAGCCATGCCGATGATCCGATTGCAGGGCCGCACAGCTGCGAGTCGGTGCGCGATGATGATAACCGTTCGGCCGGCGGCGATCTGGCGCATATTGGTTTGCACCACGCGCTCGCTTTCATAGTCGAGCGCGCTGGTCGCCTCATCGAAAATCAGGATCGGCGGGGCGGTGGCAAGCGCACGGGCAATGGCGATCCTCTGACGCTGACCACCTGACAGGTTTGCGCCGCGCTCTTCGATCATGGTGTCGTAGCCGTGCGGCAATCGCAAAATGAATTCATCCGCCCCGGCGAGCTTGGCAACCGCAATGACCTGAGCGCGATGCATCGCCGGATTTGAGAACGCGATATTGTCGTGGATCGTCCGGTTGAACAGCAGGTTCTCCTGGAGAACGACTCCGATGTGGCTTCGAAGCCAGGCGGGATCGAGCTGGGAGAGATCCATGCCGTCAAGAAGGACCTGCCCCTCTTCGGGGATATAGAGACGCTGTACTAGTTTCGCCAGAGTCGATTTCCCCGAGCCCGAGGTTCCGACGATACCGATGACCTCTCCCGGCTTTATTTCGAGCGATATGTTTTTCAGGACCTCTGGCGAGCCCGGTCGATAACGGAAGGTGATGTTTCGAAAATCGATTTTTCCCTTCGGTGCAGGCAGCGACAACCGCGCGTTTGGCTGACGCTCCATCGGCGTGTTGAGGATATCGCCGAGCCGATCGACCGAGATCTGCACCTGCTGGAAATCCTGCCAGAGTTGGGACAGCCTCAAGATCGGCTGGGTGACCTGGCCGGCAATCATGTTGAAGGCGACGAGAGAGCCAACAGAAAGCTCGCCTTCGATGACCGCCCTCGCACCGAAAAGAAGAAGGGCGGCCGTCGAAAGCTTGCTCACATATTGAATGGCATTTTGCCCGCCGACGCCAAGCAGCGTCGTATCGAAGGCCGTTCGCACGTAAGCTGCAAGCTTCTCCTCCCACTGGGCCTGCATCACCGGCTCTACCGCAGCGGACTTTACCGTGTGGATACCGACAATAGCTTCGACCAGGAACTGCTGGCTTGCCGCGCCCCGATTGAACTTCTCCTTGACGAATTCGCGCAGCGGCGGCCGCACCACGCTTCCGATCAGAATGTAAATCGGGATGGCAGCAATGACGATCAGCGCCAAGCTCCAGGAATAAGCGAAAAGAACCGCGATGAAGACAAATGTGAAAACGACATCGAGGGCCGAAAACAATCCCTGGCCGGTCAAGAATGTGCGGATGGTTTCTAGTTCGCGGACGCGGGCGACGGTCTGGCCGGCAGACCGCGTCTCGAAATAATCAAGCGGCAGCCGCAGCAGATGATGGAACAGGCGTTGGCCGAGCTCGACATCGATTCGGTTCGTCGTGTGAGCCAATGCATAGGCCCTTAGATATTGAAGCATGACATCGAAGAGGCCGATGATCGCGATGCCGGCAACGAGCACAAACAGCGTCGAATAGCCTTTATGCGTCAAGACCTTGTCGACCACGACCTGAAAGAACAGAGGCGTGATGAGCGCGAAAATCTGCACGAATAACGAAGCGAGCAATACATGCGCGAGCGGCTTTCGATAACGCCAGATCGATGGCAGAAACCACTTGAAGCCGAACTCTCGCGGGTTGGACCCTTCGCCCCGGATCCGCCGACCCACAAGGATAACGCGCGCGTCGATTTCGGCCAATATATCCGATGGAGCAATTTCACGATCAACGCGCGTTATCGGATCGACGAGCCTATACTTTCCAGATGGGTTCAACCCGCCGAGCACTTGAAAGGAACCGCTGCACACCTTGACAATAGCGGGAACGGGCATCGCACGAAGACGTTCCTCCGTGACTTTCTCCACGACACGCGCCTTAAGCCCGATGATCTTGGCTGCTCGCTGAATGTCAACGGCCTGAGACGTGCATCCCTTCAACGCCAGGTCGTGCTGTAGCTGAGCCGGGTCAGCAGCAATTCGGTAAAACGCAGCGATGCCGCACAGCGCACGGAGACCGGAGTCCAAATGCTGCGAAACGACGCCGTCCATGCGTGGAAAATTCTCCCATAAGATGTGGATATCCGCGACTGCGGAACTCGCTGAGGCTGTTCGCCGAGATGTAGCTCACGCAGAGGTAGGACACCATGGGGATGTTTGTGCTTCCTGTATTTTTGAGCCGGTGTGGCTAATAAGCAGCAAATTTGCCTTCGAGGGCGAAAGGGTCAGTTTGACGTGGGCGTCTAGCCCGAATATCTCAAAGTAGGGGGTGCATCGGCCCCAAGAATCTGAGAAAGTTCTTTTGCAACAAAGAGTTATCAGGTTCATGGACGGGGTCCGATGCAAACACAGTGTATTCTCGATCCGCTGGAATTTGAAGGCTTCGATGGCCACAAAGTTGTGGCTGGCTTCGACGGCGGCGCAATCACCTCAGATGCCGGCGCCTTGCTTTTTCGCCATGTCGACAGAGCCATCGGCCTGTTCGACCGGGTGGCGGCGTGCTTTATTGACGGCCGCGATCCGGCTTGCACGGTCCACAGCGTGCGCACGCTGGTCGGCCAGCGCATCGCCGCGATCGCCTTGGGATACGAAGACGTCGACGACCATGACACGCTGCGCCACGATCCCGTTCTTGGGCTTTTGTCGCAGAGCCTGACGCCGAAGCGGCAAGACTTTGCGGTCCTTGCCGGCTAGTCGACGCTCAATCGGCTGGAGCACGGGCGCCTCGGGGCGCCGACGCGCTATCACAAGATCGGTTACGACAGGCAAGCGCTGGAAGCCCTGTTTGTCGACCTGTTCCTGGAGGCCCACGACAGGCCACCTGAGGAAGTCGTGCTCGATCTCGATGCCACCGACGATCCGCTGCACGGCCAGCAGGAGGGGACATTCTTCCATGGCTATTATGGCTGCTATTGCTATTTGCCACTCTACATTTTCTGTGGCCGCCACCTGCTTTCGGCCAAGCTGCGGCGTTCGAACATTGACGCCAGCGCAGGATCGGTGGCCGAACTCGATCGCATCATCGGGCAGATCCGCCAAAGCTGGCCAAACCTGCGCATCGTCCTGCGTGCCGATTCCGGCTTTGCCCGCAACGAACTAATGGACTGGTGCGAGAGCAATCAGGTCGATTATGTCTTTGGCCTGGCGCGCAACCCGCGGCTGGAAAGGCAGATCGCCCCGGCCATGGAGGAGGCCTGCCAGTCATCCAAGGCAAGCGGCCAGGCCGCCCGCGTCTTTGTCGACTTCATGTGGTCGACGAAAGACAGTTGGACACGCCGCAGGCGGGTCATCGGAAGGGCCGAATGGACCCTGCTGGGCGCCAATCCGCGCTTTGTCGTGACGTCCCTCGAGCCGGTGCGCTGGGCGCCACAGGCGCTTTGCGAGGATCTCTACTGCGCCCGTGGCGACATGGAAAACCGCATCAAGGAATGCCAGCTCGACCTCTACGCCGACCGCACCAGTGCCCGCACCATGCACGTCAATCAATTGCGGCTCTGGTTTGCCTCGTTGGCCTATGTCCTGATCTGCGCCCTGCGCCGTCTCGGCCCTGCCCACACCCGGCTCGCCGAGGCAACCTGCGGCACCATCAGGCTGAAGCTCTTGAAGATCGGTGCACAGGTCCGCGTCTTGGTGCGTCGCATCAAAGTGGCAATGGCTTCGGCTTGTCCCTATGCCGACGAATTCGCCCTCGCACACGCCCGAATATGCGCCGCGGCCCGATGACGCCGCAGGACCTCAACCCTTCCGCCAACAACACAGGATACATCGCACAAACTCCAATCGCCGCACTCCGCGGCGCTCCCTGCGCTCGCCTGCAATGCCACGCGCTAAAACAGCAGCCGCCTATCTGCAACTATAGAGCCAAAACTGGCAGGCGGTGAGAAAAGCGGGCTAGACTTGTGAATGTATATCGAACAATTGATCTTCGACCCCTAACGTGCGCACTGAATCAAGGGCTTATTGTCTGCTTGACGCTGCGCTTCCGGGCTACCCTTAGAGCGGCTTATCAAATCACGCCGGCACCCTCCTCCGCACCCCATCGGCAATCGCCGTCATCCTATCCACGGCCGCATGGCCAATAATCATGAAGGCGTGCGTACCGTTCGACCAGTAGATCACGTTCAGGCCCTTGCGGCTTTCGAGGTCCGGCGCCTTGCTGCCAGCATCTGATTTGACGATGCACAGCGCCATCGGGCCGGTTTCGGGGTCGAGATAGGCGATCTGGGCGAGCGGTTTGCCGTCATATTGCAGCAGCAGGGCGCGTTTGAAATCGATGCCCGGGAGCGAGACCGCTTCGGGGGAGAGTGATAGGCCGAGCTTTTCGTCGAGGCCCGCGAGCTGGGCGGCCTGGTCCTCCCTGCCGGGGGCGGGGCCGGCGAGCGTTTCGGCGGTATAGAGCGAGATATAGTCGGCGACCACAGCGCGCCATTCGCTGTTTTCGTCCCTTGCCGAAAAACCTCTGCCGATGCCGATGACGGCGCGGTCGATGGCGATGCCGGCGACCAGCGAGGCGGCGAGCGCGCCGAGGAAGCGGCGACGAGTGGCGAACGCGGGGGCGGAATTGGATTTTGCGCTTGGCTGCGCCGGGATGGCGGCGAGCATCGCCTCCAGCCTCTCGCGAGGGGCTTCGGCGAGCAGCGGGGCGAAGGCTTGTTCGAAGGGCAGGCTGGCGCGCGCCAGGATTTCCAGCCGCTCGGCGGTGCTCTCGTCTTCGTTCACGATGGCTTCGATGCGGGCGACCTCTTCAGCCGTCAGTTCACCGTCGATGAAGGCGGTCAGGTCCTCGTCGGAGGGAATGGTCTGTTTCGTCGTCATTGCCGTCCCCCTTCCGGTCCGGCGTCGGAGAGCTTGGCGCGGGCAGCCGCCAGCCGGCTCATCACGGTTCCGATCGGGATATCCAATATGCCTGCAACCTCGCGATAGGAAAGTCCTTCCACATAGGCGAGGAAAACTACCGTCCTTTGCGCCTCAGGCAGCGCATTCACCTGTTTCAGCACCTGGCCCGCCATCACATGGGTTTCGGTGTCGTGCGCGCCGTCGAAGGTCAGCGTCTCCCCGGCATCGACGAAACCCTGGCCTTGGCGCACCCGGCGCGAGCGGATCTCGTTCAGCCAGATCGAGTGCAGGATCGAAAACAGCCAGCGGTCGAGCCGGGTGCCGGGGCTGAACTGATCGGCGCGCTCGAGCGCGCGAAGGCAGGTCGCCTGGACCAGGTCGTCGGCGACATCGCGCTGATGCGAGAGAACGAGACCATAACGCCAGAGCCTTGGCAGATTTTCCGTCAGGCCGCTCCTGATATCCGCTTCGCTCGCGATGGCCGCCTCCGCCAATCCTGCATCCCTCGAAACCGCCGGATGAACCGGCGATTCCATTCTCGCGCGACTATAGGCAGGAAAATGGGTGCGCGCGACCGACATTCTTACATCCCTTTCGTGCTTCCATTTTCCCGCCCCGTGGCCTACCGATCAGATCTTCGAGGGATCAAGGATTGCAGCATTCAGATCCTGATATTCCTCGCAGCCGGTGCCGCAGATCGCCTTGATTGACTTCAGCTGGTCCTTGGCGAGATCGAGCTGACCCTTGATGACATAGGCTTCGCCCAGATATTCGCGGACCTTGGCATATTGCGGGTCCATCTTCACCGACTGCAGATAATAGGAGATGCCCTCGTCGGTGCGGCCGAGCTTGCGGGTGGCATAGCCGCGATAGTTCAGCACTTCGGCGGTGTTCTGATCCTTGACCGTGTCGAGCACGGCAAGCGCCTCCTCGTAGCGGCCGGCCTTGGCCAGAGAATAGGCATAGTCGGCGCGGTTCTCGTCGGAGACGTTGGCGCTCTGCTGCTTGACGCATTTCTTGGTCTTCTGGTCGTAGATCTCGCCCTTCTTGCAGGTGGGTGTCGTGCTGCTATCATCGCCGATCGCAAAAACCGGGGCGGAGACAACAGAAGCGGCAAGGCAGCCGCCGAGAATGATGGAAGCGATGCGGGCTGTCATGATCGTCATGGGGAAACTCCTCGAAAGTGACGTTGCGACGAGAGAACACCGCTGCATCCAGCTTTATTCGGCTGCCGCTTGCATTTCTTTCTTCACCGTTTCGTGAAGCTTCAGAGCTGAATAATTTGGGCGTCTGCGTGTTTTCCTTCGTTCCGCCGGAGGGACAAGGAGAATTCTGTGACCGACACCGTCAAACTCGTCAGCCTGGCCATTGCCACACCCGAACATGTCATTTTCCAAAAACAGGCGGTCGAAGCCTCGGCCCGGTTGTTTGCCGACCGCTTCGAGGATTTCCGCCATCTTGCCCGCGTCTTCGATAGCGCCGGCATCGAAAAGCGCCATGCGGCGCGGCCGCTTGCCTGGTTCGACGAGCCGCATGGCTGGCACGACCGGATGCAGGCCTTTGCAGAGGTGGCAGGCGGGCTTTTCGTCGAGGCTGCCAGCTCGGCCCTTCGCCAGGCAGGGCTTGAGGCCGGCGATGTCGACTGTGTCGTGACGGTCTCCTCCACCGGTTTTACGACACCGAGCCTCGATGCACAGCTTGCCGGCCGGATGGGCTTCAGATCCGATATCGAGCGCGTGCCGGTCTTCGGGCTCGGCTGTGCCGCCGGCGTGTCGGGCTTTGCGATCGCCTCAAGGCTGGCGCGGAGCCGGCCGGGCGCTGTTGTGCTTTTCGTCTCGATCGAGCTTTGCACGCTGGCCTTCCGGCTGGACGAGCTGACGCGGCCAAACATCATCGCGACGGCGCTTTTCGGCGACGGCGCGGCCGCCTGCGTGCTGCGATCAGGCGAGAGCGGGCTGGCGGAGGTGGAGTCGACCGGCGAGCATCTCTTTCCCGACACGCTCGATATCATGGGCTGGAAGATCGATGACGGCGGCTTCGGCATCGTGCTGGCGCAATCGCTGCCGCCCTTTGCCGAAAAGGAGCTCGGCCCGGCGGTGACGGCCATTCTGGCCCGCAGCGGGCTGAGGGTGGAGGATATCGACCGCTTCATCTGCCATCCCGGCGGCATGAAGGTGCTGGCCGCAATGGAGAGCGCGCTTTCGATGGCGCCGGGCACGTTGGATCACGAGCGCGCCGTGCTGGCCGAATACGGCAACATGTCCTCGCCGACCGTTCTATTCGTGCTGGAGCGGGCGATCCGTGCCGGATTGCCGGGGCGCGCCGCGATGATCGCCATGGGGCCGGGCTTTTCGGCGAGCTGCGTGACGCTCAGGAGGGTCGCGTGATGTGGCCGTCGATCGCGCTCCTTGCCTTCGTGACGCTGCAGCGGCTGGGAGAGCTCGTGCTCGCCCGGCGCAATACGGCAGCACTTCTTGCCAGAGGCGCCAGAGAGGTGGCACCCGAGCATTATCCCACCATGGTGGCGCTGCATGCCGGCTGGATCATCGGCCTCTGGCTCACTGCACCAGGCAGGCCGGTCGCGCTCTTCTGGTTTCTGGTGTTCATGGGGCTGCAGGCGCTGCGGCTCTGGGTGCTGGCGACGCTGAAAGACCGCTGGACGACGCGTATCGTCATCCTGCCCGGCGCGCCGCTCGTCAGATCCGGGCCCTATCGCTTCCTCCGCCATCCGAACTATGCGATCGTCGTCGGCGAGATCGCCGCCCTTCCCCTCGCCTTCGGCCTGCCGCTTTACGCGATCGTCTTTTCCCTTCTCAACGCGCTTATCCTCTATGTCCGCGTAAAGGCTGAAAATGCCGCACTGAAAAGCGCAATGATTTTGAAATGAATGCGATTTTCCGTTTGCGTCGCGGTATCGGCGCGGGCATTTTCACCGCGTTAGACAAAGCGGAATGCAAGCGGAAATGACGAAGAACGCAATCGTGCTCGGCGCCGGCATCGTCGGGGTTTCCACGGCCATCCATCTTCAGCGGCGCGGCCGGCAGGTGACGCTGATCGACCGCAAGGATCCGGGCAACGAAACCTCCTTCGGCAATGCCGGCCTGATCCAGCGCGAAGGTGTGGCGCCCTACGGCTTTCCCCAGCAGCTCGGGCTTTTGCTGCGTTATGCTATGAATAACCGCATCGACGCGCATTATCACCTGCGCACGCTGCCGAGCCAGATCGCCTTTCTCGCCCGCTACTGGTGGAATTCCAATGCGCGCCGCCACGCCATCATCACCCGGGCCTATGCGCCGCTGATCGAAAATTCGGTTGTCCAACACAAGGATCTGATCGAGGCGTCGCAGGCCGAAGAGCTGATCCGCAAGGACGGCTGGATCAAGATTTTCCGCACTGAAGCCAAGCGCGACGGGGCTCTTGCGGAGGCAGCACTTTGGCAGAATGAATTCGGCGTGGAGTATGACAGCCTGACTCCGGCCGATATCGCCCGCATGGAACCTCATATGACCTGCGATTTCGCCGGCGGTATCCGCTGGCGCGATCCCTGGTCGGTGCTCGACCCGCATGCGCTGACATCGGCCTATCGCCGCTATTTTGAAAGTATCGGCGGCCGTTTCGTGACGGGTGACGCCGCCTCGCTCGGTCCGTTCGGCTCCGGGTGGAAAATCATGACCGCGGAAGGTCCGCTCGAAGCCGAGGATGCGGTGTTAGCGCTCGGCCCCTGGGCGGCCGTTGCAACGCGCCGGCTCGGCTATTCCTTTCCGCTCGGCGTCAAGCGCGGCTATCACATGCACTATGCCGCCGAGGGCAATGCCGTTCTCAACAACTGGACGCTCGATGCCGAACGCGGCTATCTCCTTGCGCCGATGAACCGCGGCATCCGCCTGACGACAGGGGCGGAATTTGCAACGCTCGACGCGCCGAAGACGCCAGTCCAGCTCGACCGCGCCGAGGCCGTGGCGCGCACCATCTTCCCGCTCGGAGGCAGGCTCGATCCCGAACCGTGGATGGGGGCGCGCCCCTGCACGCCGGATATGATGCCGATCATCGGCAAGGCGCCGCGCCATCAGGGCCTGTGGTTTGCCTTCGGCCATGCCCATCACGGGCTGACGCTCGGGCCGGTGACCGGCCGCGTGCTTGCCGAACTCATCACCGGCGAGACGCCGTTCATCGATATTGCGGCCTATTCGCCGCAGCGTTTCAACCCGTGATGCCGAGAGAAGCGAGACCTTTGAGAGCAGTCGCCGCGATGCCATCGATCGTATCGTCGATATCGACGGTGACGACGCCCGGCTCGCCTGTGGGTACCTCAAGTGTCGCCAGTTGGCTGTCGAGCAGCGAGGCCGGCATGAAATGTCCCTTGCGCTCGCCCATACGCTTCATCAGCAGCGCCCTGGAACCTTCGAGATAGACGAAGAACAGTTTGCCGCCGGCAGCGGCCCTCAGCCTGTCACGATAGAGGCGCTTCAGCGCCGAGCAGGAAACGATGATGCCCTCGCTCTTCTCCAACGAGGCCTTGATGTCTTCGCCGATGCGGTCGAGCCAGGGCATCCGGTCCTCATCAGTCAGCGGAATGCCCTTCGACATCTTCTCGACATTGGCGGCGGGATGGAGCGCATCGCCTTCGACGAAGGCCAGGTGCAGGGCCTCAGTGAGCTTTTCGCCGACAGAGGACTTGCCGCAGCCGCTGACCCCCATAACGATGATCGCATGGGGTTTGTTCGTCCGCTCATCCGGCATGCTTTTTCCTCAAGCTTGGCTTCCCGCTCAGTCCAGCGGGAAATGACAGGCATACTGTTGTGCGCCTTCTCCCCTTAATTCGGGAGAAACCTGGCGACAATGGTCCTGCGCCTTCCAGCAGCGCGGATTGAAGTGGCAGCCCGACGGCGGCTTCAGCGGCGAAGGCAGTTCGCCCTGCAGGCGGATGCGGGTCTTTTCGCGATCGGGATCGGCGATCGGCGTCGCCGACAGCAAGGCTGCCGTATAGGGGTGGCGCGGCCTGGCGAAGACCTCGGCGGCGGGACCGGTTTCCACGGGACGGCCGAGATACATCACCATCACCTCGTCGGCGATGTGATGGACGACGGACAGGCCGTGCGAGATGAAGAGATAGGCAAGCCCCATCTCCTTCTGCAGGTCCATCAACAGGTTCAGCACCTGCGCCTGGATCGAGAGATCAAGCGCCGAGACCGGTTCGTCGAGCACCAGCACCTTCGGCCGCAGCATCAGGGCGCGGGCAATGGCGATGCGCTGGCGCTGGCCGCCGGAGAACATATGGGGGTAACGGCCATAATGCTCCGGACGCAGGCCGACGCGCGCCATCATCTCCTCCACCTTGCGGCGGCGGGCGGCGGCGTCGAGATTGGTGTTGATCTTCAGCGGCTCTTCGAGGATCGAGCCGACCTTCTGGCGCGGGTTGAGCGAGCCATAAGGGTTCTGGAAGACGATCTGCACCTGGCTGCGCAGGCTGCGATCGCCGACATGGGCGGGCTTGCCGTCGATCAGCAATTGCCCCGATGTCGGGTTCTCGATCATCGTGACCAGGCGGGCGAGCGTCGACTTGCCACAGCCGGATTCGCCGACGACGGCGAGCGTCTTGCCGGAATGCAGGCTGAAGCTGACGCCGTTCAGCGCCTTGACGGTGGCATCGGCTTTGAAGAGCCCGCGATTGACGGTGTAGAAGCGGGCGAGATCCCTGCCCTCGAGAACGGCGCCCGTCATACGAGATCTCCTGCAGTTTCAACGGCCATGATGCCGGGATGTCCGAGCGGCTTGCCGTCCTTCAAAGGATAGTTGCAGAGCGCCAGTCCGAGCTCCGGTCCCTGGCGGACGACACCGCGATCGCATTCGACCGTGGCGAAGCCGCAGCGCGGCGCGAAAAGACAGCCTGTCGGGCGACCATGCTGGCCGGGAACGACACCGGCGATCGAGGGAAGACGCTGGCCGACTTTGGCGCGTTCGGGGAGGGCTGCGAGCAGAGCTGCGGTATAGGGATGATGCGGATCGCGGAACAGTGCCCTCACCGGCTGTTCCTCGACCTTCTGGCCGGCATATTGGACCTGCACGCGTTCAGCGGTTTCGGCGACGACACCCATATCGTGGGTGATCAGCACCAGCGCCATGCCCTGCTCCTTCTGCAGGCGAACGAGCAGATCGAGGATCTGTGCCTGGATCGTCACGTCGAGCGCGGTGGTCGGCTCGTCGGCGATCAGGAGCTTCGGATTGCAGGCGAGCGCCATGGCGATCATGACGCGCTGGCTCATGCCGCCCGACATCTGATGCGGGAAGTTCGACAGCCGCTCTTCCGGCGCCGGAATGCCGACGAGGTTCAAGAGCTCGATCGAGCGTTGGCGGCGCTCCTTGCGGTTGAGACCCATATGGAAGCGCAGGGTCTCGCCGAGCTGGAAGCCGACCGTGAAGCACGGATTGAGGCTCGACATCGGCTCCTGGAAGATCATCGCCATATCCTTGCCGACGATCCTGCGGCGCTGGCGGGCGGAGATGTCGCGAAGGTCCTTGCCGTCGAACTGCATCCGGTCGGCGGTGATCTTCGCCGTCCAGGGCAGAAGCCCCATGAGGGCCAGCATGGCAACGGATTTACCCGAGCCGGATTCGCCGACGACCGACAGGATCTCACCCTTGTCGCAGGCAAGCGACACACCGTCGACGGCGCGGAAGAGACCGGAAGAGGTCTGGAATTCGACCGTCAGATTTTCAATCTCGAGGAGTGGCATCACGACCTCTTCAGTTTGGGATCGAGCGCGTCGCGCAGGCCGTCGCCCATCAGGTTGATGGCGAGAACGGTGATGAGGATGGCAAGACCCGGAAACGTCACCACCCACCAGGCGCGCGAGATGAACTCACGGGATTCGGCCAGCATCGTCCCCCATTCGGGTGTCGGCGGCTGGGCGCCCATACCGAGAAAGCCGAGGGCGGCGGCATCGAGAATCGCCGCCGAGAAGGCGAGCGTCGCCTGAACGATCAGTGGCCCAAGACAGTTCGGCAGGATCGTCTTGAACATCAACCGGAAGGTGCCGGCACCGGCGACGCGCGAGGCGATGACATATTCCTTCTCGCGCTCTGAAATGACCGAGGCGCGTGTCAGCCGCACGAAATGCGGCTGGTTGACCAGCGAAATCGCGATCATCGCATTGGTGAGACCGGGTCCCAGCACGGCCACCAGCACGAGAGCGAGCAGCAGCGACGGGAAGGCCAGGATGATATCCATCAGGCGCATGATTGCGGTATCGACCTTGCCGCGGAAAAATCCGGCGACGAGGCCGATCAGGACGCCTGAAATGACCGAAAGCGTGACGACGACGACGCCGATGAAGAGCGAGAACCGCGCGCCGTAGATCAGGCGCGAAAGGATATCGCGGCCGACGGCATCCGTTCCAAGCGGGAAGGAGGCGCTGCCGCCCTCCATCCAGGCCGGCACTGCGAGCAGCACCGCACGGTTCTGCTCGTTCGGCTGATGCGGCGCAAAGAGCGGCGCAAGGACTGCGACGACCAGGATGATGGTGAACACCACAAGGCCGATGACGGCGCCCTTGTTGCGGGAGAAATAATGCCAGAACTCCGCAAGAGCGGATGGCTGGCCGGTTTTGACGGTGACCGTGCTCATGGACCGCTCCTAGTGACGAATGCGCGGGTTGATGAAGCCGTAGAGAACATCAACAATCAGATTGACCAGCATGATGACGCCAGCGACCAGCAGAAGGCCGCCCTGGACCACGGCGTAATCGCGCTTGAAGACCGAATCGACCATCCATTTGCCGATGCCCGGCCAGGAGAAGATCGTCTCGGTGAGGATGGCGCCGGCAAGAAGAACGCCGATCTGCAGACCGATCGTGGTGATGACAGGGATCATCGCGTTGCGCAGCGCATGCACGCCGACGACGCGCAGCGGCTTCAAGCCTTTCGAGCGCGCGGTGCGGACATAGTCCTCGCCCAGAACCTCGAGCATCGCCGAACGCGTCTGGCGCGCGATGACGGCGAGCGGGATGGTCGCCAGCACGATGGTCGGCAGAATGAGGTAGCTGACGGCCGAGGCGAAAGCGCCCTTCTGCCCCGACAGCAGGCTGTCGACGAGCATGAATCCGGTGACCGGCTTGAAGAAATACATCAGCGAGATGCGGCCGGAAACCGGCGTCCAACCGAGATAGCCGGAGAAGAAGATGATGAGCAGCAGACCCCACCAGAAAATCGGCATGGAATAACCGATGAGGGCAACACCCATCACGCTCTGATCGAACCACGTGCCTCGCTTGACGGCCGCAAAGACGCCGGCGGGCACGCCAAGACAGACGGCGATAATGATGGCACAGAGCGAAAGCTCCAGCGTTGCCGGGAACAATGTGAAGAACTCGCCGAGAACGGGCCGCTTGGTGACGATCGAGGTGCCGAGATCGCCTTGCAGCACTTTTCCCAGATAATCGAAATACTGCACATAGATGGGCCGGTCGAAACCGAGATCGTGCATGATCTGGGCGTGACGTTCCGGCGCCATCACACGTTCACCCGACAAAAGCATGACGGGGTCGCCGGGGATCATGCGGATGAACGAGAAGGCTATCAGCGAAACGCCAAGGAATGTCGGGATCAGCACCGCGAGGCGGCCGATGAAAAAACGCAACATAGCAGGTTTTCCAATAATTTCCGGCGGTCAGGGGAACCTGACCGCCGGCCGCACCCGGCGTTGACCGGGCAGTTTACAGATTTTTTATTATTCGGAAATGTCCACACCGTCGAAGCGGTGAATTCCGAGCGGGTCCATGAAGAAGCCCGAGACCTTCTTGCTCATCGGAACGAAGACCAATGAGTGGTCGAGCGTATTCCAGGGAGCTTCCTTCTTGAAGATCAGCTGAGCCTGCTCATAGGCCTTCGTGCGCTCGGCGACGTCGGCCGTCAGCTTGGCCTTCGTCATCAGATCGTCGAATTCCTTGTTGCACCACTGAGCGCGGTTGTTGCCGCCGACAGCATCGCAGCCAAGCAGCGTATCCATGAAGTTGTCAGGGTCGCCGTTGTCGCCGGTCCAGCCAAGGATGACGGCACCGTCGCGATTCTTGTCGGACGAGAGCTTCAGATATTCGGCCCATTCATGGGTGACGATTTCTGCATCGACACCGACCTTGGCCAAGTCGGCCTGCATCAATTCTGCGGCGCGGCGCGCGTTCAACATGTACGGACGCGAAACCGGCATCGCCCAGATCTTCATCTTCAGATCCTTGACGCCGGCATCTGCCAGCATCTTCTTCGACGCATCGGGATCGTACTTATCGTCTACGACGGCATCGTTATAGGACCACATCGTCGGCGGGATCGGGTTCTTGGCAACGGCTGCGGCACCCTGGAAGACGGCGTCGACGATCGCCTGCTTGTTGATCGCCATGTTCAACGCTTTGCGGACTTCGGCCTTGTCGAAGGGAGCAATCAAGGTGTTGTAGGCGAGATACGAAACGTTCAGGCCGGCCTGCTCGAGCACGGTCAGGTTCTCGTCCTTCTTGAGTTCGGAGACGTCGGCCGCATTCGGATAAGGAATGAGGTGGCATTCGCCGGCCTTCAGCTTCTGCGCGCGGACGGCAGCATCAGAGGTGATCGCGAAAACCAGATCGTCGATCTTTTCCTTGCCCTTGAAATAGGTTTCGTTTGCCTTGTAGCGGATAACGGCATCCGGCTGGTAGGCGACGAAGGTGAACGGGCCGGTGCCGAGCGGCTGCTGGTTGAGCTGCGCCATCTTGCCGTCGGCGGCAAGCTTGTCGGCATATTCCTTGGAGACGATCGAGGCGAAGTCCATGGCAAGGTCGGCGAGGAACGGCGCTTCGGGATGATTGAGGACAAACTTGACGGTGAGGTCATCGACCTTCTCGATCGACTTGATCAGCTCGGGAAAGCCCATGCCGGCGGCGTATTCGTAAGAGCCGCCCTCGACATACTTGTTCCACGGATTGTCAGCCTTGAGCTGACGCTCGAACGAGAAGATGACGTCGTCGGCATTGAAGTCACGCGTCGGCGTGAAGAAGTCGGTGGTCTGGTACTTGACGCCCGGATGCAGCTTGAAGGTATACTCCTTGCCGTCGGCCGAAACGCTCCAGCTGTCGGCCAGGCCCGGCTCGATCTCGGTGCCGCCATGCTTGAATTCGACGAGGCGACTATAGACCGTGCGCGACGACGCGTCGAAGGTCGTGCCTGCCGTATAGAGGCTGGGGTCGAAGCCTTCCGGCGAGCCCTCGGAGCAATAAACAAGGGTCTTGGACCAGGCCGACGTCGCCATGACGGAAATCAAGGCCGTCGCTGCCAGCAGGACAGAGATCTTTTTCATAATATTGTTTCCCGGTTGTTCTTTTTTGATGTTTGGAGACCGTAGATTGCCATCTCGGTCGACGCTCGATGGAACGATATTTATTTACTGAAAGCAACGGGCTACGCAGAAAATTTTTCCAGCTGGACAATTTTAGAAATTTTCCGTCAAAAATCAGCCTCATTCGGAAATATTCGCACAAAAAAGACCGAAATTTTGTCGCATTTGGTATAAAAACGCGCCCATCGCGACACGTAGCCGGCATTTCCCCGTACTCCTGATGCCAAGGAGATGCCCGCAAAAACAAAAACCGCGATTGCTGGGGGCAACCGCGGTTCAAAAGTTCATCCTGGTCTTTTGATCAGGCGGCCGGGGCAACGATCGCGGGTTTGCGATAGGCCGGCTCGCCGGTAATTCCGAGAAGGAAATTGATCTGCGGACGCGCCTTGACGAGGTCGTCAATGGAATATTCCGACAGCACCGCAAAGAAGGCGTTGAGCGCCTTGCGTAGCGCCGAATTCAAACCGCAGCTGTCGACCAGGGGGCATTCGACCTCGCCGTCGTCCTCGAAGCATTCGGCCATGGCGAAACTGTCTTCCGTCACCCGAACGACGTCGAAAAGACTAATATCGGCAGCCGGTTTGCCCAAGCGCACGCCACCGTTGCGACCGCGCACGGTTTCGACCAGACCCGCCTTGTTCAGCGGCTGAAGGATCTTGAAAAGAAAGAGCTCGGAAACGCCATAGGCCCTGGCGATTTCCGGAATCCGGCTCAAGTGCCCGTCGTTGGCAGCACAATACATCAACATGCGAACCGCATAGTTCGTCTGCTTCGTCAACCGCATGCCATTCTCCTGACTCGTCTGTTCAGACCTATATAGGCGGTTTGCTAGTTTTGAACAATTCCAAAATATGAAATTCGCATTCAGCTTATGAGGCCATTTGCCGCGACGTCAATCCCGCTCCAGGATCTCGATGTAATCCAGAATCGCCTGCTTGCGCTCGGGCCTGCCTTGCGCATCAGTTTGATCCTCGGCGCTGGGGGAAATAGGCGATGGCGAGCAGACCGCGCGCTTGTCTCAGGACATCCTCGACGCCGGACCGATAATCGCCGGCAGTCACTATAACGAGGAGAAATTCGGGGGCCGAAAGGCCCCCGAATTGCAGATTGCAGATCGGAATGTCGTGAAGATCACTTCATCGTCGGCATGACGAATTCGGCGCCGCTCTTGATGCCGGAGGGCCAGCGGGCGGTGACGGTTTTGGTCTTCGTCCAGAACTTGATCGAATCCGTGCCGTGCTGGTTGAGGTCGCCGAAGCTCGAGGCCTTCCAGCCGCCGAAGGAGTGGTAGGCGAGCGGAACCGGGATCGGGACGTTGATGCCGATCATGCCGATATTGATGCGTGAGGCAAAATCGCGGGCGGCATCGCCGTCACGCGTGAAGATGGCGACGCCGTTGCCATATTCGTGCTTCATCGGCAGCGACAGCGCCTCCTCGTAGTTCTGGGCACGAACGACGGAGAGGACAGGTCCGAAGATCTCGGTCTTATAGATATCCATGTCAGGCGTGACGTGATCGAACAGGCAACCGCCGACGAAGTAGCCGTCTTCATAGCCCTGGAGTTTGAAATCGCGGCCGTCGACGACGAGCTTGGCGCCTTCCTCGATGCCGCGGTCGATCAACCCGCGAACACGGGTATAGGCTTCCTTGGTGACGAGCGGGCCCATGTCGGCCTTGTCGTCGGTATAGGGGCCGATGCGCAGGGATTCGATCTTCGGCGTCAGCTTCTCGACGAGGCGGTTGGCGGTCTCTTCGCCGACCGGAACGGCAACCGAGATCGCCATGCAGCGCTCGCCAGCCGAACCGTAGCCTGCGCCCATCAGCGCGTTGACGGCCTGATCCAGGTCCGCATCGGGCATGATGATCATGTGGTTCTTGGCGCCGCCGAAGCACTGGGCGCGTTTGCCGTTCATCGCCGCCGTGCCATAGACGTAACGGGCGATCGGCGTCGAGCCGACGAAGGAGACGGCGCCGATATCGGGATCGGTGAGGATCGCGTCGACAGCACCCTTGTCGCCATTGACGACGTTGAGGATGCCGGCCGGCAGGCCGGCCTCGATCATCAGTTCGGCGAGGCGGATCGGCAGGGAGGGATCACGCTCGGAGGGCTTCAGGATAAAGGCGTTGCCGCAGGCGATCGCCGGCGCAAACATCCACATCGGGATCATGCCCGGGAAATTGAAGGGGGTGATGCCGGCGCCGATGCCGACCGGCTGGCGGATCGAATACATGTCGATCGCCGGCCCGGCGCCTTCGGTGAACTCGCCCTTGGCGAGATGGGGAATGCCGCAGACGAATTCACAGACTTCGAGGCCACGGATGACGTCGCCCTTGGCATCCTCGATCGTCTTGCCGTGCTCCTTGGAGAGGATTTCGGCAAGTTCGTCCATGTGCTTGTTCAGGAGTTCGACGAATTTGAAGAAGACGCGGGCGCGGCGCTGCGGATTGGTGGCAGCCCATTTCGGCTGCGCAGCCTTGGCGTTTTCGACCGCGGCGCGCAGTTCCTCGACGCTTGCGAGTGCGACCGTCGCCTGCACTTCGCCCGTCGCCGGATTGTAGACGTTGCTTACGCGGCCGCTGGTGCCGGCAACCTGCTTGCCGCCGATGAAATGACCGATCTCACGCATGGGTGTTCCTCCTGTGTTTGGATGGCCGACAATCGCACTTCAATTTGCACAAATCAATGCGCTGATATAAGCAACCGTTGTGCGTAAATTATAGCTCTATCGTTGCATCAGGCGCTGCCGCTGCTTCCAAACTTGGCACGGCACGCCAACAAGTCAAACGCCGACGAGTCAAACCCTGGGGGAGGTCAAACCGATGAGCCGGAAACCCGTCGTCAGAATGGCGGAGCTGGAGATCGATCCGGACACGCTTGAAACCTATCGCGCATTGCTCATGGAAGAAATCGAAGCATCCCTAGCGCTGGAAGACGGCGTCCTTTCCCTGAGCGCTGTTTCCATCAGGGACAACCCAAACCGGATCCGTATCCTTGAGGTCTACGCCGACCAGGAAGCATACGAGGCCCATCTGCGAACACCGCATTTCCTTAAGTACAAGAACCAGACGGCGCACATGGTCACATCGTTGACGCTTATCGAGGTCGATCCGATCGCAATGCGTGCCAAGCCATGAACTGGGACGATGTTCGCATTTTCCTCGCCGTCGCCCGCACCGGGCAGATCCTTGCCGCCTCGAAGCGGCTGGGCCTCAATCACGCCACGCTCTCGCGCCGACTGACTTCGCTCGAAGAGGCGCTGAAGACGCGACTTTTCATCCGCCGCACGAATGGCTGCGAGCTGACGGCCGAAGGAGAAGTGTTCCTGGCATCCGCAGAGCGGATGGAAACGGAAATGCTCGCAGCACAGGCCAGCCTCGGCCACACAGATACGGCAATTGCCGGGACTGTGCGCGTCGGCGCGCCCGACGGCTTCGGCGTTTCCTTTCTTGCGCCGCGCATGGGCAGGTTGATCGAGCGCCATCCGGCACTGAAGATCCAACTCGTGCCGGTGCCACGCTCTTTCTCGCTCTCGCAGCGCGAGGCCGATATCGCCATCACGCTTGAGCGACCGGACCAAGGGCGGCTCGTATCCTCGAAGCTGACGGATTACACGCTCGGCCTTTATGCCTCGCGCGACTACCTCGCCTCCCAGGGCACGCCAGCGGATATCGACGCGCTCAAGGCGCATCCGCGTATCGGTTACGTCGAGGACCTGATCTTCACCGCCTCGCTGAATTTCTCCGGCGCAGTCATGCGGAGCTGGGATGCCAGCTTCGAAATTTCGACGGCGATCGGGCAGACGGAAGCGGTACGATCAGGCGCCGGAATCGGCATCCTGCACGATTATATCGCCCGGCAATATCCGGAACTGCAGCGCATCCTGCCGGAGGTTTCGATCCGCCGCGCTTACTGGACGACCTATCACGAAACGGCGCGCGACCTCATGCGCGTCAGGAGCGTCGCCGATTTCCTGCAGGAACTCGTCAGCGCCGAACGGCATATTTTTCTTTAGGTCTCGAAAGCGTGTTTTGCCGGCTCGTCGTTCTCGTCTGGATTGGGAACGGGTGCCTCGTCAGGCAGCCTGTCCGGCTCCGGCTCCTTGATCGGCGGCACCGGCTTCCAGCCGGGCCCGGGCATCGGCGGCTGGTCTGGAATGGGTTCGTTGGGCACGGACATGACCGCCTCCCTTTCATGATCTTGGTTCTGCTTCGTGATCTTGGTTCTCAGCGATATCAGGACAACTTGTCCGGCTTCAGCGATTCGGCAGCGCGCATCGGCATGCTGTCGATAATGGCGAAGAGCTCGCCATCGGTAATCGGCTCGCTAGCCTTGAGCTTGACGGTGCCGTCCTTACCGAGAAGGAAAGCGGCGAATTCGCCGACCTCCGGCACGTCGAGATCGCGGCGGATCGCTTCGCCGTCGAGGCCGTCAACCGCACCGAAGAGTGCTCGAACGCCGGTGCCCGAAACCTTCAGCACCACTAGGTCGCGCTCGTCGAGGGCCGAGCGATTGGCCAGCAGCTGATTTTCCTGCCGGCCGGCGCGGGAATTATCCCTGTCGGCGAAAAGGATGAAGACGCGGTTCTTCCACTGGAACTGGGCGAGGCTTTCGATCGGCGCATAAGCGCTGTTCGTCTCGTCGATCTTGGTCGCGCCGTAGAGCAGGGTTTTCGACATGCATATTCTCCCGTTAACATGGAGAACGACCCGGTGCGACATGGGTTCCATCGAAACGATAGGAACAGTATACGATCTACGAGCAGCGGCATCCGGCTCCAATCGGAATTAGTCGTTTGGCATTTTCGCCGGCACGCCCCATCGCCTACGCATCTGGATAAACGCATTCTGCTCGTCTGAGCTGCTATACCTTCTTCACCTTCCGTTCGTTTCCCAGCCAGGATAATGCAACCGGAACACTCCAGCCAAGACTGATCATTTGTGGATTCAGATCAACAGAAATGGCCTCTCATGTTTTGTTTAAAGGCCATTCATGTCGATGCCACGCCCGCGGCTGACAGCCCGCTGGCGCCGTTCCGAGATGATCTGCTCGCTGCCCTCCTTGCGCACCGCCTGCTGCAGGACCTTCAACCTTTCCTGCATCGCCTCGAAGGCGCGGCGCTGCACCGGTGGGACGCGGTTGATGAGATCCTTCTCGTCTCGGAGGATGGCACTACGACCAAAGCGCTCGTCGAGCGCCCGGCTGACGGCGTCGAACTCCCGGCGAATACCGGGATCGAGCGAAGTCGGAAGAGCGCTCAGCTTGCGGCCGTTGTTCTTCGCCTCGGCGGTCAACCGCATGAGCACATCTTCCGCCGCCTGCGACAGGCCGGGAATAGCGACTGCCATGCGCCGTCGCTCCTCGGCAACAGCCTGGCGTTGGCCATCGAGCACATTGACGTAGGCCGAACCGAGCGCGCGCAAGCGGGCGGCGGCTTCAGGCACGGCCTGCACTGCCTCCTTCCGCTCCCGGCCGGAAGCCAGCATCCGGTCCATCAGGCGATCGGAGCCGCGTAGTGCACCGTAGGCGGCGGCCGGATCGTTGGTCACTGCAGCGGCGATGCGGTCGGCGGCAAAGCCTTTCTGAAGCAATTCTTCGATCTTGCCGACAACACCGGCCGGATCGCGCCAGATCGTGCTTGCCACGGCCGCCAGCGCTGCTCGCTGCTGACGATAAAGAGGATCTGAGAGAACACGAGATCTCGCCTCCTCGTCGACAGGGGTCTTAAACTCGGTGACGGCGGCGAGCATGGGGACATTCTCCTTCTCGGGATCGGCACTGGCGCCGGCAACGATCTTCGAACGATCCCGCCGCTCGGCGAGATGCTGCTCGTCGGCAAAGCGCTTCACGGCCTCGAACAGCCGCGTAAGCTCTCCGCGTCTTTCATCCGTGAGGTCTTCCGGCATACGCTCGATCATGTTGCGTTCGGCAACCGCATCGGCCTTCGACGTAAAAGCGCTCCAATCGAAGCGGGCGGTCAGCGCCTCGCTGACCGCCTTGACCTCCTGGACGATCGAGCGGTCTTCGGTGGCAAGCGCAAAGGCGGCCTTGTAGGCGTCGTCACCACCCCGCTCTCGCACTGCCTCGATCTCCACGAGACGTGCCATCGCCTTTCTGGAGAGCGCTGGGATCGACAATGACATATGGGCGCGGCGCTGCTGCTCGCGCATATCGAAGCGTTCGGCATGCCTGCGGAACTCCGTCGCG
>NZ_JAPCZO010000049.1:0-24505 GCF_025941625.1 Rhizobium acaciae
AGCATGACCAGTCTCATGACCGCCCATTTTGCTGAACTTGACGCACATAACCTTTGGCGGAGAGATGCCCCGCAGGACGCGACAACGTTTCTCGGTCTTCGGAACGGTTTGAGGGTAGGCGCTTTATCGCCCAGAACGGTCTGACCTGTCTGGTCATGAAGAAGAGCGCGGGCTGGCCGTCACGATAAGCGCAAGGGACGCCCGAGTGCATCGGCCAGCATATGGATCTTAGTCGTCAATCCACCTCTGGAACGCCCCAGCGCCTGATCCTTGGCCCCCCTTTTCCGCTCGCCGGCTGTTGATGGGCACGCACGATGGTGCTGTCGATCATTAAGTACTGATTGTCGCGGTCAGCAGTGAGGGCATCAAAGACCCGCTCCCATACGCCAGCATGGCACCAGCGACTGAACCGGCGATGGACCGTCTTCCACTTGCCATAGCGCTCCGGCAGTTCCCGCCAGTGTGCGCCCGAGCGCGGCACCCACAAACACCCGTTCACAAGCAACCGGTTATCTACCCCCGTCCGACCTGGATCGCTGGCTTTGCCTGGCAACAAAGGCGCAATTCTCGACCATTGCGCCTCGTTCAACTCATATCGCTTCACTCCCATCAAAGGCCTCCGTGCCCACCGATTTGCGAATGTCGATCGATCCGCGGCCCGAGAACAAACAAAAAAGGCCGGAAGGAGTTACCTTCCGGCCTTTATTGAAACCCGAACAGATCAGGCTGCTTCGGTCGCATGAGCCTTGCGGACTTCTTCGTCCGTCAGGATGCCGCTGGCGCGCAGCAGGGCGGCGAAGCGCCCGTTGCTGTGGCTGAGTTCGTCGAAGCTGCCCTGTTCGACGACGCGGCCGTCATCCAGGAAGAGCACCATATCGGCTTCGCGGACCGTCGACAGGCGGTGGGCGATGATGAAGGTGGTGCGGTTCTGGCGCAGATTGTCGATCGCGGCCTTGACGCGGGCTTCGGTCTCGACGTCGAGCGCCGAGGTCGCCTCGTCGAGCACCAGGATCGGCGCGTCCTTGAGGATGGCGCGGGCGATCGCGATGCGCTGGCGTTCGCCGCCGGAGAGCTTGTTGCCGCGTTCACCGACATGCGTATCGTAGCGATCCTCGCGGGTCTCGATGAAGTCGGCAGCGGCGGCGGCTTCGGCCGCGCGGCGCATTTCCTCTTCGCTGGCGCCTTCGCGGCCAAGGCGGATATTGTCGCTGATCGAACGGTTCAGCAGGCCCGCATCCTGGAAGACGGTGGCGATGTGGCGACGCAGCGATTTGCGGGTCACCTTGGTGATATCGGTGCCGTCGACGAGAATCTTGCCGCCCTGGGCATCGTAGACACGCTGCAGCAGGTTGACGAGCGTCGTCTTGCCGGCGCCGGTCGGGCCGACGATCGCGACCGTCTGGCCTGCCTTCACCGAGAAGGAGACGTTGTGCAGGCCCTGTGAGCTGTTGCCGAAGCCGAAGGAGACGTCGCGGAATTCGATCGCACCCTTGACGTCCTTGATCTCGCCGTTGCCGGCAGGCTCCTCACGTTCACGCACCGAGTCTTCAAGCGTATAGAATTCCTCAAGTTTGGCACGGGCCTCGAAAATCTGCGTAGCGAACTGGCGCATCAGGTCGAGACGGCCGATCAGCAGGTTGGCAAAGCCGATGAAGGCGATGACGTCGCCGACGCGCAGCTGGCCGGCCTGGACGAGCATGGTACCGATGATCAGGACCACCATCATCGCGATGGTCGACGCCATGCGGTTGAGTGCGCTGGCGATCGCCCACCAGTCGAGCACCGGATATTGGGCTTCGAGCAGACGGTCGGCAAAGGATTTCAGCGCCCTGGTTTCGGCCTCGATGCGGTTATAGCTGTGCAGGACCGAAACGTTGCTGATCGAGTCGCTGACATGCGAGAAGACGGTATGATAATGGTTCTCGACCGAAGCCTGGCCGTCCTTGGTGCGGCTCATCACGACGCGGCCGATCAGCCAGTAGGCGATGGCGAGCACCATGAGCACGGCGGAAAGGCGCAGGTCCATCGACATCGCGGTCGGTATCAGAAGGGCAAGCGCGATGACCGTCGACAGGTGGTTGCGCATGAATTCCAGCCAGAGGCCAAACAGCGTCTCGCAGGCGCGCAGCAATGTATGCAGCGCGTTGGAGGTGCCACGCTGATGGTGCCAGCCAAGCGGCATGGAAATGATGCGGCCGAAGGCCTCCGTCAACAGCGTCGCCCGCCGGCCATGGGCCAGCCGGTCGGCCTCGCGGGCCACCAGAACGAAGGCAATGGTGTTGAAGACGGCGAAAGTCGCCCACATGAAGAGGATGGGCTTGACCTCACCCTTGCCCGAAATCGCATCGATGATACGACCGAACAGGATCGGCTCCGCGATGGTGATCGTCGCAAGAACAATGTTTGCGACAACGACCAGGGATACGCGCAGCTTGTAGGCGCCAAGATAGCGCAGAGCCCTTGCATAGACCTTGAATAGCGTCACGTCGAACCTCTTGTGCATCTGCGAAAACGGGATGATGCGATGCTACAAAAGGTTACCTGAACGGGCGATTAACGGAGTATTCAGGGTTCAACCGATGTGATGATTGATACGATCGTACTATTGCAGGACGTGACGAGATGGCCCTGGCGCCGAAATTGCCGTTCGGCTATATCTCGCGACAATTTGCGCTTGCATTTTATTAAATGTTTAGCGCAGCATTAAAATTACAGACTGCATTTATTGAAGACCGTTTCGCGACCAGTTTGACCAGCCGCCGAGGGCCTCATGCGGGCATCAGGTCCGGGCAAGGGGCATTTTTGTGAATATTAATTCGTTAATTCAATTGCTTGTAATTCTGGAAGAATGCTCAAATCCTGAAGCCGTCGTCACCGAGCTGGAGCAGATCCTCCACGGTTGCGGCTTCGAATATTACGGTCTGCCACGCCATTTGCCGCAGACCCCGATGCAGCAGAATCCGGAGCCCTGGGCTGCGACGCTTGCCGGCCGCTGGCCGGAACAATGGCCGCAGATATATGCCGCGAAAAAATATGCTCTGATCGATCCGATGGTGCGCTATCTCGCTCATGCGCAGCGGCCTTTCCGCTGGCGGGAGGCGATGGCGGCCTTCCGCAAGGACGCCTATCATCGCCGCATGGAGCAGATGATGGTCGATGCCTTCGGGCACGGGTTGGAGGATGGCTACATCTTTCCCATCCACGGACGAAACGGCATTCTCGCCAGCCTCAGTCTCGCCGGCAAGCCGATCGAGCTGTCGCCGGTGGAAATCGCATTGCTGGAGGCGGTGGCGCGCAAGGCCTTCTGGCGGTTGCTCGATCTGAAAGGCGAGGCGCAGGCACTGGAAACCGTGCTGCCGGCCGACACGCCGCTGACGCGGCGCGAGATGGAAATCCTGCATTATCTCGCCGAAGGCATGACGTCGATGGAGATCAGCAAGATGCTGAAGATCTCAAACCACACCGTCGACTGGTATATGAACGGCTTGCAGGATAAGCTGAAGGCGAAAAACAGGCAGCAGGTGGTAGCGCTTGCCTTCCGTCATGGCCTGATAAGTTAGAGCAATTCCGCTTCTCATCGAAGCGAAACCGCTCTGCTTTTTATTTTTTATGCAACTCCGGACGCAAACCGCTTGGCGCTTTTCCTGGAATTGCTTCAGCATGTCGAAAAATTGCATTTCGCAGTCGCAAGATAAATTGAACTTTCTGTGACAAGAAGTTAAGAATTTCCTTCGCGGGTGCAGCATTCCCGCGTCTGAACGTCTGAGGAGACCGTTTTGCCCATTTCCAAGATTCTCGTTGCCAATCGCTCCGAAATTGCCATTCGCGTGTTCCGCGCGGCCAACGAGCTTGGAATAAAAACCGTGGCGATCTGGGCGGAGGAGGACAAGCTGGCGCTGCACCGCTTCAAGGCGGACGAGAGCTACCAGGTCGGCCGCGGTCCGCATCTTTCCAAGGATATGGGCCCGATCGAGAGCTATCTGTCGATCGAGGAGGTGATCCGCGTTGCCAAACTCTCCGGCGCCGATGCCATCCATCCCGGCTATGGCCTGCTGTCGGAAAGCCCCGAATTCGTCGATGCCTGCAACAAGGCCGGCATCATCTTCATCGGCCCTAAGGCCGATACGATGCGCCAGCTCGGCAATAAGGTCGCAGCGCGCAACCTGGCGATCTCGGTCGGTGTTCCCGTGGTGCCGGCCACCGGGCCGTTGCCGGAGGATATGGCCGAAGTGGCGAAGATGGCGGACGGGATCGGCTACCCCGTCATGCTGAAGGCCTCCTGGGGCGGCGGCGGGCGCGGCATGCGCGCGATCCGCGATCCCAAGGATCTCGCCCGCGAGGTGACGGAAGCCAAGCGCGAGGCGATGGCGGCCTTTGGCAAGGACGAGGTCTATCTGGAAAAGCTCGTCGAGCGCGCCCGCCATGTCGAAAGCCAGGTTCTCGGCGATACGCATGGCAATGTCGTGCATCTCTTCGAGCGTGACTGCTCGATCCAGCGCCGCAACCAGAAGGTCGTCGAGCGCGCGCCGGCGCCCTATCTCTCTGAGGCGCAGCGCCAGGAACTCGCCGCCTATTCGCTGAAGATCGCAGCCGCGACCAATTATATCGGCGCCGGCACCGTCGAATACCTGATGGATGCCGATACCGGCAAATTCTACTTCATCGAAGTCAATCCGCGCATCCAGGTCGAGCATACGGTGACCGAAGTCGTCACCGGCATCGATATCGTCAAGGCGCAGATCCACATTCTCGACGGTTTTGCGATCGGCACGGCGGAATCGGGAGTTCCGCGCCAGGAAGATATCCGTCTCAACGGCCATGCGCTGCAGTGCCGCATCACCACGGAAGATCCGGAGCATAATTTCATTCCGGACTACGGCCGCATCACCGCCTATCGCTCGGCGTCCGGTTTCGGCATCCGCCTCGATGGCGGCACCTCCTATTCGGGTGCGATCATCACCCGCTTTTACGATCCGCTTCTCGTCAAGGTCACGGCATGGGCGCCCAATCCGTCCGAAGCGATTGCCCGCATGGACCGGGCGCTGCGCGAATTCCGCATTCGCGGCGTGGCAACCAACCTGACCTTCCTCGAAGCGATCATCGGCCATCCCAAGTTCAGGGATAACAGCTACACGACACGCTTCATCGACACGACGCCGGAACTCTTCCAGCAGGTCAAGCGCCAGGATCGCGCCACGAAGCTCCTGACCTATCTCGCCGACGTCACCGTCAATGGCCATCCCGAGGCCAAGGACAGGCCGAGGCCGCTTGATAACGCTGCCGAGCCGGTGGTTCCCTACGCCAACGGCAATGCGGTCAAGGATGGTACGAAGCAACTCCTCGACACGCTCGGCCCGAAGAAATTCGGCGAATGGATGCGCAACGAAAAGCGCGTGCTTTTGACCGACACGACGATGCGCGACGGCCACCAGTCGCTGCTCGCCACCCGCATGCGCACCTATGACATCGCCCGCATTGCCGACACCTATGCGCATGCGCTGCCAGGCCTTTTGTCGCTCGAATGCTGGGGCGGCGCGACCTTTGACGTCTCCATGCGCTTTCTGACCGAGGACCCGTGGGAGCGCCTGGCGCTGATCCGAGAGGGCGCGCCGAACCTTCTGCTGCAGATGCTGCTGCGCGGCGCCAACGGCGTCGGCTACACCAATTATCCCGACAATGTCGTCAAATATTTCGTCCGCCAGGCGGCGAGGGGCGGCATCGATCTCTTCCGCGTCTTCGACTGCCTGAACTGGGTCGAGAACATGCGCGTCTCGATGGATGCCATTGCCGAGGAGAACAAGCTCTGCGAGGCGGCGATCTGCTATACCGGCGATATCCTGAACTCGGCCCGTCCGAAATACGATCTGAAATACTACACCGACCTTGCGGTCGAACTCGAGAAGGCCGGGGCGCATATCATCGCGCTCAAGGATATGGCGGGCCTTCTCAAGCCTGCGGCTGCGAAGGTTCTGTTCAAGGCGCTGCGCGAAGCGACCAGCCTGCCGATCCATTTCCACACGCATGATACATCGGGTATTGCGGCCGCGACCGTTCTTGCCGCCGTCGATGCCGGCGTCGATGCCGTCGATGCCGCGATGGATGCGCTGTCCGGCAATACCTCGCAGCCCTGTCTCGGCTCGATCGTCGAGGCGCTGCGCGGCACGGAGCGCGATCCGGGCCTCGATCCGGAATGGATCCGCCGCGTCTCCTTCTATTGGGAAGCGGCGCGTAACCAGTATGCCGCCTTCGAAAGCGATCTGAGGGGCCCGGCATCCGAAGTCTATCTGCATGAAATGCCGGGCGGCCAGTTCACCAACCTCAAGGAACAGGCCCGCTCGCTCGGCCTCGAGACCCGCTGGCATCAGGTGGCGCAGGCCTATGCCGACGCCAACCAGATGTTCGGCGATATCGTCAAGGTGACGCCGTCTTCCAAGGTCGTCGGCGACATGGCGCTGATGATGGTATCCCAGGACCTGACGGTTGCCGACGTCGTCAGCCCCGACAAGGAAGTCTCCTTCCCGGAATCGGTGGTCTCGATGCTGAAGGGCGATCTCGGCCAGCCACCGTCGGGATGGCCTGAAGCGCTGCAGAAGAAGGCGCTGAAGGGCGACAAGCCCTATACCGTGCGCCCCGGCTCGCTGCTCAAGGAGGCCGATCTCGATGCGGAGCGCAAAGTCATCGAGACGAAACTCGAGCGCGAGGTCAGCGACTTCGAATTCGCTTCCTACCTGATGTATCCGAAGGTCTTCACCGACTTCGCGCTCGCCTCCGATACCTACGGTCCGGTCTCGGTGCTGCCGACGCCCGCCTATTTCTATGGTCTCAAGGATGGCGAGGAGCTGTTTGCCGATATCGAGCGCGGCAAGACGCTCGTCATCGTCAACCAGGCGATGAGCGCGACAGACAGCCAGGGCATGGTGACCATCTTCTTCGAACTCAACGGCCAGCCGCGCCGTATCAAGGTGCCGGACCGGGCCCATGGGGCGACGGGTGCCGCCGTCCGCCGCAAGGCCGAACCGGGCAATGCCGTTCATGTCGGCGCGCCGATGCCGGGTGTCATCAGCCGTGTCTTCGTCTCGCCCGGCCAGGCCGTCAATGCCGGTGACGTGCTCGTCTCGATCGAGGCGATGAAGATGGAAACGGCGCTGCATGCGGAAAAGGATGGGACGATTTCCGAAGTGCTGGTGCGGGCCGGCGACCAGATCGACGCCAAGGACCTGCTCGTCGTCTACGCAGGCTGAAGGCGCCCATCAGCCGACTTTGTGAGCTGGCTCCATTCACTCGATTGTGTACGATCGGCCGGTAAAAAAGCTGATTGTTCGAAGCCTTCGCGCCTTGCCCGGCGCGGAGGCTTTCTCATAAGCTTGCGCTCCCACCATCCGCCCCCAAGACCCATCAGGAAATCATCTCCATGAGCAAGTTGAAGATTGCCGTCATCGTCGGCAGCACGCGTATTGGCCGTTTTGCCGAGCATCCGGCCAAGTGGATTGCCGCTATCGCCGCCGAGCGGCAGGACATCGAGGTCGAGGTTCTCGACCTGCTCGACTACCCCATGCATTTTTTCGGTGAGCAGCGTGCCACGACCGCTGAAAGCGAGACGGCAGAGCGCTGGAAAAAGAAGCTGCGTGAATTCGACGGCTTCATTTTCACCGTCGCCGAGTACAATCACGCTCCGACGGCGGTTCTGAAGAACGCCATCGACCTCGGCGAGTTCATTCACAGGCCGGTCGGTTTCGTCGGTTACGGCGGCGTCGGCGGCGCACGTGCAGTCGAGCATCTCCGGCTGATCTTCGTGGAAATGGGTGCGGCTTCGGTGAAAACCGGCGTTCATATCGCGCTTGGCGAATATCTCGGCGTTCTCAAGGAAGGCAAGAGCCTCAGCGATTACGCGCATCTCAACGAAGCGGCGAGGAACCAGCTCGACCAGCTCACCTGGTGGGGCAATGCGCTGAAGGCGGCGCGTGCCGTCGTCACGGCCTCCTGATTGGAGTTCCAGCCAATGCCGGGATGTTCGCATCCCGGCATTAGATCCGGATGATTTTAAGCCAGGTCGGCCTAAAATCATCCGGATCTAAAGCAAAGAAATAGAGCATGATGTCGTCCGAAAACCGCTCACACTTTTCGGCATGCTCTAGCTCAGATATCGTAAGTATGGGCGGCGTTGATCGTCGAGATGAACCGCTTGGTGCGTTCGCGCTCCGGCGCACTGAAGATTGCTCTGGCGCTGCCCGTTTCCACCACGCTGCCGGCTTCCAGGAAAACGACGTCATTGGCGATCTTCGAGGCGAGCCGGAGATCGTGGGTCGCCATCACCATCGTCGTGCCTTCGCTGGCAAGCTTGCCCAGCACATCGACCACTTCGGCCGAAAGCTCGGGATCGAGGGCAGATGTCGGCTCGTCGCACAGAAGCACGCGCGGCGACGGCGCCAGCGCGCGGGCGATCGCGACACGCTGCTGCTGGCCGCCCGACAGCGTCGAAGGCCAGGCATCGGCCTTGTGGGTCATGCCGACCTTGGTCAGCAATTCCATCGCACGCTCGCGAGCCTTTTCCCTCGGCCATCTCAGCACCGTCACCAGGCCTTCCATGACATTCTCGATCGCGGTCTGATGCGGAAAGAGCTGAAAGTTCTGGAAGACCATGCCGGTCTGGCGGCGGATCTTCTGGATCGCCGGCCAGCTCGTTCGTTTGCCCGGCGCAAAGGCCAGCGTTTCCTCTCCGAGGCGGATGGAGCCGGCGGTCGGAATTTCGAGCAGGTTGATGCAGCGCAGCAGCGTGCTCTTGCCGCCGCCGGAAGGACCGACGAGCGCGGTAACGCTGCCTTCGGGGATGCGGATGCTGATATCCTTGAGGATGACGGCGTCGCCGAAGCGCTTTTCGATGTTGGAAAGCTCGATCATGCATTTGCCTCCAGCATGCCGCCGTACCGCGCGAAGCGGCGTTCCAGCCGCACCTGCAGCTGCGAAAGGACGGAGCTCAGGACGAGATAGACCAGCGCCGCCTCGATATAGAGGATCAGCGGCTCATAGGTGGTGGCGACGATGCGCTGTGCTGCCTGGAAGAGCTCGGGCACGGTGATGGCGGCGGCAAGCGAGGTGTCTTTGACCAGCGAGATGAAGGTATTCGACAAAGGCGGCACGGCGACGCGGGCGGCCTGCGGCAGGATGGTGCGGCTCATCGCCTGGCGCCAGCTCATGCCGATCGAATAGGCGGCTTCCCACTGGCCCTTCGGTACCGAGGAAATGACGGCGCGGATGATCTCGGAGCTATAGGCGCCGATATTCAGCGTGAAGCCGATGAGGGCGGCCGGAAAGGCATCTAGCAGGATGCCGAGGCTCGGCAGGCCGTAGAAGATGACAAAGAGCTGAACGAGCAGGGGCGTGCCGCGGATGACCCAGACATAGAAGCGGGCGACAGCCGAAAGCGGCGTCGGCCCGAAGAGCCGGGCGATTGCGGTGGCGAGCCCGAGCGTCAGGCCGAAGGCGAAGGATAGCAGGGTCAGCGGAATGGTGAAGATCAACCCCGCCCAGAGGAGCGAGGGCAGCGATTCCGCCATCAGTTGGAGCCAGTGCGGCAAGGGGGTTCCCTCTCGTCGGTTGGGTCGTTGAAGTGGAATACCCCTCCCCAACCTCTCCCCACAAGGGGGAGGGGCTTATCTAGTCTCTCGCCCTGCACGAAATAGCAACCGAACTGCCAGCCGAAACGATATTTTGAGATGAGGCGATCCGCCGCCAACCCCCCCCTTGTGGGGAGGGGTTGGGGAGGGGACTTTTCTTCAGTTGAACTTACTTGGAAACGTCCTGGCCGAAATATTTGTCGGCGATCTTCTTGTAAGTGCCGTCGGCCTTGATGTCGGCAAGCGCCTTGTTGATTTCGGCGAGAAGCTCCGGCTCGTTCTTGCGGATGATGATGCCGGAGTAATCGGCATTTTCCTGCTCGGCGACGATCTTCACCGGCGCGTCCGGCTTGTGCTTCTTGAAATCGAGGAAGGAGAGGCTGTCGTTGATCGTGGCGTCGGCGCGCTTGGTCAATACCAACTGGATCGATTGATCGAAACCGTCGGTGCCGACGAGCTCGGCACCGGCTTCGGTTGCGAGCTTGCCGAAGTTGCTGGTCAGCGACTGGGCGGCCTTCTTGCCCTTCAGGTCGGCAAAGGACTTGATGCTGTCGTCGCCGTCGCGGGCGATCAGCACGGCCTTGGAGGCGATATAGGGTTCGGAGAAATCGTATTTCTGCTTGCGGGTTTCGGTGATGCCGACCTGGTTGATGACGGTGTCGTAGCGCTTGGCATCGAGGCCGGCGATCAGGCCATCCCACTTGCCTTCGACGAACTCAGCCTTGACGCCGAGCTTGGCGGCGATCGCTTCGCCGATCTCGACATCGAAGCCGACGAGCTTGCCGCTTTCGTCATGATAGGTGAAGGGCGCATAGGTGCCTTCGGTGCCGATCTTGATGGCGCCGGCCGATTTGATGGCGGCGAGGTTTTCACCGGCATGGGCAGGCAGGAGGGCCGCAGCCTGAATGAAGGCAGCGGCGGCGACGGTTTTCAACCAGTTCATTGTTTTATCCATCCTTGGGAGGTTGTCATCGGGTGCGGATAGTTTGCAGAAAATTAGGGCGCCGGAAGCGTAGAAAACCGCGAATAAAAGCAGCAACTGCAAATATTTTTCTCAAGCGGCCGTTTGAACCATGAAACCTGCAGAAACAGGCATCAGGCCGTGATGCGGCGGCGCAGTTTTTCGCTGACGATGATGATCAATCCGGCGCCGAGGATTATCGCCGCGCCGACGACCACATTGGGCGTGGGGATATCGGCCCAGATCAGATAACCCAAGAGGAAGGCCCAGATGAGAGAGCTGTATTCGAATGGCGCAAGCACGGAGACGGGCGCTTGGCGCATGCCTTCAAAAAGGGCGAACTGCGCGCAGCCCGCAACGATGCCGGTGGCGATGAGGAGCGCGAGCTGCGTCATATCGGGTGTCCGCCAAGTGTAGAGAACGGCAACGCCGGTCATGGCAAGAAAAAAGACGTTGGAAACGGCGAGCTGGATAATGGTCTTTTCGTGCAGTGAGGTCTTGCGCAGCAGCACCATTGCGCCAGCCCAGAGCACGGCCGCCTGCAGCGCCAGGTAGACCGGCCAGGAGATGGTGAGACCGATCGGATTGCAGGCGATGACGACACCGACGAAGCCGACGCCGACGGCCAGCCAACGCGCCAGCGCGACTTTCTCCTTCAGGATGAACCAGGCAAGCAAGGTGCCGACGACAGGTGCGGCGTAATAAAGCGTGGTCACTTCGGCAAGCTGCAGGCGGCTTGCGGCGGAATAATAGGAAAGCCAGGCGCAGAGCAGAAGGACACTGCGGGCAATCATCGGTTTGATGATCGGCGACCTCAGCGTCTGTTGAACGAGCGTGCCGCGACCATAGGCGAGACAACCGACGAGGATCGTCAGACTGCGAAAAAACAGGATCTGCCAGACGGGAATGGTTGAAGCCAGGACCTTGATGATCGCGTCATGGAAGGTGAACGCCATATAGGCGAGGGTCGTGAGCAGAATGCCCAGGCTGACGGAGTTTTTCACGGGGAGGACGCACCAGTGGCGGATATGCCGGCGGGAATCGGGAATGATCAATCGATATTCCCGCCTCTCGGACCGGTCAATAGGGCATATTTTCTCTTGTGGTGGAGCTTTGTTTCGAAACGTCAGAAAACGTGTAACCGTGCATATTGCCTGCATGATCATAAGTGTTTATGCACGTTTTCGGTTTATGAGGTCTCGATCCGGTAGGAACATGCAGGATTTTCTGTTGCGAGAGCGCCAAGGCGTGATTTCCGAGAGGCTGCGGCTGAATGGCCGCGTGCTGGCGACGGAGCTTGCGCTCGAATTCGGCGTCTCCGAGGATACGGTGCGGCGGGACCTGCGCGAGATGGCGGCGGCAGGGCTCTGCGAGCGGGTTTATGGCGGTGCATTGCCGGTCTCGCCGGCGCACGGAAGCCTGACGCAGCGCATCGGTTTTGCGGCTGACCGGAAACAGGCGCTGGGGCGCGCTGCGGCAAAGCAGATTGCTGCGGGTTCGACCGTATTCTTCGACGCCGGCAGCACCAATCTGGCGATTGCCAACGCATTACCGGCCGAACTTGTACTCACGGCTGCGACGAATGCGCCGGCGATTGCCGCGGCGCTGATCGACAAGCCTGCCGTCAACGTCATTCTGATCGGCGGGATGGTCGACCGGCAGACGGGCGGTTCGCTCGGCGCCAAGGCCTTGCGGGATATGGAGCAGATTTCGCCCGATCTCTGCATTCTCGGCGCCTGCGGCGTCGACCTCGAGGCCGGCATCACGGTGTTCGGCTTCGAGGATGCGGAGTTCAAGCGCTTTGCAACGTCCAGGAGCAAGAGGGTGCTGGTGGCTGCAACCTTGGAGAAATTCGGCACTGCTGCCCCCCATAGCATCCTGCCGGTTGCCCATTGCGAATGCCTGGTCGTCGAGCACGATTCCGATCCGGCCATTCTCGCCCGTTACCGCGAGCGCGGATGCAGAACTGTTCTCGCCGAGAAAACGAACTGAGGCGACGTCATAGAGTTTAGGGAAATCGGGCGGGTGAAAGCCCGGCGATGAGGAAGACCGAAAAATGGATAGTCATGTGAGTACGCCGGGGGTCCGGAGCGGCTTCATTACCAGAAGCAGGGCGGCGGTTTCCCTGCTCTTTCTTATGAATGGTTTTGTCGTCGGCTGCTGGGCGCCGAAGATCCCGGATTTTGCCGAGCGTCTGGCGCTGAGCAAGTTCGAGCTTGGGCTGATGATCCTGGTCTTCGGCGTCGGTTCGCTGGTTATGATGCCGATCGCCGGTGCGCAGATCGCCAAACACGGCTCGCGTATCGTCGTTCAGGTGCTGGCCGTCTGCGTACTGCCGTTGCTACTGGCATTGACGCTGGCGCCAAATGTGCTCGCCGGGGCGATTTCGCTCTTCCTGTTCGGCGGCTTCATCGGCGCAATGGATGTGGCGATGAATGCCAATGCGGTCTCGGTCGAGAAATCCATGCGCCGCGCCATCATGTCGTCCTGCCATGCTTTCTGGAGCCTTGGCGGACTGATCGGCTCCGGTCTCGGTGGCATCGTGATCTCCAAGCTCGGCATTCTCGGCCATGCGCAACTGGCGACGGTGCTGGCGGCAATCTTCCTTGCTCTGGCATGGCCGATGATCCTTGCGGATCCGCCGCATCCCGACACCAAGAAGGAAAAGACGAAGCTGCCGATGGTGCCGCTGCCGTGGCTGCTCGGATTGATGGCGCTGTTCAGCATGGTGCCGGAAGGCGCTGTTCTCGACTGGGGTGCGCTCTATCTTCGGCAGGAAATGGATGCGTCCGTGGCACTTTCCGGTCTTGGTTTCGCAGCCTTTTCCGCCACCATGGCAATCATGCGCTTTGCCGGCGACCTGGTGCGCGACCGCCTGGGCGGCGTCAAGACGCTGCGGATCTGCACGCTTTTTGCCATTGTCGGCATGCTGCTTGCAGGCTTGGCCCCCAATGCCGAGCTTGCCATTCTGGGCTTTGCCTTTTGCGGTATCGGCATTTCCAACATGGTGCCGATCGCCTTCTCGGCGGCGGGCAATATTCCCGGCCTCAAGCCCGGCATCGGCATCTCGGTGGTCACGACCATGGGCTATTCCGGCATGCTGGTTGCGCCATCCTTGATCGGCTTCGTCGCCGAGCATATCGGCTTTGCCGTCGTTTTCATGGCGCTGCCGGTGCTGCTCATTGTCGTTCTGCTGCTGTCCAACCTGGCCCATTATGCCGATGAGACCTCCGGAGGCGGTCACTGAGCCGCCTCCCAACAAAAGTGATATCAGGGGCGGTTGACAAGCAGCCGGCCTTGATCCACCTGAAAAGCACTGTTTTTAGGGGTGCAAGAACTCTCCATGTCTTCAGCCGCCGATTTTGATCCGAAACCGCGCCGCGCTTCCGTTGCCGTCGATGTCGGCGGCGTCATCGTCGGCGGCGGGGCGCCGGTCGTCGTGCAATCCATGACGAACACCGATACGGCCGATATCGATTCCACCGTCGCGCAAGTCGCCGCTCTCCACCGGGCGGGTTCGGAACTGGTACGCATCACCGTCGACCGCGACGAGAGTGCGGCCGCCGTGCCGAAGATCCGCGAGCGGCTTCTGCGCCTCGGCATGGACGTGCCCTTGATCGGCGACTTCCACTATATCGGCCACAAGCTGCTCGCCGATCATCCGGATTGTGCCGAAGCGCTGGCGAAATACCGCATCAACCCGGGCAATGTCGGCTTCAAGGACAAGAAGGACAAGCAGTTCGCCGAGATCATCGAGATGGCGATCCGCTATGACAAGCCGGTGCGCATCGGCGTCAACTGGGGTTCGCTCGATCAGGATCTGCTGACGGCGCTGATGGACCAGAATGCCGAAGCCGGATCGCCGCTTTCGGCCAGGCAGGTGACGCGCGAGGCGATCGTGCAGTCGGCGCTGCTGTCGGCAGGCCTTGCCGAAGAGATCGGCCTGCCGCGCAATCGCATCATCCTGTCGGCCAAGGTCAGCCAGGTCCAGGACCTGATCGCCGTCAATTCCATGCTCGCCGAACGCTCCAATCATGCGCTGCATCTCGGCCTGACCGAAGCCGGCATGGGCACCAAGGGCATCGTCGCCTCGTCTGCGGCGATGGGCTTCGTGCTACAGCACGGCATCGGCGATACGATCCGCGTGTCGCTGACACCCGAGCCGAACGGCGACCGCACGCGCGAAGTCCAGGTAGCGCAGGAGATCCTGCAGGTCATGGGCTTTCGCCAGTTCATACCCGTCGTTGCGGCCTGTCCGGGCTGTGGACGCACGACGTCGACGGTATTCCAGGAACTTGCTCAGAACATCCAGAACGACATCCGCAAGAACATGCCGGTCTGGCGCGAAAAATACCCCGGCGTCGAGGCGCTGAACGTCGCCGTCATGGGCTGCATCGTCAACGGGCCGGGCGAAAGCAAACATGCCGATATCGGCATTTCGCTTCCGGGTACCGGCGAAACGCCGGCAGCCCCCGTCTTCATCGACGGCCGGAAGGCGCTGACGTTACGCGGTCCCAATATCGCCGCCGATTTCGAGGCGCTTGTTGTCGACTATATCGAGAAGCGTTTCGGCCAGCGGACGGCGGCGGAATGACCGCCCGCAACTTCGGATGAGCCAGTACTGGTCGCCAATCGTCAGCAAGCTTCGGCCCTATGTCGCGGGCGAGCAGCCCCGTATCGCGAACATGGTCAAGCTCAATACCAACGAGAGCCCTTACGGGCCGTCGCCGAAGGCACTCAAGGCGATCCGGCAGGCGGCGGACGATCGTCTGCGGCTCTATCCCGATCCCACTGCCACGGAATTGCGCGAGACGATCGCGGCCCGTTTCGGCCTGACGGCGGAGGAAGTATTCGTCGGCAATGGCTCCGACGAGGTTCTCGCGCATGCGTTCCAGGCGCTGCTGAAACATGAGCGGCCGCTTCTCTATCCCGATGTGACCTACGCCTTCTATTCGACCTATAGCCTGCTATACGGCATCGAAGCGATCGAGGTGCCCGTTGACGATGGGTTCCGGATCCGGCTGGCCGATTACGACAGGCCCTGCGGCGCGATCATCATCCCCAATCCGAACGCGCCGACCGGCATCGGCCTGCCGCTTGCCGGCATCGAGGCACTTCTTGCCGCCCATCCGGATGCGGTCGTCGTCATCGACGAGGCCTATATCGATTTCGGCGGTGAAAGCGCCGTCGGGCTCGTTTCAACCTATCCCAATCTACTGGTGATCCAGACCCTGTCGAAATCCCGTTCGCTTGCCGGTCTGCGCATCGGCTTCGCGCTGGGGCAACGGCCGCTGATCGAGGCGCTGGAGCGGGTCAAGGACAGCTTCAACTCCTATCCGCTCGATCGTCTGGCGCAGCTTGCCGCGACGGCGGCGATCAAGGACGAGGCGTGGTTCGAGACATGCCGGGGGAACATCATCGCCAGCCGGGAAAGCCTCGTCTCCGAACTTGAAGCTTTGGGTTTCGAGGTCTTGCCGTCGCAGGCGAATTTCGTTTTCGCGAGGCACCAAAGCCGTTCGGGCGCGGCATTTCAAGCCGCTCTGCGGGAGCGCGGCATTCTCGTCCGGCATTTTGCCAAGCCGCGCATTTCGGACTTCCTGCGTATCAGCATCGGCACGGACGAGGAGTGTGCTCGTCTGGTTTCCGCCCTCGAAGAGATATTGGCCGCCTGACCTGCCGCTTCAGCTCTTCCGGTCGGCGATGAAATGCGCCGCAGCAATGAGGGTCGAGGCACGGGTGCCGTAGGGGGCAAGCAGCGCCTCGGCATCGCGGACATGCTCACGGAGCTGGGCCTCGGCCCATTCCATGCCGCGCAGGGCGACGAGTGTTCCCTTGCCGCGGGCCGCATCCTTGCCGGTCGCCTTGCCCATGGTCGCCGCATCCGAGGTCAGGTCGAGAATGTCGTCGGCAAGCTGGAATGCAAGGCCGATCTTTTCGCCGAAGGCGCGCAGGCGGCGGCGATCTTCCGGCGGGCTTGCCGAGATGACGGCTCCAGCTTCGCAGGCGAAGCGGATCAGTGCGCCTGTTTTCATCGCCTGCAGGCGGATGATGCCGGCCTCGTCGGGAGCCTGCGTTTCCGCTGCGAGATCGAGCGCCTGGCCGCCGGCCATGCCGCCGAGACCGGCTGCGCGGGCAAGGGCCAGTACCAGCGATGCCTTGCTCGTATCGGGAAGGGTCGTTTCCGGCGCGGCGATGATGTCGAAGGCATAGGTCAGCAGGCTGTCGCCGGCGAGGATCGCCGTGGCTTCGTCGAACTTGATGTGTACCGTCGGTTTGCCGCGGCGCAGGTCGTCATCGTCCATGGCCGGCAGGTCGTCATGCACGAGGGAATAGCAGTGGACGCATTCGAGGGCGGCGCCGACGCGAAGTGCCGCCTCAGCGTCGCCGCCGAGAAGGGCTGCACTTTCGACGACGAGAAACGGGCGCAGCCGCTTGCCGCCGTTCAGCACGGCATAATGCATGGCATCGCGCAGCGTCTCTGGCCTGGCGATTTCATCGGAAAGGGCACTCGGTGAAAGCAATGTGTCGAGCAGCGCCTCGATGTCGCGGGCGTTGTTCTTCAGCCTCGTCTCGAAAGTGTCCGGGTTCGCGTCCATGGGCGCTGTTTGGCATGAGCGCCCCCGGGCTTGCAACGGAATTGTCGATGGCGGCAGCAAGATTCGCCGCGCACTCTGGCATAAGCTCCGCACAGGCGTTATGAGAACGACAGGAGCGAAATCGGACTGGGGACATTGGATATAGCGCCGGAGAGAGAGGACAGCGTCGACATGCCGGCTCGTCGGCGATGGTTCGAAGACAGGCGTGTGTTGAAACGCATTGTTCTTGCCGTGCTGATCGTGCTGATCCTTCCCTATGCGCTGATCTTTTTCTATCTGCTGCCGTTCATTCATCCCGTCTCGACACTGATGCTGCGCGATCTCGTGCTGCTGCGTGGTTACGACAGGCAATGGGTGTCGCTTGATAACATCGCCCCTGTTGTGGTGCAGTCGGTGATGATGTCGGAGGACGGGCAATATTGCTTTCACGGCGGCGTCGACTGGGCGGAAATGCGCATGCTGGTCGAGGATACGCTGAAAGGTCAGGCGACGCGTGGCGGCAGCACGATCCCGATGCAGACGGCGAAAAACCTCTTCCTCTGGAACGGCCGCTCCTTCGTGCGCAAGGCGCTGGAACTTCCGCTCGCGGTGACCACGGATTTCGTCCTGTCGAAACGGCGGCTGATGGAAATCTATCTCAATATCGCCGAATGGGGACCCGGCATCTACGGCATCGAGGCGGCGGCCCGACACCATTTCAAGGTGCCGGCCTCGAAGCTGACGCGGCGCCAGGCATCGCTGCTTGCCGTCTCGCTGCCGAACCCCATCGACCGCAATGCCGGCAAGCCCGGACGAGGTCTTCGCCGGCTCGCCGGCGTGATCGAGAGACGCGCACAAGGTTCGGGCGATTACATCAAGTGCATCTATGATTGAGATCAGAACTTGTCGTTAGAACAGGATGATTTTAGGCCGGGTCCGCCCAAAATCTGAATCCTGTTCTAAATTATAGAGTTAGAGCGGCAAGCGTCATCTGACAGTCTTGGTTCTGCCATATGGGCGATGCAGTCCAATCAAAGCCCCCGAGTCGCCCATGACCATCACGACGTTTTCGCCCGAACTTCTCTTTTATTCGAAGAGGCACAATCCAACCTCGCCCGCCCATCTCGGCAGCCGTTATCGCAAGGTCGGCGGCTTTCTGCCGGAAGCCGGCAACACCATCGTTTGCCATCTCGAGAAGGGTTCGCAGACGCAGGCGGTGCTGATCGAGGCGCGTGAGAAATATCTGGCGATGCCCGAAGCCCCACAGTTCCTCTTCACGCCGATATCAAGCATTCACATGACGCTTTTCGAAGGTGTCATCGAGACCAGGCGCCGGCAGGATTGTTGGCCGGGCGATCTCCCTCTCGATGCGCCGATCGACGACATGATAGCGCTGATGGCGGCCCGGCTCGAAGGCTTCTCGATGGCCGATCCCTTCAAGGTCGCCATCGTCGAAGCTCGCCCGTCGGGCCTGCTGGTCGACGGGGCGACGGAGAACGACCGCAAGGTCATGCGCGCCTGGCGCAATGCGCTGGCCGCGCTTCTGGGCTATCGCCAGCCGAACCATGACGACTATAAGTTCCACATGACCTTTGCCTATGCGATCGAACGGCTGGAGGACGAAGCCTTACCGCGCTGGCAGGCAATGCTCGATGACGTGGCCGACGATATCCGCCGCAAAGCCCCTATTCTCGAGCTGACCCCGCCGGCATTCTGCGTGTTCGAAGACATGAACCATTTCCACGAATTGCTGATCTTCGATTTTGAAGCCTGAACGGGAGAGGCCCATGGATAGACCGACACTCTACATCGCCAACAAGAATTATTCCTCCTGGTCGTTCCGGCCGTGGATGGCGCTGACGGGCGCCGGCGTCGATTTCGAGGAGGTTCTGATCCCCTTCGACTATCCTGGTGGCAATCCCGATATCAAGGCGATTTCGCCGACCGGGCGGGTGCCGCTTCTCAAGCACGGCGTTTTGAAGATCTGGGAATCGCTGGCGATCATCGAATATGTCGCCGAGCTTTATCCGGACGCCGGCCTTCTGCCGAGGGATCGCGCCGGGCGGGCGCTCGCCCGTTCGGTTTCGATGGAAATGCTGTCAAGCTTCCGGGCTCTGCGCAGCGCCTGCCCGATGAATATCCGCCGGCCGAAGGGCAGGATCGCGTTGCCGGATGGTGTCGACGCCGATATCGGCCGCATCGAGACGATCTGGCACGACCTCCTGCAGCAATCCGGCGGACCGTTTCTGTTTGGCGCGTTCAGCGGGGCGGATGCGATGTTTGCGCCTGTCGTCAACCGGTTCGACATTTATGATCTCGTCAGCCGAAACAATACGCTGGCCTATATGGAGACCATGAAGGCGCATCCGGCCTGGCGGAAATGGGAAGAGGCGGCCCGCGCCGAGCCTTGGATCGTGCCGGAAGACGAAGCCTGAGCCTGGAATCATCGGCTTTGCAAAAAATACGCATGGGGACTGGTCAAGGTCACCCCTTGCATGTATAAGCGCGCCAAATTCCGAAATCGCGACATGTCCGTTTCGGCCGCCGGTGTGGCCGTGGGAATGTTTTGCCCGCAAGTGGAGTAAGAGAAATGGCTGTACCGAAGAGAAAAACAAGCCCGTCCAAGCGCGGTATGCGCCGTTCGGCAGACGCCCTGAAGGCTCCGACCTATGTCGAAGACAAGAACTCCGGCGAACTGCGCCGCCCGCATCATATCGACCTGAAGACCGGTATGTATCGCGGCCGCCAGGTTCTGACGCCGAAGGAAAGCGCATAATTTCCCGATTCGGCTTGTCCGATCGAAGTTTCAAGGCCGACGTCACGCCGGCCTTTTGCATTTCGACAATATAATATTTGCAATGACTTGCGGTGGAGCAAGGGTTTGCGGCAGTATTCTTCCATGATGCGCTGGGAGATTGCCGATGATAGCCGCCATGCCCCTAATGATTATCCCGTTTATTCTTTACAATCTTGCGATGCTGGGCCTAATGGGCGATGGCGGCATTCCGGCGCTGCAACATGATATCATCGTGCTGTCGATGATCTCGGGCGCGATCTGGAGCATGGCGCTCGGCGATCTTTTCATCGTCATCGCACTTGTCGTGCTGTTCTTCGAAATCCTCAAAGCGACCAGAACCGGTCCCGGCAATCTCGTCAACCACATGCTGTCGATGCTGGTGTTCATCGCCTTCCTGGTCGAGTTTCTGCTCGTCCGGGATGCAGCGACGCAGGTCTTCTTCATTTTGATGACGATCGCTCTGATCGATGTCATCGGCGGTTTTGCCGTGTCGATCCGGAGTGCCGGGCGGGATGTCTCGATCGGATTATAGGTTGTCGAGCTTGTTCTGAAGGGCGCGGAGCTGTTCCTTCAGCTCGTCGATATCCTTGGCCTCGGCCTTGCGGCTTTCCTTGGCGGGCGGCGTCATGAAGGGCGAGAACATCTGCATCGCCTGCTGAAACAGCTCGGTGTTGCGGCGAACATGGTCCTCGACCATCTGCATCGGCAACTGCAGGTTCTTGCCGAGCGGCGTTTCGCCGAAGGCGCGGGTTACCTGCTCGCGCATCTGGGCCTGCTGTTCGGTGAAGGAGCGCATCGAATGTTCGAGAAAGCTCGGCACGACCATCTGCATCTGGTCGCCGTAATAGGTGATGAGCTGGCGCAGGAAGGAGATCGGGAGCAACGTGTTGCCGGTCTTCGATTCCTGTTCGAAGATGATCTGGGTCAGCACCGAATGGGTGATGTCATCTCCGCTTTTTGCATCCTGTACCGTAAATTCTTCGCCCTTCTTTACCATCTCCGCCAGGTCTTCCAGCGTCACGTAGGTGCTGGTGCCCGTGTTGTATAGGCGGCGATTGGCGTACTTCTTGATAACGATCTGACCCTCATGCTTCGCCATATCAGTCTCCTGAACCCCCGTCTGATTTATGGATATTCCTCCATTTGAGACTGTAAACGCAAAAGAAGCCCGGTGACAATCTCTTTGTGCGATGCGGCAAACCTTTAACAGAGCAGATGAATCGGGCTTTGAAGGGCTTTACCTAAAAATGACGGCGGCTGGTCTTCGCGTTTGACTTGTGCTCCAAGCTTTGCCAGTTTCCACTTATGTAAGTGAGACGAAAACGAGGAGCGTCCCCATGAGCAATCCATCCATCGTCATCGCCAGTGCAGGGCGAACAGCAGTCGGCGCCTTCAACGGTGCTTTCGCGACGGTCCTCGCGCATGAGCTCGGGGCGGCTGTCATCAAGGGCGCGCTCGAGCGCGCCGGCGTCGATGCCGGCGAGGTGGATGAGGTGATCCTCGGCCAGGTGCTTGCCGCCGGCGAGGGCCAGAACCCGGCCCGCCAGGCAGCGATGAAGGCCGGTATTCCGCAGGAAGCGACAGCCTGGGGCGTCAACCAGCTCTGCGGCTCGGGCCTGCGCGCAGTCGCGCTCGGCATGCAGCAGATCGCCACCAGCGATGCCAAGATCATCGTTGCCGGCGGCCAGGAATCCATGTCGATGGCCCCGCATGCCGCGCACTTACGCGGTGGCGTCAAGATGGGCGACATGAAGATGATCGACACGATGATCAAGGACGGCTTGACCGATGCCTTCCACGGCTACCACATGGGCATCACCGCCGAGAATATCGCGCGTCAGTGGCAGCTTTCGCGCGACGACCAGGATCAGTTCGCCGTCAGCTCGCAGAACAAGGCGGAAGCGGCGCAGAAGGCCGGCCGCTTTACCGACGAGATCATCCCTTATGTCATCAAGACACGTAAGGGCGACGTTACGGTCGATGCCGACGAATATATCCGTCACGGCGCGACGATCGAGGCGATGGGGAAGCTACGCCCGGCCTTCGACAAGGACGGCACGGTCACGGCCGCGAACGCGTCCGGCCTCAACGACGGTGCCGCTGTGGCGGTGCTGATGAGTGAAGCGGAGGCAGTCCGGCGCGGCATCCAGCCGCTCGCCCGCATCGTTTCCTGGGCAACGGCGGGTGTCGATCCGCAGATCATGGGCACCGGACCGATCCCGGCTTCGCGCAAGGCGCTCGAGAAGGCCGGCTGGTCGGTCAACGATCTCGATCTCGTCGAAGCCAACGAGGCCTTCGCGGCGCAAGCCTGCGCCGTCACCAAGGATCTCGGATGGGATCCGTCGATCGTCAACGTCAATGGCGGAGCGATCGCGATCGGCCATCCGATCGGCGCCTCGGGTGCGCGCGTTCTCAACACGCTGCTGTTCGAAATGAAGCGCCGCGGCGCGAAGAAGGGTCTGGCGACGCTTTGCATCGGGGGTGGCATGGGTGTGGCCATGTGCTTTGAAGCGCTTTAAATAGCATACGATCCATGTTTGATTGAAGATCCCGCCACGCGGCGAGGCGAAAAACAAAAGGGGAGCGGAACATGAGCAGAGTGGCTTTGGTCACTGGGGGTACGCGCGGCATCGGCGCGGCAATATCCATGGCACTGAAAAATGCCGGATACAGGGTCGCCGCCAGCTATGCCGGCAACGACGAGAAGGCCAAAGCCTTCCACGACGTTACCGGCGTTCCGGTGTTCAAATGGGATGTTTCGGATTACCTCGCCTGTGGCGAGGGAATTGCCAGGGTCGAAAGCGAGATCGGCCCAGTCGAAATCCTCGTCAACAATGCCGGCATTACCCGCGACGCGATGTTCCACAAGATGACGCAGCAGCAGTGGCACGAGGTGATCAATACCAACCTCACCGGCTTGTTCAACATGACGCATCAGGTCTGGACCGGCATGCGTGACCGCAGCTTCGGCCGTATCGTCAATATCTCGTCGATCAACGGGCAGAAGGGCCAGATGGGCCAGGTGAACTATTCGGCGGCCAAGGCGGGCGATCTCGGCTTCACCAAGGCGCTGGCCCAGGAAGGGGCTGCCAAGAACATCACCGTCAACGCTATTTGCCCCGGTTACATCGGAACGGAAATGGTACTTGCCGTGCCGGAGAAGGTGCTGAACGAACGCATCATTCCGCAGATCCCCGTCGGCCGTCTCGGCGAACCGGAAGAGATCGCGCGCTGTGTCACCTTCCTCGTCTCCGACGACGCCGGCTTCATCACCGGTTCGACAATTACGGCCAACGGCGGACAGTTCTTCGCCTAGGTATTACTGCCTTCGAGTCGACAGTAGAGATTAGATTCAAACGATTGGCGCGTCCGGCTGGCCGCGCCAATCGCTGTTTATGGACGTCTTTGTGATGATGCCGGCTGCGATCTTGTGGCCGGAGTACTGGTGCGTTTTCGAGAAGATCAAGAGCGGCGGTCTGTGTTCGGACGTCGCTGTGTTTGAGCTCTGGCCGGCACTTTGCGCAGCGAGCGATCTTCGCTGCTAAGGGCTGATATCGCGGTTGTCAGGAAAGCCGACGCGATAAGAACGGCGACGAGGGAGTTCAGCAAAGTGTGAATCATGGAAGTGTTTCCTTTCCGGTGCGCTGGCGGCCCTGCCCCGTCCGTTGCGCTCGTGAAGGAAAATATGTGCCTGCCCGTTGGGCCGCGCTAGATTTGACTTTCGCAACCGATTGTCAACGTCTCGTTGACGGATACTGCAGGCCAAAAGAAAACGGGCGCCGAAGCGCCCGTTGGGAAGTCCGATATGCTTGCCGATCAGTAGCGGCAACGGGCCTCATAGCGGCGGCCGTAGCGGTCGCGATAGACGCAGTAGCCGCGGCGTTCGACCGACTGGCCGATCAGAGCGCCGGTCAGGCCGCCGGCAACGGCGCCGACGGCGGCACCACCCCAGCTATTGGTGACGGCACCGCCGATGACCGCACCGGTGCCGGCGCCGATCGCCGTACCTTGCTCGGTCGCTGTGCAGGATGCCAAGGCGCCGACGAGGGCACCAATAAGAACAATCTTCTTCATCATGTCGTAACTCCCCAGGTTAGTTGGGCTTTAGATGCGGCCCATTAGTACAAGGATAATGATAATCACGAGAACTAGCCCCAAACCGCCGGAAGGTCCATAGCCCCAGCCACGGCTATAACCCCAATTCGGCAAGGCTCCGATCAAGAGCAGAATGAGGATAACAAGTAGTATTGTGCCAAGCATGGTGTGTTTCCTTCATTTCATCGGCAATTTGGATGGACGAGAAACACGCATTGGCGATTTTTGTTCCCGGTTGAGCTCCGAATTGTGAGGAGCCCTGATTCAGGGTTTAATGTCCGTCATTTCGGAAAATTGCCGCTATGGTTAAAAAGACATGTAAATACAATATGTTGCGGTGAACAAAGCGGGAAAATTCCAATGTCGCCGATTCGTCAGCGATTCGTTCCGTTTTTGATCGGCGCGCCACAATTCGCCGTCCTGACTTAACGCCATCTGAATCCGACTCCCAAAAAGATTAATG
>NZ_JAPCZO010000005.1:0-359652 GCF_025941625.1 Rhizobium acaciae
TCCGGCGCCTTGCTGCCCGCATCAGAATGGACGATGTATGGCGCCATCGGGCTTGTTTCGGGCGGCGAGATCTCGGCGAGCGATTTGCCCATCATATTGCAGGAGCACGGCGCGTTAATGCCCGGAAGCGAGACGGCTTCGGGGCAAAGCGACAGGCCGCACGCTGGGAAGGCTTGCCCCGTTTCATCGACGACGACCGGATCGAGATCGACTCCAATATCATCGAGCGGCCAAAGTCGTGGCTCTTCGCCGGTTCGGATCGTGGCGCCGATCGTGCTGCCTTCATGGGCACGCTGATCATGACCGCCAGGCTCAACGACATCGATCCGCAGGCCTGGCTTGCCGACGTCCTCGTCAACATTGCGGACACGCCGATCAGCAGGCTGGAGCAATTGCTGCCGTGGGGCTGGACACCGACGCAAACAGCAGCCGTTGCGGCATAGGATCAACGATGGATCGCAAAGCCAACCGAGCTATCATTCGGAAAATATTGCTCACCGAGTGGGACCCATCGGGGTGTCGGACATTCTTGAAGCGCAGGACGAATATGATGCCTATGCCGATACCGTCTCTGGCATGCTGGCCAACCAAACTGCCTCAGTTGATGCCATCGCGCAGTATCTCTTTAAGATCGCGACTGAGCATATGGGCTCTCATACCCAGGACTTGCTCAGCGTTGTGACAAGGCTGCAAGAGCTGCCGCGGCTTCCAGCCAGACCTCTGAGCCTGCACACCATCAGGGCCAGATGCGGTACTGACCGGATGCTTACCGGCATAAGCGAAGTATCAGCCTTATTCCCTCAGCGCGTCAAACCTGATTTGAGGCACTGAGCGTCTCGGCCTGCGGGCGTGGGCCGGATCATTCCGTTACAGCGGCTGCAACTCGTCGAGTCTGCGCGCAAAACATAGGAAGGTCCTGCCTGCGTAGACCCATTATGCGGCGACCAAGCGTCGACCGCGCAGACAACCCTGCGCCCGGCGCTGGACAGCTTTGAAGAAAACATCACCGCAAACAAGCGAATATGGCGCACTGCGCGTTCTCAAAAAACGGAGCCAATGACAAAATAACCTTGACTACGGCAATGCGATTAGACAACTGCTGCGCACTTTCCGCGCGAGATGCTTTTAATTCGCTGGATCGCAGCTATCTAATCCACCAGACCACGCAAGTATTGGCCGTAATCGCCTTTGCCTGCTTTGGCGGCAATCTGGGCGAAGTGCTCCTTCGTGATGAAGTCTTTGGCCAGCGCAATTTCCTCCGGGCAAGCGATTTTGAAGCCCTGGCGTTTTTCAAGCGTGCGGACAAACTCGCCGGCCTCGAGCAGGCTTTCGGGCGTGCCAGTGTCAAGCCAGGCGTATCCCCGGCCCATCATCGAGACCCGCAGCTTCCCCCGCTCCAGATATGTCTTGTTGACATCGGTAATCTCGTATTCGCCGCGCGCCGAAGGCTTCAGATTGGCTGCGATATCAACGACGTCGGCATCGTAAAAATAAAGGCCGGTGACAGCCCAGTGCGATTTCGGCTTCGCCGGCTTTTCTTCGATTGAAATTGCAGTCATATCGCTGCCGAATTCAACGACACCGTAACGTTCGGGATCGTGCACGTGATAGGCAAATACCGTCGCGCCATCATCCTTCGATACACCCTCTTCAAGCAGCTCGGGCAGCCCGTGGCCGAAGTAGATATTGTCTCCAAGGATGAGACAGGATGGTCCGCCCGCCACGAAGTCTGCGCCGATGATATAGGCTTGGGCCAGGCCATCGGGGCTCGGCTGGACAGCATAGCTCAGAGACATGCCCCAATCGCTGCCATCGCCCAGCAAACGTTGAAAGAGCGGCATATCGTGCGGCGTGGAGATGATCAGAACTTCCCGTATGCCAGCCAGCATCAAGGTAGTCAGCGGGTAGTAGATCATCGGCTTGTCATAGATCGGAAGCAACTGCTTCGAGACCGAATGAGTCATCGGGTGCAGGCGACTGCCGCTGCCCCCTGCAAGCACAATACCTTTCATACGGCCTCCTTCGGCTCTTCCAAGAGCGTTGTCACAGCAGCTCGCGTTGATACCTCCCACTCCGGCATGCTGACCCCATAAAGGCGCTTCAGCTTATCGCAGCACAATCGGGAATTGGCGGGCCGTTTCGCGGCTGTGGGGTAGTCGGCGGTCGCAATGTCCCTGACGGTGACACGCCTGCCGGCCTTTTCCTCGAGAACTGAGAGTATAAAACGTGCAAACCCGGCCCAGCTCGTTTCGCCGCTGCCGGCCAAATGAAAAACGCCCCGCAAGTCCGGGCTGGAATCCTTTGCTAGCCTGTCAGCTATTTTGACGATAGCCTCAGCGATGTCGTTGGCGGAGGTCGGGCAACCCAGTTGATCGCTGACAACGCTCAACTCTTCCCGCGTCTCCGCAAGCCTGAGCATGGTTTTCACAAAGTTGTGGCCAAACGTTGAATAGACCCAGGCTGTCCGCAGGATGACATGGTTTTCATTGGCTGCGGCGACCGCATATTCGCCCTCGAGCTTCGATCTGCCATAGACGGATACCGGTCCGACCGGGTCGCTCTCAACATAGCGTTCGGGCTTGTCTCCGTCGAACACATAATCGGTCGAGAGATGGATGACGGGAAGGGACAGCTCGGTAGCTGCGACAGCGATGGCTCTTGCGCCGTCTCGATTGATGGCGAAAGCCGCCGCCTGATCGCTTTCGGCTTTGTCAACGGCAGTGTAAGCTGCCGACGAGACGACGACGTCGGGTTTGAGCTTCGCAATGGTTTCACGCACCATCGAAGGCTCGAGCAAATCCAGCTCGGGCCTGCCGATGGCGATGACCTCGATATCCCCAGCGTTCAGCGCTTGCAACGCAGACGTGACCTGGCCGCTCTTGCCTGTTACCGCGATGCGCATCTCACACCTTTTTCAACACGCCAAGGCGTTCACCGGAATACACACGCTCACGCAGCGGCTGCCACCACCAAGCATTTTCCAGATACCACTCAACGGTCTTGCGAATACCGCTGTCGAAATTCTCCAGTGCTTTCCAGCCGAGTTCGGTCTCGAGCTTGGTCGCATCGATAGCATAACGTGCATCGTGGCCCGGCCGATCGGCAACATAGCTTATAAGATCGCTATGCGGCGCGGTTCCTGGTCGGACGTCGTCCATGATCGCGCAGACACGCTCGACAACCTCGATGTTTCGCCGCTCGTTGCGCCCGCCGACATTGTATTTTTCGCCGGGACGGCCTCGTTGCACGATCAGCCAAAGCGCTCGTGCGTGGTCGTCGACATAGAGCCAATCTCGAATATTCGAGCCACTCCCATAGACGGGCAATGGCTTCCGTTCCAGCGCATTTAATATGATGAGAGGAATAAGCTTTTCCGGGAAATGAAAAGGACCGTAATTGTTCGAACAGTTGGAAATGATCACGGGCAGGCCGTAAGTCCTCTCCCACGCCGTTGCGAGGTGATCGCTGGCCGCCTTGGACGCGGAGTAGGGAGAGGACGGGTCGTAAGGCGTCGTCTCGGCAAACAGCCCGTCTTCGCCGAGGGAACCATAGACTTCGTCTGTAGACACGTGCAGCATCTTGAATGCCGCCTTTTCGTCCGCCTGAAGACCTTGCCAATATTGCCGCGCGGCCTCTAGCATGCTGAAGGTGCCGTTTATATTTGTTTCAATAAAGTCCGCCGCGCCGGTGATCGAGCGGTCGACGTGACTTTCCGCCGCCAGATGCATGACGTAATCGGGACGAAACTCCTCGAAAGCGCTGCTGACCGCACTTCTGTCGCAAATGTCGGCCTTGAGAAACCTGTAGTTCGGAGCATTCTCGATCGCTTTCAGCGAGGCGAGATTGCCGGCATAGGTCAGCTTGTCGATATTGAGGACGTCGGCGCCGATCTCGCTCATGAGATAGCGCACCAATGCCGAACCGATGAAGCCAGCGCCACCCGTCACAAGAACACGCATGAGGCCCTCCGTTTCACGAATATTGAAAATATGTGGGGAGTTCGGAAAGCAGCGGCTGCTTACTGTCCTTATCAGAAAGAACGTAGGCATCCATCCGCGGCCACTCGATCCCGATCTCGGCGTCGTTCCACCGCACGCCACGGTCATGCTCTGCGCTGTAAGGAGCTGTGACTTTGTAGCTTATGATCGTATCAGGCTGCAAAGTTACGAACCCATGCGCAAATCCGGCTGGCACCCAAAGTTGTGAGCCATTCTCAGGGGACAGTTCTGCGGAGACCCACTTCCCATATGTCGGAGAGCCATGTCTGATATCGACGGCCACATCCAGGAGCGCGCCACGGAGACAGCGCACAAGTTTGCCTTGCGCAAAGGGAGACAGCTGAAAATGTAATCCCCGGACGGTTCCCGGTTGCGCTGAAAGGGACTCATTATCCTGCACGAACGAGACGTCGGCCACCTCAGTGCGAAACCAGGAATCTTTGAAGACTTCGCTAAAATAGCCCCTCGAGTCACCGAATCTGGCGGGAGTGATCTTTTTGACGTCCCCGATCTCCAGTTGTTCTAGATTCAACGCATACATCCTTGCATTAGGCTCGATCGCTGGATTGTGACAGCGCCAAACTCGGGCAATATAGCCAATTGTGCTGCTGAGCACATACCTTGGCGAGGCTTGGACGGCAAGATGAGAATCCAGTTCTGCCGCCGGATGCGTGAAACGCCGGAGCAAACGATTGAAGCTGCGGCAATGTATTGGCTTCTGGCTTTAAATTGTGGTTCCATGCCGGTTAAAAAGCCTTCATGCGCAGTTATGTCGAGCATCTGGTGTCTCATGACGGGCTGACATCAATCGGGACGCGTGGGAGGCCCCGGTGCCGGGCGCCTCCATCCGAGATCGCAAGGTGCTTTGAAGTGGCATAACGGCTGCAGCCAGGGAGAATTCACGCCCGACATCCTTTGAATTTCAGTTGGCGCTTGGCAGAGATGACGATCATGCTTTATGGCGCACGCCGGCACAGGCATTTGCCGGATGGGGTTTCGATCCATGTGTGATGAAACAACCGATCGACAAATCGCCCGGTGCCCGCTGTATGAACTGGATGGGAGGGGTGGCAAAAGGCTATAGGTCCTTCTGGTGTCACATCGCGGGCCGTGCCAATTGCTAGCGAGCGCGCGCCGCCGCCTGTTGAAAATTCGGAGATGTTCGGTTGATAGAGATTCTTTGCGCGACCTATAATGGTGTGCGCCATCTTCGGGAGCAGATTGCATCCATTGAGGCGCAGACGCTCACCGACTGGCATGTCACGTTCTTCGACGACGGCTCAACGGATGGTACCGTCGAAATGCTCGAAGCTCTGGCCGAAAATGATGCTCGTTTCAGCTTGATACGAAATCCCGTCAATCTCGGCTTTTGCGGTAACTTCCTCAACAACCTTTCGAAGCTCAAAAACGCTGACGCTTATGCGTTTTGCGACCAGGATGACATTTGGTATCAGGACAAACTCGAACGTGCGTTTGACTGGCTCTCGCGGATCGACCCTGGCGCACCGGCAGTTTATTTCGCTCGGACTGAAATTGTCGATGAACAGCTCAATCATGCAGGAATGTCGCCCGATTTCAAACTCGAACCGAGTTTTCGCAACGCCTTGGTCCAGAGCATCGGTGGAGGCAACACCATGATGTTCAACCAGGCGGCGCGGGATCTTGTGGTCAGCACATTGCCGAAAACACGTCTCATTTCCCATGACTGGTGGTTCTATATTGTTGTCGCGGGCAGCGGCGGGATTGTCCGATATGACTCCGAGCCCGTGTTGAAATACCGTCAGCACGCCGCCAACCTGGTCGGCGCCAACAACAGCATCTCAATGCAAGTCGCCAGGTTGTGGATGGCCTTCCGGGGGCAATGGCGTGCGTGGAACACTGCTCACGAAGAGGCGGTCAAGACCTTCGAGGATCGCCTTACTCCCGAAAATCGCGCAGTTTTCCATGCTTTTCAGCGGGCTCGTAACGGTAGTTGGCCCTTTGAGAGATTGTCGGTGCTTAAGCGAACCGGGATAAGGCGCCAAAGCACGCTTCAAACAAAATTTCTTCCCATTCTCGCTCTCCTGAATAGGTTGTAGACGTCCGCTTCTTATCTTCGGTTTCGAAGGAAGCAGGCCTCCCGGGAAAAGGGCTAGCCTTGGTCTCGAAGGGAGACTTCCCGTGAGGATCTAAGTTTCTCCAAAATGTTCGCTCAGCACTGCAGGAAGCTCGTCAAGATCGGGAATCGTCTTATGGCCGTCGTATCACTTCTCCGCTCTTACGGCCGACCTTGAACAAATCGCTAATCCAAATCCTTCCACGTCAGCGGCTGACCTCGGCTAAGGTCGTGTGCAGCCTTTCTACCGATGACGTCTGGAAGATGCTTCGGCGGCATACCGTATCCCGGGCGGATCGAACGAACGTGAGCGTGGGTGATTGCTTCACCGGCCTTAACGTCTTGCACTACGAATAATGACCGGCGGAATATCTGACTTCCGCGTTCACTTTTGGAGAGGTTGTAGCTAACTGAACCAAGGGCCTCCCACGCACTGCGGCAGTCAGAAACAAGTCTGACGAGTTCATCGGGCTCCAGCGAGAAAGAAGAATCCGGCCCACCGTCATCTCGTGACAACGTGAAGTGTTTCTCAATGACGCGGGCGCCAAGGGCAACGCTGGCGACAGCTGCGGCGGTACCGGGAGTATGATCCGACAACCCGCCGATTACCTGGAATGCTTCTTTCATGTGCGGGATAGTTCGCAGTCTCGCATCGGTGAACGGAGCGGGATAAGCGCTTGTGCAGTGCAATAGAATAATTTCGGAAGCCCCGTTGTCTCGTGCAGTCTGCACGGCTGCCTGGATTTCTGCGAGATCGGCCATGCCCGTCGAAATGATCATGGGTTTTCCACGTCTCGCGACCGCAGCCACCAATGGCAGGTCGATGACTTCGAATGAGGCAATCTTGTAGGCCGGAGCGTCAAGGCCTTCGAGAAGCTCGATCGCGGTTTCATCGAAAGGCGTCGATAGCGGGATGATGCCTTTACTTCTAGCATGTGAAAACAGTTCGGCGTGCCATTCATATGGAGTGAACGCCTCTCCGTAGAGATCGTATAACGTGCGCCCATCCCAGAGGCCGCCGCTTATTCGGAAATATTCATTGTCAACGTCAATGGTAAGTGTGTCGGGAGTATAAGTCTGGAATTTCACTGCATCTGCGCCACATTCGGCCGCCACATCGATCGACTTCAACGCGCGGCCGATATCTCCCAGATGGTTGGCAGAAAGCTCGGCAATGATAAACGGCGGCTGATCATCCCCGATGCGGCGACCAGCAATAGAGATCTCATGTTGCGTCATCTGCGATCCTTAGAGTTTTGCTCTCATAATTACCCATGCATATTCGTCAACGCAACTCGGTGTTCAGGACGATGACAGCGACCCCAGCTTCGGCAAAGCGGGCTCTGTGCCGGGACCGCGGAAGCACACGATGGGTGGTGACGCGAATTGTTCTGTTACCAGGTACGAAGTCAGCGGCTTTGCCCGATCGCATAGAGCAGCAGGCAAAGCCCATAATTTTACGGTTATAATTGCAAGGCTCGTGGATGCCGCGACGATTGGAGAACAGGGAGGAGGCGGGCGCAGTTATCCGAAGAGCCTCTCGTGTTTATATTCGGCAATCGCCCAATCTTCCTCGGTGTCGATATCCTGCATGCGGTCCGCCGGTACCACGATCGACCCGGTGTTGCTGCCCATAAGCTCGTGAGTGCGCAGGAAGGCCGCAGTTCGGAACCAGTACCACTGACCTACGTCATGGTAAGCCGTCGGCAAATCCTGGCTACGGACATTGAGGTTTTCTGGGAAATTCAAAAGCACCCTTCCTGCCGCGTCCCGCGCCAGCGATCGCCAGATCGGGTAGGAAAAGGCTGCGATCGGCATCACGACGTCGAAATTGCTGTCCTCGAGGCGTGCCCGTCCGTTGGCCAGGTCTCCGCCCTGCACAAACGGCGCAGTCGGATAAAGGCAGCAGCCCAGTGTGTAGTTGTGCCCAATTTTGCCGAGTTGCCCGAGTACCTCTTCCAGGACGTCGGCGGTCGTTGCGTAGTCGTTGGACGTACGAGCCGACCGCAGGAAGGGCACTTCAGCTCCCGCCGCGCGGGCGACGTCCGCGATCTCGTCGTCGTCGGTCGAAACAAGGATCGAGTCGAAAGCGCCGGACATCAAAGCAGCCTCAACCGACCAGAGAAGCATCGAGCGACCGCGGAAAGGACGAATATTCTTCCGAGGAATGCGCTTGCTGCCACCGCGGGCCGGAATGATACAAACGGCGTTCGAGCCCTCGTTCAAGCCTCGAACCCACCCTCAATCATTGAGGCGTCAAGGGACTTCACGAAAGCGATGTCGCGCGCGGCACGCCGGCCGAGCAAGGCATCGAAACGCTTCGCTTTCATGCCGAAGCCGGGGCGGATCGATCGCAGATTGACGTTGGTAAACATTTCGCCCTTCCTGACAGGCTTACGCTGCAACAACTGGGCCGCTCCATCAATCTCAGCACTGGCGGCAGGTGCACTGTGACAAACGGATGTGATAGCCATACCGTCTCTTATTAGCGTCAACATATTCGCCTATGCAACCGCTATTCCTATGCCGATGCGGCGGATTGCCGTTCAGTTTTGTGAGCCGTGAAAGATTCTGCGCACCGCAAAATTCCGATACTCTTTTGGTCCTGCCGATAATATGAAGCATGGCTGGCGGCATGCTTTTGCATTCCGCAATGCAATGGCCTGCGCAGTGACCGCAAGATTGAAAAACCAGTCGAGGATATGCCCTTGTTGATAGCTGAATCGGCTTTGACGGATAAGCCTCGGACGGTCGCAGTTATCGTCACATATCAGCCTGATCCCGAAGCGCTGTATCCGCTTATAGAGAGCGTCCGCACCCAAGTTGATGATATATGTCTGGTCGATAATGGCGACGGGACGAAGCTTCCTTCGTTCGTGTACGACTTCAATATCGAGGTCATCTGTCTGGGCGAGAATTGCGGTATCGCCTACGCGCAAAATGTTGCGATCCGCCGAGCCGAGGTGCGGGGTTCTGAATATATCCTGCTGTTGGATCAAGATAGCGTGCCTGCCGCCGGAATGGTTCGGCAACTCATAACCGCTCTCGAGGGCTTGAAGGAAAGGGGGATTGCGGTTGCGGCAGTGGGACCGAGCTATCTCGACCGCCGCCAAGGCGAAACGGCGCCTTTTGTATATCGACAAGGGCTGAAGCTTAAGAGGCGTCCCAGGTCGGAGCAAGAGGAAACAAGCAGTGCCGATTTTCTGATTGCCTCAGGTTCTCTTATTCCCGTCGCCGTCTTCAAGAGTGTTGGTCATATGGAGGAAGGGCTATTCATTGATTATGTCGATATCGAGTGGGGCCTGCGTGCCAAGGAAAAGGGTTTTGGCTTATTTGGCGTGAATGATGCCTTCATGGAACATTCGATGGGGGACGAATGGATTGATTTCAACGGCCGCAGCGTCCCGGTTCATAGCCCTTTGAGGCACTATTATGCGGTTCGCAATGCTGTCTGGCTCTTCCGGCGGCGATGGATCGGCTGGGCATGGCGCTTTATATTGGCTTTGCGCATTTTCCGTCAGTTCGTCTTTTTCAGTGTATTTGGGGTTAAGAGGTGGCACCATTCGAAGATGATGCTTCTCGGAATCTATCATGGCCTGATCGGCCGAACGGGTCGATTGTAATCCGCTCCTTCGTAAGGTCGTCCCCGATGATGGAAACCGGCTTCGCTGACATGGACTTCACGCCCGAGCAGATCGACGTTTTTTCCTCGCTGCCTCGAAACTTTGACGATTATCGGGAGAAGTACAGTACGTCGCCGTCTCTCTTGAAAAGGACCATCCCGGCAGCAACAGCAACTTTCGCAGAGGCTATGTTGTCGGCCTTTACTTTAGCGCGGACTGTGTGTGTAGGGGCTGTTTCTTCAGCGGCCATCTGAACCATGCGTTTCGCCAATCCTCGCCCGCGAGCATCAGGGGCAACCGTCCAAGATAGCTCTGCGGTTCCATTCGGCTCGCGGTCTACCCTGACGGTTCCGACCGGGATTCCATCTTCCTCCGCAACAAGGAGGCTCCTAGCGGTATTGCTGAGCGTAGCCGTGAGCCACGCCACATGAGAATCATACTCGATCTCTCCGGTGGAGATGCTAGCCGCTCGTGTGGCAGGGTCGTTTCGCCAATCGAAAAGCGCCTTCGCGTCGGAGATTGTTGCCTTACGAAGTATCAACACAGTGGTCCGTCCCTTCGGTTTGGCCGCCAATGCAAGCGGGACTCGCCATTAACATTCCACTAGACCCTAGGATAGACCGCCCCATTGTAGAAGGGGTGTGATTCCCTCAGTCTTTCAAAGATAGCATCATAATCGCCAGGCTTTACTCCGTCGAAGGTCGAACGCAACGCCGCAAGTGATTTTGCCTCGGAGGCTTCCAGGGCAGCGCTCATCTCGCTCTTTGCTGGTAAGACCTCGACCTGAATTGGTGGGCCGCAAACGAATGAAAAAATCTCCAACGCGCGCGGGCAATGAAATGCGCTTGTAGCGACAAGAACGCTTTGCCAATTCAGCGGGCGAGCGTGCTTTGGGGTTAAATAGGTACCCGGCGCCAGCCGTTCATGTCATGCATTGTTTAACGAATTAACGAATTGATCGGCCCGGATGGCGTTGCCGAGCACCAGCTACGCAGCTTGGCGTGCCGTAAGCACACATCCCTTGCTGAGTGTTAGAGGGCTATTCAAATGCCGATTGTGCGGATGAAAGGCTCTTCGGCGGGGCTTCGCCGAGCGCGCCCATAACCGCAAGAATTCGGCTCGGAAGACCCAAAGAAGGGGAGACTCAATGTTAAATGCTTGATCCCGTCAATGTGAAGGACGTATGTAGTGACTCCAAAGCTGTCCAAGCCGCTGGCATCGGTTGTCTGAGAAGGCCTCAATGAAATTACTGGATACAACCCTGCGTGATGGATCGTATGTGATCAATTTCGGTTTTGATCGCAAGCAAACGGCGGACATATGTCTGGAACTTGATGAAGCAGGTGTTGACTTTATCGAAGTTGGACATGGTGTTGGTCTCAATGCCTCCAATAAGGGGCAAGGTGAAGCCAAGGAGACCGATGAGACGTACATGGCGGCTGCATCCGGAGCGGTAAGTGACGCTAAATGGGGGATGTTTGCGATCCCTGGCATATGCGATCTTGAACACCTTGATGCCTGTATTGATTTTAAAATGGGATTCTTGCGTTTTGGCGTCTCAATAGATGCCTATAAAAAGGCGGTCCCCTTTATCGAAAAAGCCAAGGCAGCCGGTATTGTCGCCTGCGTCAACTTTATGAAATCATATTCAAGGCCGCCGATTGTCTTCGAAGAGGCTGCGCGCTATGTCGTTGCTGCGGGAGCAGACTATGTCTATATTGTTGATTCCGCAGGCAGTATGGTTCCAAAAACTGTCCGGCAGTACTGTGAGCGGATTAAGGATTTGCCATTCGGCTTCCATGGCCATAACAATTTAGGCTTGGCGGTGGCAAATGCGCTGGAAGCCGAAGCCTGCGGCGCCGAATTGGTAGACGCGTCGCTACAGGGGATGGGCCGCTGCACCGGAAACACGATGACAGAGCATTTCGTGGCCCTAATGCATCGTGAAGGCAAATTGGTAAATCTCAATCTCATGCGTCTGCTTGATGCGGCTGAAGAGTATGTGCGGCCGCTTTTAACACAAGTGGGTCATGACAGCGTCGATCTGGTGTGCGGTTATTCCGGATTTCATTCAAGCTATATGCACGTGGTTAGACGGTATGCTCTCAAATATGACGTAGATCCGCGTCTCCTGATCATCGCGGTCTGCCAGGAGAACCAGTCGGAGGCGCCTGATGCCTTGGTGGAGCAAAAAGCCATCGAATTGAAGGGCCATAGCGCGACAAGACATCATTTTACCCTCAGCCAATATTACGGGCACGAGCAGGAAAATCTCTGAGTCGGCAATGTCGAAACTGATAAACCGCTATTTCGAGCGCTTTCGCGAGCTAGAATACGCAATTCTTATCGATATTTCTGGCGATCGGCGACGTGAAGTCGCGGGGACGGAAATCGTTCCGATATTGGATCGGCTGGCATCGCTGTTGGGGCAAATGGGTATCCACCCCGGAGACCGTGTAGTCGCCATAGTGGATAATACTCTTGAAGCTGCCTTACTGCTGCTGGCTGCAATGCGTCACGGCATTACGCTGTGCTTGCAGCCGGCCGATGCAAGCGCTGCCGACATCGAGAATGCTGCTCGTTTGGCCGAGGCGAAATTCACAGTGAATGCCACGGGGAAGACCGTATGCAGCACCGAGGCCTGGTGCCTGGATGATCTGCCGGCGGTCGAGAAAGTGCCAGTGGATGTTAAACCAGGAACCCCTTTCACAGTCACATTCACCAGCGGATCGACTGGCGCACCCAAGGGAATCGTCCATGCCGCGGAGAGTTTCCTCACTTGCGCGGACGCCTTCAACAAGCAGACCAGCATAACGAATAAGGATCGCTTCTTGAATGTCATGCCTGTGTATTACATGGCGGGGATATTCAATGGCATTCTTGCGCCGCTTCAAGTTGGCGCGGCGGTCGTAATAGATTCCGCATTTTCTACGGGGACTGCCCTTAAATTTTGGCGAACCGTGGCGGAAAACGAAGTATCGGCTTTGTGGCTCTCTCCGACCATGTTGTCGCTGGCGACAAAGTTGGATCGTGGAGACAAGCAACTACCCAAAGCATTCCGGAGGCTTTTCGTCGGTACGGGTGCGATGCTCAAGTCCGACGCCGAAACATTTGAAGCAAATTACGGACTTGCTCCGCTTCAATCCTATGGGCTCTCAGAGCTTTTGTATGTTTCGGTCGACGACGCGGAATCGCCGTGCTTTGGTACTGTCGGTTGCCCTCTGGAGGGAATTGAAATTGCGACCAGCGATTCTGGAACCCTTGCCATCACAACGCCCTACGCATTCTTAGGCTACCTCGAAGATGGCAGGGTCAAACCTTCGCAACAACCGTTCGTGACAAGCGACATCGCCAGCTACGACGACAACCGCCTTTCGATCCTTGGACGCAGCGACGATGTGATATTGCGTGGCGGCGTCAATGTGAATCCTTTTGAGGCAGAAGCTTATCTATCGCCTCTCTTTGGCCAGCGATCTTTCTGCTTGATCGGACTGGCCGACGCGATACTCGGTCAGAAAGTCATTCTCGTCTTGGAGGAGGTACAGCGCCCGCAAGGGGCAGATATTCTTGTCAAAGCCCAGAGGCTGATGCGTGAAAGAGGCGGTAGGATACAAATAGACGGCATCGCCTATGTCACGACCTTTCCGATAGGGCCAACGGGAAAGATTCGGCGGAAGGACCTCCGGGAGATGCTTGCCGAGGAGACGATTTGAGATGCTTATCCTGGGCCTTAGCCACATCGCACTGAATACCCAGGATATTGAGCGTTCTACCTCGCGTCTTGCCACGCTTGGATATACGATGCGGTTTGACGAACCCGATCTCGAAAACCACCCGACGAAGTCCGCGTTCCTCGAGCGTTACCAGCGAAGGCATCATATCCGCTCACTTGGCGCTCCGGGCGGGATGACCATTGAACTTCTGGACCATGGGCACACAGGGGGAAAGCAATCAGCAGACCTCATTCCGGTTTTTCAGTCCCCCGAGCCTCTTGCGGGATGGCAAACTCTTAGCCCTGACTGCTTACCGCTGACGCAGGAGGCTTGGAAGCGACTAGAGGTTACGCTGAATGCTCCGCTTGAAGTCTTTTATGACCCGGAGCTTATGCTCATCTTCGTCTGGTTCAGCGCAGGTGGAGCATCCGGCCTTTTCGCATGTCTTATGCCGAGCCTCAATGTTGATGCGTCAAAAGAGATTCTTTCGTCGCTGCGATTTCGTCCCGACGCGGCATCCGGCCTGTGGTCGTTGTTGAGTCCAATTCCAACCCTGCAGGCCAGGCTTGTGCCCATAGAGTACTGCGATCATCCGAACTGGATATTGCGCTCACCTCTGGACGCGGCGGGCAGCCCGTGCATCGCGCTTGTCGTGCGGGGCTCCGGGCATCCTCATCATCCCATGCTATCCGCGCTGGGGGAGCGCAGCGAGTCCTTCGCGCTTATGGTGAACAATAGATCTTTGAAAATAACGCTTGTCCGGTCTCAGCATGGACCGGTTATTGAGTTGGTGGAGCCGATCACATGATTATTGACCTGACGATGACTCTGCGGGAGGGTATAATGACTTTTCCCGTACACTGGCACCCTGTTGTGGAAATTACCCAATTGGGACGTTTCGAAGTCGAAGGGCGGGAAACGCGCAAGATCACTTTGGGAACGCACACTGGCACGCATGTAGATGCGCCCCGTCACTTTGTGCCCAAGGGCACGACGATCGAAAATACCGACCTCGATATCTACTATGGCCCGGCTCGGGTGATGGACTTCACTCATCTTCCTGACAAAACCGAAATCACCCGGGAAATGCTTGTTGAGCGTATCGGAGGGGATTTCCCATCGCGTATTCTGTTTCGCTATGATTGGGAGCGGCGTCTCGATAGCCTGAGGTATTACACCGACCACCCCTATCTGAGCGAAGAGGCCTGCGAGTGGATAGTCGAAAACGGCATTCGTCTGGTGGGCTTCGACGCACCTATGCCCGATGACCCGCGCAACGGCCGCGGAAGCGACCGAGACTCTCCCAATCATACGATCCTGTTGGGAGCAGGAGTCGCCATTCTTGAATATCTCGTCAATTTGTCTCAAATTCCTACCAAAGACTTCATCTTATCGGCATTGCCGCTCAAGATTGAAGAAGGCGATGGCGCCCCCGTGCGTGCTATTGCCATTGTCGAATAGCAAGGGTTCCAACAGTGGCAGATCTGACCGAATGGGCATGTACCTTCGTTGAGCAAATCGATCCGAGCTTTTCTGGGCTCGTTAAAGAAGCAAAGCTCGGCGAAAATCTCTTTACCTCGGGGCGTCTCGATTCCATGGCGCTCATGAATTTATTACTCGAAGCGGAGGCGCAATTCGGCTTCACATTTACGCCCGAGGCGTTTCAGGATCGACGCCTTCAAACTATTCGAGGTTTGGCCGAGGTCGTTGAGAGCTTGAAAAGCGCAGCATGATTACCAAGGGCAATATTATTGAAGCCCTGCGGTCTGCGGGGCTGACCGCAGGAATGACTGTTTTCAGCCATGCCAATATAGCGTTTTTCGGCCCGGTAGCTGACGCCGTGAATATGTCCGAGCTTATCGATATTATGCTTGCCGCGTTTAAGTCCGTTCTTGGACCGGACGGGACCCTTGTTTTGCCTGTTTTTACCTATTCGTTCAGCTCCGATAAACAGGATGGCATTTTCGATCTTCAGAATAGCGTTTCAACGACCTCTGGGCTGGGCAATTGGCTAATCGCAAATGGAATGGGGTGCCGTTCCGCGGACCCGATGCTTTCTGTTGTGGCTCTCGGTGGTTTAGCTGACAGTCTAACTCGCGATATTGACCCGATTTGCTTTGGCTCCCGGAGTATCTGGGCACGGCTGTACGAGGCCGATGCCACTATATGCAATCTGAATCTCGATAGCGGCTCTACCTATCTGCATTGGGTGGAACGGGAGCTGGGCGTCGCCTATCGCTCAGATATTCCGATGATGGGAACGATTATCGACCATGGTAGGCCGCGCGCTGCGAAAATTGTCTACACTGGCCGCTCACTTGCCGATCCAAATGCCGTTCCAAAATTTGAACATTATCACAATGCATCGGTCGCCGCCGGCCTGTCAAAGTTAGTGCCGCTTGGACGCGGACAGATTGTTGCGCAATCATGTCGAAAGGCACGCGATTTTCTCGGCGAGTTGCTCGAGAGGAATCCTTATATATTGACCGCTCGGCACGAGAGGCTGGTCGATTGAAAATTATGGCGTCGATGCTGGACACGTGAGGCTGCAGCGACTGGTCAGTCGCACGAGATTCATATGAATGGGGGTTGGAATGGGCTATGATTCAAAAAAGGCCTGGGGTGAGCTTTATTCGGGCGATAGTCAGATCGCTTACCCCGCGGAAGGCGTTATAAGGATATTCAAGGGGACGTTTCCTGCGCTTACGATGCCGCGCGATCACGCAAACCTTTCCATTTTGGATATGGGCTGCGGCGACGGCAGACATCTTCCATTCCTAAGCGGACTAGGCTTCAATGTCTGCGCAGTGGAGGTTACCGAGACAATTTGCAGTACGGTACGCAGACGGATGGAAGCCTACGACATGAAAGTAGACATCCGCGCCGGTCATGCGGGTTCCCTGCCATACGAGGATTCGTTTTTCGACCGTCTACTGACATGGAACAGCTGCTACTACATGTCATTTAGCGGCCCGAGGTTTGGTGCCCACGTCGCGGAGATGGCCAGGGTCTTAAAACCCGGCGGCTGGATCGTTGCTTCTCTTCCAAAGAAAACCAACTTCATTTTTCAAGATTCGAGGGCGAGTGACGCAACCGGCTATCGAATCATTGCGAACGACTACTTCGGTATGCGCAATGGCGAAATCATGCGCTGTATCGAAGACCGTGCCGATCTGGTCGAGTCTTTTGAACCGAAATTTGAAAACTTCTGCCATGCTGATCTCGACATGGAGTGGTTTGGATTGCCCTATCATTGGCACGTCTTTTGTGCACAGCGAAAGGTTTGATCTAGCCTAATGGGACAAGGCGACTAGGAGACGATTAGTCGGTGCCAAAGCAAAACATGCATTGTCGAGGAACGGCTACGCTGAACGCTTACAAGAAGCCTTATCGGCAACGTTGGCTTTTACAAAAGTTGCAATGCCGGGCGATTGCGCCGTTAGGGAAGATGAGAAGAATATGATTGCCAGTTTATCTATGATAGCTGACTTTTTCCGGCGTCGAAACTTTGATCGTCACCTAAATAATACGTCTTTTTCGGATATTATAATTACAAATAATGCGCGATTCTATGAGTGTTTGCTTAATTCGTCTGTGGTTGTAGATAGGAAGGCTATTGATATATTGAACGACGACGGCGACTACCCTCTTGGCGCCTTTGATCTTTCCAAATGTATACGGCTGTCACTGGCGTTATCGGGCAGGATATGTCGACGTCTCGCTCGGGTAATGGCACCAAATTCACCGACCGAGGCTGCGGCCCTAGAGGCTGCGTGGCTTTTTGCTGTTTGGACCGAGATCAGTGTTATCTTGCCGATGCGTCATCTAGCACGGTTTCTTCATAAGAAGTTTGGCGAGAACCTTATTATTGTCCCCATCGACTGCGGGCAGGTAACGTGTCTCAATCACTGGTCATACAATGAACTTGAGCCCTTCATTTTGGTCGCGGAGCTGAGGCGGCGCGGTGCTAGAAGTTTTCTGCTTGCAAGGTCTCAAGAGCTGTCGAACCGGTTTTCCGGCGGAAAAGGCGAACTGAATTTTGTCGCAAACTCCGCCTGGTGGCACTCGCGCGTGGACGCCAAAATCCCCACGACAACGTTCGAAAAGGTTTTCGAGCCGGATGGAATGCGTGATCCCGACAAGGTGCGTTGTACGATTGGGCGGGCTGCTCTCGTCGGGACCGTGCGTGACCCGGCATCGGCAGCGGCAGCGGATATCCATCTATGGAGCGAAGTTGACAACCCGCCTTCCATCAATGTGTCGTTCGATATTGTCTCAGCCTGCAAGGCATTTTCAATCGTCGCTCCCTCCAATCCACTTCCCAAACTCACTGATGCCTTTCTGACATTTGTTGGAGGGCTGTCGAAGGCGGCGTGGGAGAATGCCAATAAAGCCGTAGCTGCCTCCAAGGCTCGCGAGGCCCATGTCTGCGATCATTTATTTCTCGAAGGCGCGCTTATGAGCCATGCCGTGGCCGCCGCTGGCGGAGATATCCGTTTGTGGCCGCACTCTTCCAATGCTGGTCATGTTCCCTTTCAAAAACACGATGCATTAGCCGGTGTGACTGCTGTTACGGCGAGCGCCAAGCGGATGTGGTCTAGAGTGCTCACCCCTGAAATCGTAAATATCGACTCGAGTTTCATGCTCTCTGAGGCCTCCAGCGCACGCTCCTACGCGTCGGACGAGCCCGTTCACATAGTAGTTTTTGCTGGCGCGCACCGGCTCAACCGAATGCCGACGCTGGATTGTCGTGCGCACAAAGCAGCGTTGCGGAAATTTTTCGGAGCACTCGGCGAGTTGCCGGACAAATTTCAGGTTCTTGTTAAGCCGAAGGCTTACTGGGAAGAGGCCGACTGGCTTGAACAGTTTTTCCCGATCGGCCATCGCTTTCGCTTCACCGAGCAGACGACAAAGGAGCTGGACCTCCCAAACATGATATTCTCAACCATCTCGCTGGGCTCGACCGCGCTCTTGGAAGGGATCGGGCGCGGCATCCCCGGCTTGATTGTTCGGGAGTTTCCTGTTGTTGACTATACCGCCCTCGATGCTGAGTATTTGCAAGTCGGCGATACCGATTTTGTCATCGGGCAAATCAGGTCCTGCGTCGATCCGGCCTATTATCACATGTTGGCGGAACAGCATCTTCGTTGGTACGAGACTGAGACGAGTTTTCCTCGTGGAGAGATTTGAGGATTCTTGGCGTGGTGATGTCTGCGGAGGACTACGTCAGGTTCTTGTTTGGGGGAATGAGAAATGGGTGATGGCGCGCGTGGTGGTTGGCTTGAGAGGATAGCTGAACCAATGAATTCCGGCGCGGCGTGCGAGTCAGGCCAAGCTGCCTACGATCTGGCTTGCGAGCTATTTCCGATCAACCGGTCGATTACTGGACCCGGCGTGAGGCAAACGCTTGCGATATTGAAGCGGGAAATGCCTGGATTGACGACTCATGCAGTTCCTTCGGGCACCCGGGTCTTCGATTGGGTCGTACCGGACGAATGGGAAGTTCGAGAGGCCTACATCGAAGATTCGGAAGGCAATCGTATCGTCGATTTCAAGGCCAACAATCTCCACCTGATGGGATATTCGGAGCCGGTGAACTGCGAATTGTCCTTGGACGATCTGCAAGCGCATCTTTATTCGCTTCCAGACCAGCCGGATGCTATACCCTATATTACGTCCTATTATTCCCGCCGATGGGGATTTTGTCTCAGTCATCATCAGCGCTTGTCGTTGAAACCTGGACAATATCGGGTTCTGATTGACTCTACGCTCGCGCCCGGCAGCCTGAACTATGGCGAAATTCTCATAGCCGGTGATAGTACCGAAGAACTTTTCCTATCCACCTATATTTGTCATCCTTCCATGGCAAACAATGAACTTTCTGGTCCAGTTGTTGCAACCGAGATTGTCAAATGGCTGATCTCGCGAGATAGGCTTCCCTATTCATTTCGCGTCATATTCATCCCTGAAACGATTGGTTCTATTTGCTATCTCAGTCGCAATATGGGGGTTATGAAAGAACGAGTGCGCGCCGGGTTCAACATCACCTGCGCGGGCGATGACCGCGCCTATTCCTTCCTGCCGTCGAGGGACGGCAATACGCTAGCCGATCGCGCGGCACTCCACGCCTTAGAGCATGTCGCTGGCGAGTTTGAGCGCTATTCTTGGTGGGACCGTGGCAGTGACGAACGGCAATATTGCGCTCCCGGTATCGATTTGCCAGTTGCCTCAATTATGCGTTCCAAATACGGCGCTTATCCGGAATATCACACGTCACTCGACAATCTAGATCTTATTTCACCGGCTGGCCTTGGGGGGGCTATTCGAGTCGTTCAAGGCGCAATTTTAGCTGTGGAACAGGACCGTCATTACAAGATCAATGTTCTCGGCGAGCCGCAGCTTGGAAAGCGGGGCCTCTATCCCACCATTTCCACAAAGACTTCAGGCGCAACCGTCAGGCTGATGATGAACGTTATCTCTCAGCTCGACGGCAGAACATCGCTTTTGGAGGTGTCGAATAAGATCGGCGTGGCGATTTGGGATATCTATCCCATCGTCCTGAAACTGATTGAAGTTGGGCTTATCGAGGACCTTTCCCATACCGCCCAGCCGTCAAATGCCTAAAGGTTAGGTAGGCTCACAGATCAAGGTCACGGGAGATGAATTCGCTACCGTTATCGACGCGGATCGCTGCCAGATGAGCGATCTGCCGGCACACCCGCTCCAGTGTCTGAACCAAATCCTCGCCCCGATAGCTGAAGCGTGCGTCGACCGTCGGAGAGAAGCGAGAGAACGTATCGACCACTCGGTCGCGGCATATTCACGACAAATTCGGCAAGCGGATCATTATCAACCCGATCCACCAGAAGTTGGCCCGCGCACGAGGCCGAGACTGGATAATTCCGGTGGTAAAATCCTGTGGGAAGACCTTTTGTCAAATACCCTATTTCCAACACACCAATTATCGATAGAACCCAAACTTAATAACGCAGTCTTCCAAATGCCGAGAGAGAGCTAGATGCTTCTATCCAAAAATTCGCTCGAACCTTCTCAGCACGTCAGAAAATCGGCTTGGCTCGAACATGCGCCTTTCGCTTTCTGGGTGATGCAGGAGCTGCGGCCTCGCACTGTGGTCGAACTCGGGACACACAACGGCTTTTCCTTTCTTTCATTCTGCCAGGCAGCCAAGGCGGGTAGGATCGGCACAAAGATCTACGCCATAGATACGTGGCAAGGGGACGAGCATGCCGGTCTCTACGAGTCTGAAGTGCACGATTCACTCCGAGCCGAATTGCTCAAGGAATATGCAGATATCGGCACTATGGTGCGATCGACTTTTGCCGATGCGAGGCCTCAGTTCGCCGATGGATCGGTCGATCTTCTGCATATCGATGGGCGCCATCGCTATGAGGATGTGCTGGAAGACTTTCAAAGTTGGGAAAGCGCGCTATCCGACAGAGCGGTGGTACTGTTTCATGATACGCGAGTAGAGACCGGCGACTTCGGTGTCTGGAAGTTTTGGGCGGAGATTTCGGCCGCGCATCCGAACTTCGAGTTTCATCACGGCAATGGTCTGGGCGTCCTCGTCGTGGGCAAGAACGCGCCGGAGGCGCTGAAGGCTCTCTGCGCTCTTACGCCGGAAGAACAAACCGTCAACCGCATGCTCTACTCGAGGCTGGGCCTCGTCAATTCTCTTGATCACCAGATAGACGTGGCTCGTGAGCAGCTGGGAGTCATTGGGAAGCAGGCAAAGCTGCTGACGGCCGATCGCGACCGTATCGCCAATTCCTTCGAACAACATCGCCAGGCGATGGACATGATGCTGTCTTCGACGAGCTGGAAATTGACGGCTCCGCTCCGGTTGGCGAACCGCGCGGGTGCGCGTATTCCGCAGCTTGCCAGCATGATGCAGATGTTGGCCAAGAGACACGGCGGCTATGCGCGCCTTGCACAGAGATCGCTGAACATCCTGAGGCGGGATGGATTGGCAGGCGGCAAAACAGCATGGGCGCGCGCCAAGGCATTGCGTCATGGAGGCAACCCGCTTTCCGGGAACGACTATGAGAGCTGGCTTAAGCGATATTCCGGGCTCGATGAGGTGGGACGCGAAAAATTGCGGTCCGAAATTGCGTCGTGGGAAAAGCCGCCGCTGATTTCGGTCGTCATGCCGGTCTACAATCCGGAGGTCGATTGGCTGAAGGAAGCGATTGCGTCCGTGCAGGCGCAGATCTATCCCTCCTGGGAGTTGTGCATTGCGGACGATCAGTCGACGTCCGAGCATGTACGCCCCCTTCTTGAAGAATTCGCCGCTGCCGATCCGCGGATAAAGGTGGTTTATCGCGCTACGAACGGGCATATATCTGAGGCCTCCAATTCCGCCTTGGAACTCGCATCCGGCAGCTGGATGGTTCTTCTCGATCAGGACGATCTGCTTACGGAAGATGCGCTGTATTATGTCGGTCGTGCCATCAGCCGTGAGCCAAACGTTGCGTTGATCTATTCCGACGAGGACAAGATCGAAAACGGCCGGCGATATGATCCTTACTTCAAGCCGGACTGGAACCCAGATCTGTTGCGTTCGCACAACATGGTTTGCCATCTTGGCGCGTACCGGATGGATCATGTGCGGGCCATCGGCGGCTTTCGGAAGGGCTTTGAAGGCGCGCAGGATTACGATCTGGTGCTGCGCTTCTCTGAGGGCCTGCTGCCGGGGCAGATCTGCCATATCCCGCGGGTTCTGTACCACTGGCGAAGCCATTCCGGCAGCACGGCGCAAAGCGGCGGCAACAAAAATTACGCCGCCATCGCCGGGCAAGCCGCCCTGAACGAACATCTGCAGCGCACGGGGCTGGCTGGTCACATCGAAATATTGCCGACTGGAATGTACAGGGCGCGGTACGATCTGCCGCCCAATCCGCCGAAGGTAAGCCTGATCATTCCAACGCGAAACGGATTGCGGCTTCTGCGTCAGTGTGTCAACTCCATACTCGAGAAAACCACCTATCCCAATTTTGAGATCCTGATCGTCGATAACAATTCGGACGACCATGCGACGCTGCGCTATTTCGACGAAATTCGGTCGCACGAGCGGGTGAAAGTCGTTCGCGATGGACAGGCTTTCAATTATTCCGCAATCAACAACAAGGCTGTCAGTCTTGTAGATGGCGAATATGTGGGCCTCATCAATAACGATATCGAGGTCGTCTCTCCGGATTGGCTCAGCGAAATGGTGGCGATCGCCATGCAGCCGAAGGTCGGCGCGGTCGGCGCGCGGCTGTGGTATCCGGATGGCCGACTGCAACATGGCGGCATCATTCTCGGTATCGGCGGGGTGGCCGGTCACGCCCACAAGATGTTGAGGCGCGGCGAACATGGCTATTTCTCGCGCGGCGAGCTAACGCAAACGCTCAGCGCTGTAACGGCGGCATGTCTTGTCGTCAAAAAATCCACTTACGAACTGGTAGGCGGCCTGGACGCGGAAAATCTCAAGGTCGCGTTCAATGACGTCGATTTCTGCCTGAAGCTCCAAGAGGCGGGCTTCCGGAATGTCTGGACGCCCTTTGCTGAACTACGCCATCACGAGTCGGCTACGCGAGGGGTAGAAGATACTGCCGAAAAGAAAGAGCGCTTCCAATCCGAGGTGCTTTTCATGCTCCGGCGCTGGGAGAAAGTGTTGATGGCGGATCCGGCCTACAACCCCAATCTGACGCTGGAATACGAAGATTTTTCGCTTGCATGGCCTCCGCGAAACGATATTGATCCCACCTTGGCGTCCTGACATCCAGATGGACAAAAGATCGAAGTTTATTATTGCCATCGAGCGGTCACGGCGCATGCGCCAGGAGACAACGATGGAACAGCATGATCGAGAAGAGCACGATGGCGACGCGAGCTAAAAGCAATACCATGCGTGCGCTGGATGATATCCTTGGCGGGTTCGACCAGCGTGAACTATGGCTCTACCTGGGCTGGCGAGAGATAAAGTCGCAATACAGCCGCTCCATCATCGGTCCGTTGTGGCTGACACTTTCCATGGGAATGATGGTTCTTGGTCTCGGTGTGCTCTATTCTCAGATATTGAAGATCGATGTCGCCAATTACCTGCCCAGGCTTGCGATAGGTTTCATCGTCTGGGGCCTGATCAACGGAATTATCATCGGGGCATGCAGGATATTCAGCGTTGCCGGTGGGGCCATGCGGCAGATCAGGATGCCCCTCAGCATGTTTATCTTCCAGTTCATCTGGAGTCAGCTTCTGGTTTTTGCGCATAACTTTCTAATATATATAATTATCGCTGTTGTATTCCTGATGAATCCGGGCTGGAATGCTCTTCTGTTCTTTCCGGCGCTCTTTCTTGTTGTCCTAAGTGGGTTTTTTATTTCGATGATACTCGGTCCGTTATGCGCGCGGTTTCGTGACGTGCCGATGATCATTGGGAGCGTTATGCAAATCGTTTTCTTCATGACCCCAATCATCTGGAGTGCCGACCAGATGCCAAGCCGCGCATGGATCCTGACTGCAAATCCCTTCTATCATTTTATCGAAATCATCCGGGATCCCTTGCTCGGAAAAACGGGTACCGCACTCAACTGGACGGCGAGTATCGGCATTACGATTGCCCTTGGGGCGATCGCTACGGTCTTTTTCGCCCGTTACCGCGCACGCGTGGTCTATTGGAGCTAATCCTTGGCTAAAATTTCTCTGAAGGATGTCGTGGTCGACATTCCGATCTACGGCGCCAGCCATCGTTCTTTGAAGAACAGTATTCTCGCTTCAGCCACAGGCGGACAGATAAGGCCCCGTGAAGGCACCGGTTCGGTCGTGATTCGGGCGATCGAAGGTCTGACTTTGGATATCGAACATGGCACGCGCCTTGGCCTGCTCGGCCACAACGGCGCAGGAAAATCGACAATCCTGCGGGTGATGGCCGGCATTTACGAACCGTCGGTCGGAACAGCGGAGATCGACGGCGAAGTCGCATCAATGTTCGACATCGGCTTCGGTATGGATGTCGAGGCAAGTGGCTGGGAAAACATCATTCTGCGGGGAATGTATCTCGGATACAGCCGCAAGGAGATCGAGGCCCGCGCTGAAGAGATCGGTGCTTTGACGGGGCTGGGCGAATTTCTCGATATGCCGCTTCGCACTTACAGCGCCGGCATGTCGACAAGGCTTGCCTTCGCGATCTCGACATCGATCAAGCCGGAGATACTGCTTATCGATGAGGGTATCGGCGCAGGCGACGCGGCATTTCTTGCCCAGGCGCAGGAACGGATGCGCACTTTCATTTCCAACGCTGGAATTCTGGTGATGGCGTCTCACTCAAACGATCTGTTACGGGCATGGTGTAAGGAGGGCCTCTGGATGGAGCACGGTCGCATGCGGATGCGTGGCCCTATCGACGATGTGCTTGCGGCCTACACGAAATCGCTCGGATAGGTGCAGCCAGCGAGTTACTCGATGATCTGGCCGGCGGCCAGTACGAGACGAACAGGACATCCAAGACCACGTGCGGCCATATGGATTTTGGTGGTCAGGCCGCCGCGAGAACGGTCAAGGGCCTGGTCTTCAGTCCCTTTTTTCGTCGAAAGCGTGCTGGTGGGCGCGAATTATGGTGCTGTCGACAATCAGCTATTCGAAATCACTGTCGTGCGACATCGCCTCATAGAAACGCCACCAGACACCCTTTTAGCTCTACCGGCTTTAGCGACGAAACATGCGGTTCCATGTCGCCGAACAGTCCGCTTCGGTTGGGCGCTGCAGATCGCCACAACCCGATTGGTGTGTTATTGGACCCCCTGACAGGTCCTAGGCCAGAATCATTATTGATATTGGATCTTGGGATTCCGTATAGCGAATGGTCGGCAGAAAAGTAGACTTAGGTGGTCATGGAGACTTCAAATCAGTTGTTTGACGGTTGTCTGAACCCAGAATCGAAATTGCCTATCATTGTGGATCTGGATGGTACGCTGATCCTGTCGGACACCTTGCATGAGTCCGCTGCAGTTGCGCTTTTCCGTAAACCGCTGGTTCTGTTCCACGCGCTGAGACAGCTTGTGAAGGGCCGCCATGCACTGAAGGCTGCGCTCGCGAAAGAAGTCGACTTGACCCACGAGGTATTGCCGCTTCGGGAGGATCTCGTTGAATGGTTGCGCAGCAAGGCAGAAGAGGGACATGAACTCCATCTTTGCTCGGCCGCGAATCAATCCGTGGTAGACGCGGTCGCGAAAAGAGTCGGCATATTCGCGTCGGCCGTCGGCTCTTCAAGCTCAAATCTGAAAGGCAAGGCCAAGGCGCTGTATCTCGAAGGTCGCTTTCCCGACGGCTTCATCTATGTCGGTGACCATGCGGCGGACCTGCCTGTCTGGCAGGCGTCAAAGGGCGTCGTGCCCGCCGGCGTCAGTCAAAGTGTGTCGCGGGAGCTCAAGCGGCGCAACCTGCCGGTGATCGCCGAATTTCATTCGCCGTCCCTGAAGTTCAGAGAATTCTTGAAGGCCATCCGCGTTCATCATTGGACTAAGAACGTTCTGCTTTTTGTTCCACTGATTCTCGCCCATGAATGGACCAACGTCTTACTCATTCTGCAAACCGTCTCAGCATTCGCCTGTCTCCTGGCGGTCACCTCTGCCACCTATTTGCTCAACGACATCGCCGACCTCAATACGGATCGTCAGCATTGGTCGAAACGCTACAGGGCCTTGGCCAGTGGCAAGCTGTCTATCCGGGCCGGTTTCATGCTTGCGGGTGGGCTGCTGGTAGGAGGTTTCTTTTTCGCGACCTTGCTGTCCCCGCAATTCACGCTCGCCCTCCTTGCGTATCTGGTGATAACGGGAGCGTATTCGCTAGGCTTGAAGCGGGTTCCTCTGCTTGACACCCTTATTATTGGCATACTTTTCACGACACGCCTCATCATGGGGACGGTATTGCTCGAGAGTTCGAAGCCGGCGTGGCTGCTGACCTTCGCCGTGTTCCTGTTCTTTTCGCTGGCCGTGGCAAAGCGTCATACGGAAATTGTTCGGGCAGCAACCAGCGGCTCCCTGAGTCTCAAGAGTCGCGGTTACGAAATCGAGGACGCGCCTTTGACGCTTTCGCTCGGCATCGGCACCGCCCTGGCGTCACTCGTCGTCCTGATGATCTTCGTCTTGCAGGAAATGTTGCCTGGCAAAGCCTATTCCTCTCCGGAGTTCCTGGGTGGAATTCCTATCATGCTGTCAATTTGGCTTGGCCGAATCTGGCTTCTGGCTCACCGGGGGAAGATGAACGACGACCCGGTCAGCTTTGCCATTCGCGACCGTATCAGCGCGGGTCTCGGCATCGTGGTCGCGATCTTATTCCTGGTCGCACTATGACCAGATTCGAGCCGGCCGACGTCCGTTCGTGGGGTAATGTGCTGCAGGCGGAACACCATGCAGCTTTTCCAGCCTGGCGAGACCAGCTTGCCCGCATCGTGCTGTCCGGCCGCCAGGAAGGGCGAGCGCTTTTGGCCACGGGCCTGCGCCGCTCCTATGGTGACAGTGGCCTCAATCCCGAAGGCGGATTGATTGATATGGCCGGTCTCGATCGGATCATTGACTTTGATCCCCTGCGCCGCCTTGTGCGGGTGGAAGCAGGCTTGTCGTTCGATGCCTTGCTCGGGGTTATTGTCCGCCAGGGGTTCTTTCTACCTGTGACACCCGGCACGCGTTTCGTGACGATGGGCGGCGCCGTCGCAAACGACGTTCACGGCAAGAACCATCATGTCCACGGCACCATCGGACGCTGGGTCCGCAGGATCGGGTTGATGCGCTCCAACGGCGAGGAACTTGAGCTAACGCCTGAAAGCGCTCCCGAGCTGTTTTCTGCGACGATCGGCGGCCTGGGGCTGACCGGTGCAATAACTTGGGTTGAACTGGAAGTCCTGCCGATCGAGAGCGCGGTCATGGACGCCGAAAACATTCCCTTTGACAATCTTGACATGTTCTTCTCTCTGGCAGCCGAGAGCGACAACGCGTTCGACTATACGGTCTCCTGGATCGATTGCCTCGCAAAAGGCGCATCCCTGGGCCGCGGAGTTTTCACGCGCGGCAACCACGCAAAGACCGGCTCTCGCTTGCCAGGCCGCGGGAACACCAAGTTCACCATGCCGCTCAGCCTTCCCAGCCTCTGCATGAACCGTTATTCGATCGGCGCTTTCAATTCGCTGTATTTCTGGAACGGCAGGCGAAAGGCCGGGAGGCAGAACATACCGATATATCAGTTCTTCTATCCGCTCGATTCCATCGGGCGTTGGAACCGGATGTATGGCAGCAAGGGAATGTATCAGTTCCAGTCGGTGGTACCGCCCGCCGTCGAGAAAGACGCCACGAAAGAAATGCTAAAGACGATCTCCGCCAGCGGGCAGGGGTCGTTTCTAGCCGTTCTCAAGACATTCGGCGCGATTTCCTCGCCGGGAATGCTGTCTTTCCCGCGACCGGGCACGACACTGGCCCTGGATTTTCCAAATCACGGCGAGACGACCTTGAGGCTGATGGCTCGGCTCGATGATATCGTGCTGGAGGGGGGCGGTCGGCTTTACCCTGCCAAGGATGGCCGTATGCCGGCAAGAATGTTCAAGGCCGGTTATCCGGCTTGGCAGGACTTCGCTAAATACGTAGACAGCGGGTTCAGTTCGCATTTCTGGAAGCGTGTGTCGCAAGAGTAAGGGGGCTCCATTGCGGGTTATCATTTTAGGGGCCACCTCGGCTATCGCCTCTGCGGCGGCGAGGCTTTATGCAGCAGAAGGCGCGAGCCTACTGCTGGTCGGGCGGGACGAAAATCGTCTGGCGCAAGCTGCAGCGGATCTGAAGATGCGTGGCGCGGAGACCGCCGAAGTCGCCATCAGCGATCTCGGTGACCCAGCTGATGTTGAGAAACGGTTGAACGCATTCGTCAGGCAGCTTGGCGGCGTTGATCACGTTCTCCTGGCCTATGGTATTCTCGGCAATCAGGGCGAGGCCGAGCGCGATTTGGCTGACGCGGAAACTATCCTGCGGGTCAATTTCAACTCGGCTGCCGCGTGGTGCCTTGCGACGGCCAACGTTCTCGAGAAACAGGGCCGCGGCACGCTCGCCGTCATCGGTTCGGTTGCAGGCGACAGGGGCCGCCGAGCCAACTTCATCTATGGAGCGTCGAAGGCCGGTCTGGAGGCGATCGTTGTCGGCATAGCGCATCGTTTTGCCGATAAGGGGCCGCGGGCTGTGCTCATCAAACCCGGTCCGACGATGACACCGATGACCGAGGGCATGAACCGCAAGGGTGCGCTCTGGGCCAAGCCGGAGCAGGTCGCTGCAATCGTTCATGCGCGTGCGTATCGAGGCGGCCCGGTGGCGTATGCTCCAGGCTTCTGGCGCTACATCATGTTGATAATTCGGAACCTGCCGAGCGCCATTTTCAACCGGATGGAAATCTGATGTCGAAGATAGTCATTACCGGCGCCGCGGGTCTGGTCGGTCAGAACGTCATTGCGCGATTGAAGAGCGAGCCCGATCTGCAGATCGTCGGCATCGACAAACATCCGAGCAATACCGCCTTGCTTCGCCGGCTTCATCCCGAAATCGAGGTGATCGAAGCCGATCTTGCAGTGGATGGTCCATGGAAGGACGCTTTTGCCGACGCAACTGCCGTTCTGTTGAACCAGGCGCAGATCGGCGGTCTCGACGAGCAGGAGTTTATCGACAACAACATCTTGGCCACCGAGCAGATCGTCGCAGCTATGCGCAAGCACGGCGTCCCGTATTTCGTGCACATCTCTTCATCCGTCGTGCATTCCAAGGCTGAGGACTTTTATACAAGCTCCAAGACTGCGCAGGAGCGCTTTATCGATACTGTAACCGATATCCCGCACGTTGTGTTGCGGCCGACATTGATGTTCGGGTGGTTTGACCGGAAGCATCTGGGCTGGCTTCGCCGCTTCATGGACCGCGTGCCCGTCTTTCCTATCCCCGGCGACGGAAAGTTCATCCGCCAACCGCTGTATGTTGGCGATTTCGCGGCTATCATCATCTCGTCGCTGCGCAACAAGCCGGTCGGGAGCTTCGACATATCCGGGCTGGAGCAGATCTACTACGGTGACGTGATTCGAATGATTCATGACACCGTGAAGCCGAGAGCACGCATCATCAATGTGCCCTACCGGCTGTTCTGGCTGTTGCTGTTTGTTTACGGCAAGTTCAGCAGCAAGCCGCCCTTTACGAGCAGCCAGCTTGAGGCTCTCGTCATCCCTGAGACGTTTCCGGTCATCGATTGGCCGGGATTGTTCGATGTTTCACCGACGCCGCTGCGCGAAGCGATCCGCCAAAGCTACCTGGATCCGGTTTACAGCAGCATTGTATTGGAGTTTTAGGAGACGTGAGATGAGCCGGGTTGTGGTTATTGGCGCTGGCGCCATGGGACTGGCGGCAGCGCACAGAGCTGTGAGTTTAGGTCACGACGTTGATCTCATCGAGGCGGATACCGTCGCGGGTGGGATGGCGGCGCATTTCGATTTCGGCGGCGTGTCGATCGAGCGGTTCTACCACTTCGTATGCAAATCGGATGAACCGACGTTTGCCTTGATGAAGGAACTCGGCATCGGCGATCGCATGCGCTGGCGGCCGACATCGATGGGCTACTACATGAAAGGAAAGATCCATTCCTGGGGTGATCCGATCAGTCTGTTGAAATTCCCGCATCTCAGCCTCATTGCCAAGATTCGCACCGGTCTGCAGATGTTCCTGACCACGAAGGCGAAGAGCTTCGCTTCTATCGAAAGCAAGACCGCCCGACAGTGGCTGGAAAGCGGTTCGGGGCGTGAAGTATACAACACGCTCTGGAAGCGCCTCATGGAACTGAAGTTCTATGAGCTCGCAAACGACGTATCCGCATCCTGGATTGCCACGCGTGTCCGGCGCATTGGCAATTCGCGGCGATCCATCTTTCAGGAGGAACTGGGTTACATCGAGGGCGGTAGCCAGGCGCTGGTGGACGCCCTTGTTTCCGCCTACACGACGCAAGGCGGCCGTCTGCATCTCGGGATGCCCGTGGAGCGTATCGAGACCGAGGCAGGCAGGGCGACGGGAGTGACGGCAGCGGGAAAATTCTTCCCCGCGGACGCCGTCATTTCGACTGTGCCAACGCCTTATATCTCCACGCTTGTCCCGTCTCTGCCGGAAGAGTCGAAAGCGAAATACGACGCCATCCGAAACATCGGCGTCGTCTGCCTGCTGTTCAAGTTGAAGAAGTCCGTCAGCCGAAACTTCTGGATCAATATCGTCGATGAAACCATCGAGATTCCGGGACTGATCGAGTTTTCCAACTTGCGGCCGGTCGAGGACACGATCGTCTATATCCCCTACTATATGCCGACCAGCCAGGAGAAGTGGCAATGGAGCGATAGCCAGTTCGTTGAGGAGGCCTTCGGCTATCTGCGCAAGGTTAATCCGGCGATCACCCGGGACGACCTCATAGAGGCCAAGGTCGGGCGGCTGAAACACGCGCAGCCTGTCTGCGAACCAAACTTCCTCGACAAGCTGCCGCCGATCCAGACACCGATCGCCGGACTGCAGATTGCTGACACCTGCTATTACTATCCCGAGGATCGCGGCATTGCTGAAAGTGTCCGCTACGGCCGGAATATGGCGGAGGCATTGACTTGATAAGGGACGGGGTCGTCAGCCTTTTCTCGATGCCGTTCGTCCGATTTGCAGTATCAGGCGGGATCGCGGCGGCAGCCAACATTCTTTCACGGATCGCGCTGTCGACGATTATGGACTACACGCCGGCCATCGTGCTGGCCTACCTGATCGGCATGTCGACAGCCTATGTGCTGATGAAGATATTCGTGTTCGAGAAGTCGGGGCGGCATGTCGGCCATGAATATATTCGGTTCGGCCTTGTCAATTTCGTGGCATTTGCACAGGTCTGGCTTGTGAGCGTCGGACTTGTCCACTTCGTAGTTCCGCTTGTCGGGTTTGATTTCCATGCGGAAACAGTCGCTCACGTGATCGGCGTTCTGAGCCCGATAGCAACAAGTTACTTTCTCCATAAATACTTTACGTTTGGGAACGATCGGTGATGTTGAAGACGTCTGGACCGGGAAAGAGATTGTGGATGGCTGCAGTCGGTTTTCTGCTGCTGTTCGTCAGTCTTTATCTCAAGTTTCAGCCGCTCGCCTTCCATCCGGTGCAGGCAGGCCTCGACCCTTCGTGGCAGGCGGCTCTGGCTTACGGTGTCGAACATCACCTGTTGTTCGGCACAGATCTCGTATTTACCGGTGGCCCTCTATCCAGCGTCTATACCCAGCAGTTCGAACCCACTACCGCCTTCGCCGTGGCGTTTATATCCCTTGGCGTCGTCGCCTTCGTGGCTCTTTCGCTAGGGTTGCTTTTTTCCACATCCGGCAACGTCCTCGGGCTGATTTCAGGTTGGGTCCTGCTGTCTATCTGTATGCTTTACAAGGACACTCTCCTGCTGCTCGTGCCGCTTCTGGGCGCTCTGTACGGGTTCGAGAATGACTCGAAACGAGGGCTGCCTGTAACGATTGCATGCGGGTATCTATCGGGCGTACTCGCGCTCGCTAAATTTTCCACGTTCCCGGTGTCCATACTGGCCATGCTGCTGCTTGATGTCGTGGCGGTGCGTCGCGGACGAGTTCCGCTGCATTTTCTGGCGATGGTGGCCGGGCTTTACACGGGCCTGTTTGTCTCCGGCCAGCCTTTGGCGCAGTTGCCTGCGTTCCTGATCGCGAGCGTGCAGGTTTCCGGGGGTTATTCCAGCGCAATGAGCTTGTCCGTCTACGTGGCGGATCTTGTGATCTGGCTCGCAATTGCGGTGGTGTTCATCGTGGTCCTTCTTCGTGATGCCGTATCGCGGGCTGGCAGCATGCCTCACGACATCCTCATCGCCCGACCTCTCGTCATTGCCGGCTTTCTTTTCGTTGCCTTCAAGGCTGGGCTTGTTCGTCATGATCTCCATACGCTTATCTCCTGGAGCGCGTTGGCGATGGTGATTACAGTGGTCGGATTTTCATCACCTTACGCCGGGACGCAGTGGAAAAAGCTGCTGATCCCGATGGCCTGCGTCTGCATTATACCGAGCTATGCCGCCGTTTATTTCGCCTATAAGACGTTGCCTTTTGAAAATACTCCGACACTGCCGCAACAGATATCCGAAGGCCTGGCCCGAGGACGCGAGTTTCTCTTCCAGCCAACCGTTTGGCTTGATAGGCTTAAAGACGAGAATGCCGCCTCTCTGGCTGCCATACGCCAAAAAACGCCGCTGCCGGCGTTGAACGGTTCCGTTGATATCATCCAGTCAGAGCAATCGGATGTCATAGGGAATGGCCTCGACTACCGTCCTCGTCCGACTGTGCAGGAATATACCTCCTACACACCAGAACTGATTGAGCGCGTTCGAGCCTTTTATGATGGCCCTGAAGCACCAGAATACCTGATAATGGCCCCAGGCTCGATCGACGGACGGCATCCAGCTTCCGCCGAGGGAGCGCTGTGGCCACTATTTTTTGCCAGATATGAGCCCTTTATCGAAACCGATCGTCAGATCATATTGCGGAAGCGTCCGACCGCGGTATCGGGCGTGAAAAAGCAGGACATCGAGGTTCAGACGGAACTTGGCCAGGACGTTCAGCTGCCGAAAACAGACAACCCGATCATGATCGCAGTAGACATGCGGCCAACCCTTCTTGGGCGCCTGGCAGACCTTATCTACCGACCACCTATGTCGCAGATATCCGTCAATTACTCCGATGGATCAACCGGTTTCTACCGGCTGATACCCGGGATGGCAGGCAAAGGCTTTCTTGTTTCACCGCTGGTTGTCGACCCTGTTGCATACCTAATGGTTTCTTCCGGGCACTCGGATTACCCGGATCTCAGGCGCGCGCAGTCGGTCAATATCAAGTCCGGGATCCGGAATGGTCTTTTCTATCAATCGGCGATTACGGTGACTTTTACGGAGCTCGACAAGGATGTCCTCAGAAAGGCTTCCGGCGGACCGATCGTAGAAAACTCCCTGCGGCGCGATAAAAAAATTCTCCCCCTTTTACGCATGAACGCTCTGAATGGGGCGACTGTTTCTCGGGTGCCCGAGGGATTGCTGGCCCATGCGCCGACTGTACTGCGTCTACCGGTGACACCCTCATCAAACATATCGCTCTCGTTCGGCATACAGCCTGGCGGCTGGCAAGATGGCGGTCACACCGATGGTGTATGTTTCTTTGCCAGAAATGGAAAGCAGACCCTCGTGCAAAGATGTCTCGATCCAGCCGCTGTACAGGCGGATCGCGGCGAGCAGATAGAGAGTTTCGCCGTACCGGCTGATGTTCACGAGATCACGCTTGAAACCGAGTGCAGGGCCGGATGTTCCTGGGATTGGAGTTACTGGAGCTCAGTCGCTGAAAAATAGGGTAATCGATGATGGAAGGTCCAGGCGCGCAAGATCGGGATTTCATCTGTGAAATGACGCAGAAAATTCTCTTTCGTGCTGACGCATCCGCTGACATCGGAGCAGGCCACGTGATGCGGTGCCTGACCTTAGCGAACACTCTGAAGGCCAATGGCTACCGCTGCGTTTTCGCCACGAGGTTCATGCTCGAAAACCTTGGAAGGCTGATCGAGGATGCCGGGCATATCCTGGTCAGGTTGGATAGCGGCCCTGAAAGTGTTGCCGATGACGAGCCTGTCTTGTCTCATGCCAACTGGCTGGGCGTTGCTCAGGAAACCGATGCGGATCAATGCCTGCTGCTGAGCAGAAGCGGGCAATGGTCCTGGATCGTCGTCGACCATTACGCAATCGATTTCCGGTGGGAAAAAAGGCTTCGCCCGTTCTGCGATCGCCTGATGGTGATCGATGATCTGGGCGATCGTGTACACGATTGCGACTTGTTGCTGGACCAAAACCTCGGAACCGGTGAGCAGAAGTACGCCGGCAAAGTACCTGCCAATTGCAGACTTCTGTTGGGTCCGCGCTATGCGTTGCTGCGTCCGGAATTTGCTGAGCTGCGAGACTATAGTCTGGCTCGCCGGAGAAAGGCGCTACTCCAGCACCTTCTTATCACCATGGGCGGAGTGGACAGGAACAACGTGACATCGGACATTCTGGAGACGTTGAAGAGATCTCCGCTATCTCCAGCGTGCCAGATTACCGTCGTTATGAGTTCTCAATCACAGTGGCTGAGCGGTGTGCGCAATTTGGCGCGGACGATGCCCTGGCCAGCAAGTGTGCGTGTTGACGTGACAGATATGGCGCGGCTGATGGCAGATAGCGATCTCGCGATAGGCGCCGCCGGTGGCAGCGCGTGGGAGCGCTGCTGTCTCGGCTTGCCCAGCCTCACGGTCATACTGGCGGATAATCAAAGGCAAAGCGCTAACGCCCTTTCATCGCAAAAGGCTGTTATCGCGCTGGACCCGAATGGTCCCGAATCCCTTGCCGAAAGCTTGCCGAAAGCACTATCGGCTCTCGTTGGCGATGGCCTTGAGGCAATGGTGGATCGCGTCTCTGCGATAGGAATTGATGGTTTGGGGGCAGTGAAGGTGGCGTCTGAGATGACAGGCGCGCCGCCTGCCAGGTGATATCCGCCGTCCTCGGTCAGAATGATCGACAGCCTTATACGGTAACGGCTTCCCGCAACGCCGCGATGACCTGGTCCTGCTGCGCATCAGTCATCGTTGGGTACATCGGAAGGGTTATGGCCTCTGAGTAATAAGATTCGGCTTCCGTGTAGGTGTTACGTTGAAAGCCCATACGTTGATAATACGGCTGCAGATGCACCGGGATATAATGGAGGTTCACATTGATACCTTGCTTCAGCATCGCATCGTAAATTTCCCTGCGACTCTTCCCGATCTCCCCCGATTTGACACGAATGACGTAAAGATGCAGTGCGGAGTATCCGTCAGGATGCTGCCAGGGCGTGATCACAGGCAAGTCGCTGAACGCGTCGTTATAACGTCTCGCCAATTGATGGCGCTTGGAGACGTAGCTGTCCAGACGATCCATCTGGCTTAATCCCAGCGCGCCCTGCAACTCGGTCATGCGGTAGTTATAGCCGAGATCTATCTGCTGATAGTACCATGGCCCGTCCGGCTGTTGCGTCATCCTGTCGGGTTCGCGCGTGATGCCGTGGCTACGAAGCAGGCGCATCTTATGGGCGAGTTCGGGGTCGTTGGTAACGGCCATTCCGCCCTCTGCCGAGGTGATGATTTTTACAGGATGAAAGCTGAAAATCGCGATGTCGCTATAGCGGCAGTTGCCGATGGGCTCGTTGAGATAGCGACCTCCAATCGCGTGCGATGCGTCCTCGATAACGGCAAAGCCATAACGAAGTGCCAAAGCATGGATCGCCGCAAGGTCACAGGGCTGCCCGGTCAGATGGACTGCGACGACCACCTTCGGCAGGCGTCTCGATCGCTCTGCTTCCAACAATTTTTGCTCGAGCGCTGCCGGCGAAAGATTGTAGCTGTCCTTGTCGATATCGACGAAGTCGACATCAGCGCCACAGTATAGAGCGCAATTGGCGGATGCTACGAACGTGATCGGGCTTGTCCAAAGCACGTCACCGGGACCAAGTCCGAGAGCGAGACAGGCAATGTGGAGCGCCGAGGTCGCGCTGTTCACCGCAACGGCATGAGATGCACCGCAATAGGATGCGACCGCCTGCTCGAAACGAGGCACGACAGGGCCTTGCGTCAGAAAGTCAGATTTCAGAACGGCAACGACTGCGTCGATATCCGCATCGTTGATATCCTGTCTGCCATAGGGAATGGAGGAACTCATATCATTCCGATCTTGAGACGATTTTGCTCGATCCAGGTCTGGAGAGCGACAGCGCTCAGCCATTCCTTATTGTTGTCGCTCGTATAGCTGAAGCCATCCGCGACTTTCACCCCGTCCTTTATGCGCTCCGCGCTGGTGCCCCAATTATTAATTGCCGGCAGTATCTTGAAATGGTCGCTATATTCGTAGGTGTAGAAGGCGTCTTCTTCACCAATCATCTGTTCATGGACTTTCTCGCCTGGGCGGATACCGACAATTTCGATCTGAGCCTCCGGTGCAACGGCGGCGGCTAGATCCACCATTTTCATGGAAGGGATTTTTTTGACGTAGATCTCGCCGCCTTCCATGTCGTCGAAAGCGTGCCAGACCAGTTCCACACCCTGTTCAAGCGTGATCATGAACCGCGTCATGCGCGAGTCGGTGATGGGCAGCACACCTTTGTCTTTGATGGAGAGGAAAAACGGAATGACCGAGCCGCGCGATCCCATGACGTTTCCATAGCGAACTACGGCAAAGCGTGTGCGATGTCCGCCCGAATATGAGTTGCCCGCGACAAAAAGCTTGTCGGAAGCGAGTTTGGTTGCTCCGTATAAGTTGATCGGGCTGCTGGCTTTATCAGTCGAGAGTGCCACGACGCGCTTTATTCCGCGGTCTATGCAGGCGTCGATGACGTTCATGGCGCCGTTGATGTTGGTCTTGATGCACTCGAAGGGGTTGTATTCCGCTGTCGGCACTATCTTCGTTGCCGCTGCATGAACGACGTAGTCAACCCCGTCGAGCGCCCTGTACAGCCGCTCTCGGTCTCTCACATCACCAATAAAGAAGCGTACGCGCTTGTCGCCATTGTATTTCTTGGCCATTTCCCACTGCTTCATTTCATCACGTGAATACACGATGATGCGGCGCGGGTTATAACGTTCAAGTGTCATTGGAAGAAATGCATGGCCGAATGACCCAGTGCCGCCGGTGATGAGGATCGATTGACCTGTCAGCATAATTCACGTTCTCTTCAACATCATTTAATCGTAGATCTTGTAACGACGAGCTCTCGGCCAAGCAAGGGTTTGCGACGTCGATACAGTCCGACTTGAGAGCCCATGAAGCTGCCAGCCCAAGCAAGCAGGCGTTGTCGCTTGCTCACCGTAAATCAACTACGGAGCTGTCGTCGGCTATGAATTCGTCCTCGGTGTCCTTCCCGAGAGAAGGGTGACAGTTCATACCTGCGACAGGCATCCACTAGGCGACGATCACGGCCCTCCGCCAACTTACGCAGGAAAGTCAGGTTATGGGAGGCGGGGCTATAATTGGTAACGTCAAAAGTGCAGCCGAGTAAGCATGCTCAATAACTTGATGGAGGAAAAAAGGCTGCGTGTTTGTAGCGCCGCTTTTCAACGTATAACGTGAATCCGTCCAACAAGTCAGTTGAGAATGGAAATCTCTCTTCAAAATGCTCCTTGGCGATTAGGTACTCCTCGGCCTTAGAGCGGAGCTCCGGTTCGGGCAGCGGTTCATCATCGAGCTCATAAAGATCGATCCCCTCGCGGCGGATGTCTGAGAAGAAGTATTGCCCCTCGTGAAGCGCCGTGTTGACCTCGAGCCGCGAGTGAACAATGAGGCTAACCGGTGTTTTGATGCCGGGATCGTGGAGAGCGGTCCGTCGCCTTATACCAATACGTGGCGAAGTCAGACAGCTTCCTGTTGTCGACGATTACCAGCAGATCATAATCAGAACGATAGCCCTCGAGCGTGTGCGGCTCGTCAACCCAGTCACCGCGAGCATGTGATCCAAACAAGATGACCTTGAGGATCCGCCCCATTTTCTTGAACTCCGCTGCGCTGTCCTTGAGTGCATCCTGAAATTCCTCATGCAGGATATCGACAACGCGGGCAAGCGCGCGCTGCTTACGTTCGGGCAGGTGGTAGATTTCATCGGCGGGGGCATCTTTCGTAGCGAAATTATCTTGGTTGTCGCACTCCACAAAAATAAGTCTCAATGCTCTTACAATGCATATCGGGATCCTCGCTCCGGCGTACGGGTCTGCTAGAAGACGGCAAAATCGCTTCACTTGTTGCACTGGTGCCCATTACGCTTCCACACTCTTTCCTGATCTGACGCCCGAGCGCGCGTAAGTCGCGCCGGTGCAGTGATACTAATTCCGTGTGGTGCATAACGTGAGTGAGCGGTAGCGATGACATCCCCTACATCTGCGTCAGGCGAATTCTGGGTGCGGCTGCGCGTCCATACGCAAACCTTTCGAAAATTTCGCATCTAGTTTTCCTGTCAATGCAGTTCGCTGCAATATTTTGTTGTAACAAAACCAAAAACAAGCTCGAGAGCTGTCCGCAAAGCATCTTAGGATCAGTTTGTTTAAGACCGACGAGCGGCGTGAGATGCCAATAGATGAGGCGTTCCGGCGAGAATTATGAAAGTCGCGATCAATCCCAATCGAGGAAGCGTCCCAGCGAGAGAGCTTCGGCATCCTGAACGGCACCGCCCCGTGCTCAGCCCTTAAAAGCGCGTTGACGATGTGCAGTTTTGGCGCGAATCGCGCCGCAGAAGCTTCAGGCTGGTCGCCGAGATGTCGATCGCACAGATGTGCATGAAGGCCAAGCCGTCAATGCTGCGGAACGATTTTGCGAGGGCACGGCCACAGTCGAACGTTATACCACCGATTGGATCATCCAGCGGCATTCCCCAACAGCGTCCTCGGGATATTGTGGAACGCCACTAAAGTCGCTTCATGCTGAGGGTGGGATGGGCTTCAGGTGAGGGTGACAAATATGAATACCATAGCCATGGCTGCTACGGCCGTGACGAGCCCGTCAACCAAACTGCCTTGCCCGCTTCCGACGACAAAGCCAGCTATACCCGCGACCGCAACAAAACCGATTTCCATACGCGTCCGTGTTGGCATCCCAAACACCTCATGTTGGATAGAAAATCATACTTAGCGTCAAGACACTTCTCGGCCAGCGGTATGGCTCGATCGCGACGTTCAAACTCGTCTCATCCGGTGATTTGCCGGCGCTGATATTCTTGCCACAACGCAAAAATCGAATGAGTGCCTGCTGAATATCTCAAGACTTGCGCGGCGCGGTGGAAAAAGAACGTGGAAGACCCCGAAGGCGGCGCAAAGCCGCAATTTGACGGGGCGTCGACGGCAAGGCGCAAGGACGGCAAAATGTCCAGGCGCCGCAGGGGCAAACGTGGGCGGCCAATCCCGCAACGCGCCCATCCCGCCTCCCATGACCTTCCGGCGGTGCCGGACAGCCTGCGCGCCCGATGGAAGATGCAGCCGGCAATCCGGCTCGCAAGCGCAAGCGTCGCCGCCGTGGCGGCCATGGTGCTGTGCAGGACGGTTCACTGCAACCTCATGTGTTGGAACAGGCCGGAGCGGCGGATCATTCCGCGCGGTCCGATGGCGATTCGGCGCCGAGCCTCCGCAACCGCCGCAAGCATCGCGGCAAGCGCGGTCTGCAGGGCCGGCCGCTGACATCGGCAAAACCAGCAGGTGTCTCGCAACAGGAACGCCGCGCGGAAGAGACGGCGCTCGGTGCCGAGCTGCGTGAAACACCGAATGGCGTGAGCGCCAACCGGAGGGGTGGAAAGCCATGCCCATCCCGGTCATCAGGGGGATCGCCAGGCCAGCGAGCATGTGTGGCCGGAGGAGCTCTACGCCGCTCTTGATCTCGGCACCAACAATTGCCGTCTCCTCATTGCCCATCCGACCCGTTCCGGTCAGTTCCGCGTCGTCGTCGCCTTTTCCCGCGTCGTGCGCCTTCGCGAGGGCCTTGGGGCAAACGGCCGTCTGTCCGACGATGACTGGTTCATCATGGCGCACAGCCAGTCGAGTTGGAAATTCGCACCGATAAAGCCGGCGCCCCCGTCACCAGAATCATATTTTCCCACTGGACATCTACAAATGGAACGCTCTAGCCTTTTGTGCCAGTCCTAGGTCAACCAAAGGATCCACAATGTTCATTTCGCTGCCCGGTTCGGGCCACATCGGGGGTGCGGCAGTTCGGCCGTTTCCACAAACACCTCCCGAAGATTGCATCGAAAGGCGACGTGAAAGATGACAAAAACTGCGCTAATCACCGGGGTGACTGGTCAGGATGGTGCCTACTTGGCCGAATTGCTTTTGAGCAAGGGCTATAAGGTGCACGGGATCAAGCGCCGATCCTCGTCTTTCAATACCGGCCGCATCGAGCATATCTATCAGGATCCGCACGAAACGCATCCGCGCTTCATTCTCCATTATGGAGATATGATCGATTCCACCAATCTGTTGCGTATCGTTCAACAGACGCAGCCCGATGAAATCTACAATCTTGCCGCACAAAGCCATGTGGGTGTCAGCTTCGAAACGCCTGAATATACGGCGGATGCCGATGGCGTCGGGACGTTGAGGTTGCTCGAAGCGATCCGTATCCTGGGGCTCGAGGCAAAGACCCGGTTCTACCAGGCATCGACCTCGGAACTCTACGGTCTTGTGCAGGAAGTGCCGCAGAACGAGAAGACGCCCTTTTACCCGCGTTCTCCCTATGCCGTAGCCAAGCTCTATGCCTACTGGATCGTCGTGAATTATCGCGAGGCTTATGGCATGCACGCGTCCAACGGCATTCTGTTCAATCATGAAAGCCCGCTTCGCGGCGAGACTTTCGTCACGCGCAAGATCACGATGGCGGTGGCTGCCATCAGCCTCGGCCTTCAAGACAAGCTTTACCTGGGGAACCTTGACGCCCAGCGTGATTGGGGCCATGCGCGCGAATATGTCGAGGGCATGTGGCTGATGCTGCAGCAGGACAAGCCCGATGACTATGTATTGGCAACCGGCAAGACGACGCGTGTCCGCCAGTTTGTCGAGTGGGCCTTTGCCGACGTCGGCATCACCTTGGAATGGAAGGGGTCCGGCGTCGACGAAAACGGTTATGATGCGGCGTCCGGTAGGTGCCTTGTGGAAATCGATCCCCGGTATTTCCGCCCGACGGAAGTCGATCTTCTGCTTGGCGATCCGACCAAAGCAGGTCAGAATCTGGGCTGGCACCACAAGACGCCGGTTCGCGAACTCGCCGCTGAGATGGTGCGCGAGGATATCAAGCACTGGAAGGCTCAAGGCAGCCGGAAAGAGGTCTGAGTGTTCGACTTATCCAACAAGAAGATCTGGGTTGCCGGTCATCGTGGTATGGTCGGCAGTGCTCTGGCGCGCAGGCTTCAATCCGAAGATTGCAATGTCGTCACGGCCACGCGCGCCGAGGTCGACTTGAAGCGCCAGGACGAGGTCGAGAACTTTGTTGAAGCAACCCGGCCTGACGCGATCGTTCTCGCAGCTGCCAAGGTTGGCGGCATCCTCGCGAATGACAGCTATCCCGCAGAATTCATCTATGACAATCTGATTATAGAAGCCAACATCTTCGAAGCCGGCCACCGCGCGGGAGTGGACCGGCTTCTCTTCCTGGGCTCGAGCTGCATCTATCCGAAGCTCGCTCCACAGCCGATTCCCGAAGAGGCTCTCTTGACCGGTCCGCTTGAGCCGACCAACGAATGGTACGCGATTGCCAAGATCGCCGGAATCAAGCTCGCGGAATCCTATCGCAAGCAATATGGCCGGGACTACATTTCGGCCATGCCGACCAACCTCTACGGTCCCGGCGATAATTTCGACCTGAATTCCAGCCATGTGCTGCCCGCGCTCATCCGCAAGGCGCATGCTGCGAAACTGCGCAAGGAACCGCAAATGGTCGTATGGGGCACAGGAACCCCGCGCCGCGAGTTTCTTCACGTCGACGACTGCGCCGACGCCCTGGTTTTTCTGCTCAAGACCTATTCGGGCTCGCAGCACGTCAATGTCGGCTCGGGCACGGATCTCGAAATTATCGAGTTGACGCGTCTGGTCTGCCGCGTCGTCGGTTACGAGGGTGAGATCGTCCATGATCTTTCCAAGCCGGACGGCACGCCGCGAAAGCTGATGACCAACAAGAAGCTGCAGGACATGGGCTGGCAACCGAGCATCTCGCTCGAGGATGGCATCAGAGCCACTTATGCCTGGTTCCTGGAATTCGAAAATGGTGCCGATCCAGCGGTCTGATGCCAGGCTGGTGAAATTCGGCATTTGCAAATTCCGTATCGATCTTCGCAGCATGGAGGCTCGCCAACCTTCGTTGCATCGTTGTGTCCAGGCTATCCTGTGAATGGCGCAAACGGCATGTCAGCCGGGCGAAGAATGTGGCCAAGGCCCTGTCCGCCTTGGCGTAGCAGGCGGCGATGCGCCACAACTGCTCCAGCCGGTTAACATTCGCTTCATTCGTTCCTGTTCCTGTCAGTTCAAACATCATTGCGTGGCGGCCGGCGGCCGCAGGACAGCTCTGCCATTGCGGCGGGGGAACCCGATAGGGTTAGCGCGATCAGTATTGAAGGGCGAATATACGCATAATTTCCGCGGCTAGCACTGCCAGGCAAGATCGGTCGATACTCTGGGGGGATTCCATGGAAACGATCATCGAGGTCGCCCATGCTGGCGCCGTGTCGCCCGAACTTGTGGTCGATGCGCTGTTTGCATGCCGAAAGACGGCAGCGATCAAGGCGGCCATCGAGCTTGATCTCTTTACTCATATCGGCGAGGGCAAACCGGCAGCAGTGCTGGCGTCGGCAACAAGCGCCTCGGAGCGTGGGGTGCGCATTCTCTGCGATTACCTTGTGGTCCATGGCTTCCTGACCAAGGAGGGCGGACAGTACCGAATGACACCGTCGACCAGAATTTACCTCGATCGCAATTCGCCGGCCTATATGGGCTCTGGTATCGAGTTCGTCGCCGCACCGTGCGAAACGGCGGTTCGGCCGGGCTGGCAAACCTGTCGGCGGACAACCCCGTCTGGTTGAAGTTCGCGCACGGCATGGGCTCCTTCACCGGGCTCAGCGCCAAACTGCTGCCTCGCCGGGTTGCGTCGGCGGGGGCAAGCAGCGGATCTCGTCGGGCGAACGGGCCGACTGGCTGCGCCAACGCTGCCGATCCGGACGTTCACGACGCGGGGCCTGTGGCGGAAGTGGCCGAACGCTGCATCAAGACCGAGCGACGCGCCGTTTGGGTGTTCTCCGGGCGGAGGATCTGAACTTCAAAGCAGTTCTAGCGGCCGAGCAGACTTGGGTGGACATCGCCAGGAAACTGTTGCGTTGAAGACCCATCAACAGCGGATCGAAGCGCGGCGGCTGGTCTTTCTCGATGAGGCCTGGATCAAGACGAACATGGCGCCCGGGTGGGGCACGGGGCCGACGCCTATGTGCGGCGGTCTCGCCCGAGCATTGGAAAATCCTGACCTTCATTGCCGCCTCACGCTGCGGCCGCATCTATGCCCCGTGGTTCATCGATGCTCCTACGGTGAGCCCTTTACCCTCTATTTCGAGAGGATCCTCGTCCCCACGCACGCCAAGGGAGATATTGTCATCCTGGACAATCGCGGCAGCCATAAGAGCCAAGCCGTCCATCGTGTCGTCCGGGCTGCAGGCGCGCACCTAAACAAGCCACAACTTTGTGGTCCTCGAAGCCTAAAATTCGAGCTGCGTGGACATGCAGTATGGTTGCATCGGCCCCAGCCTTGCAATCTGATGACCCTTTGGTACAAAAGCATCTCAGATTCTTGGGCAGTTTCACCCCTTGTTTTGAGATTTCAGGCTACGAATGAGCTGGAGTGATACTTCGAATGCCAAATTTGCTCGCGCAGATGCATAAAATCATCTACCGGCGCATTAGATATACCGTGACTAGGCCAAAGCCTCCGAAAACCAGTGTACCACTTGCCGGTCCTGTCGTGGTCGTCGGATCGGCACCCGTTTCCCACAAGCCCGTCGGCTTCGATGAGACATATCGCATCATTTCGGTGAACGCCTCGCAAATAGCCGTCCGCGCCTGGGGCATCGATGAGCCTGACATCACTCTGATGGGCTTCAACGAACTCCAAGGCGGCAATACGGCAGCCGTGGAAACAAGGCGCGTTCTCACCGGGCACCGCACCGGCGCTCTCTATGTTCTCACCTGGCGGCGGGGTCAGAAACGCCAGTCGCGCGTGAAAAACAATCTGAACTCGTTCAACTATTCTTACCGGGATCTCCATCTCGTGGGCCGCTATCAACGCATAGCGTTGATGCACAAAGCCAGCGGGCTGGTGAACCTTGAACTCGACGCCGAAACCAAGTGCTCGAACGGAATGATCGCAGTGTTGTTTGCATTATACAACGGCGCCGGCGCGGTCATCATAACCGGCATAAATCCTCAATCGAACGGCCACATGTACAACAGCGCCAATCTAACTCGCAAACATACCCGTTTCGACCGGGAAATCCTGATAAGGCTGCTCAGGCAAGGTTATCCCATCTACACAGCCGATGCGCAGGTCTCGGAAGAAGTCGGGCTCCCGCTCTGGCAGGGTGACAAAGAACCGAAGACCAAGGCGGCCCAATAAGCACCGACAATTCACAACAGCGATCTTCCCCGGCTTGTCAATCGAGATGACCCGGTTCAGCTTCAAGCTGTCAGAGAGCACCGCCAAGACGATCCGCGCCACCTTGTTCGCCAAAACAACAGCGACGTTGTACGGCTTCGTCGCCAGAAGCTCGGCGGCCCAACGCGTCGGTGCAACTTTAGCCCTGCGGCTGAAGCGAAGCACCGCATGCGCCCCGACGACGAGAAATCGGCGGAGTTAAGGATCGCCTTGTTTGCTGATCCTTCCGAGCCGGTCTTTGCCATCCGATGAGTTCTGCTGTGGTATCAGTCTTATCCACGCCGCCAATTGTCGGCCGGATTTGAAGAGCGACGCGTGTGTCACTGTCGCGGCGATTGCGCTGGCATCCAATTCCAGGGACCGTCTCGAGGCGACGGCTCAGTTCGTTCGAGCGATGCTACACGTGAATTTGGCGTTTCATCTCGCTGACCTTCTCGTGCACCGCCCGCAACTGCCCCATCAGTGAAAGAAGCGCGGACCGCGCAAGCGGCGGGATGAGATCGCGATCATCGTCTTCGACCAACGCGATCAGCATTCCGACGCCGGCAATGCCCTGTCGCGGCGGCAATGCCCTGTCGCGGCACAATACCGAACTCAGCTAAGGAAGCGTCGATAAATTGCGACTCTGTTTTTTCCGATCTTGGGCTAATTGTCTAGTTCCATTCGCCGTGGAAGGTATGGCGGATGATATTGATCGCGGCCATTTCGGCGTCGGAGATTTTGATTCCGGCGGGATGGAGAATTTCATCGAGTTCGCAGCGAACGGTGAGACTAGCGGTCGAGGTGGTCGCGGCGATCAGTTCGACAATGGTGCGATAGTCGGTGAGCTGTCGCCCCTCCAGTTGGGCGAGATGAATGAGAAGAGGCGATGTTCGATGTTGTTCCATTTGCTGGTGCCGGGCGGCAAGTGCAGGACGACTATGATCAGGGCCAGTTCGTCGGCGAGCTCTTGAAGTTCGATCTTCCAAAGCGGACGCGCGAGCCGTTACCCCCCCCGCCATCGGCGGTGATCGAAGGTATGGGCGTGCGGGTAGCGGTCGTGTCCCATGGTCATCCACCAGGAACGTATCACATTGACAACGAAGGCGGCGGTGTCGTGGTCGATCCCGACGCTGACCCATCCTTTGGTCGTCGGCGATATCGTAGACGCCGTAGGGCGCGGCGCGACCGAGCTTAGGATCAATGAAGTCATCGACCCGGACTTGCTCGGGTGATCCGCCCGGCCGATATTCACGTCCGCCATTCTTGAAGTCGCCGACGAGTTCTTTCTTCTTAGTGTCGACGGAGATCGCCGGCTGGTCGGCTGCGATGGCCGCCTTGACCGTTTCGGCGATATGCTGGAACTGCGCGTCGGCGATCGACGTGGCCTGATCCCTCGATCGTCTTTCGTTTGGCTTGAAGAGAGTAGCCCAGTCTTTTCAACAGGGTGCCGACGACATCGTAGCCGACCCGATGACCCATGGCGCAAAGGGCGCCCGCCAGGTTGCGCAGGCTTTTCGAGGTCCACTTCAACGGCGACGTCGGATCGCCGCACGTCGCCGGATCAACAAGATCTTCTAGGTCGGACAGAAGCGTCGGGTCCGTCTCGGTCAGGGGCTTACGGCCCGTGCCCTTGCGACGGATGCCGCCAAGCGCTGAATCCGGCGCTTGGCCGCGCTGTTCCCGCAACCCATAGCCGATGGTGCTGCGCGCGATGCCCGTCGCCTCGCACACCGCCGCGATCCCGCCCCAACCGGCCGCGAGCGCTTCCGCCGCAGCAAAACGCCGACGACCCCGCTCGTCCAGCATCGGACTAAGCGCCTCATAACGCAGCTTTATCGCGGCAACATCGATCACCGAGCTATCTACAAACAAACAACGAAAATGGGAATCCACCAAATGCGATTTCTCGATTCAGAAATTTATCGATGCTTCCTAAGTGGCCGCGCACGGCGTTCACCAGCATCCTCCGCTGCGGCATCAAAAGCTGGCGAACCCGATGCAGCATCAGCACACTCTGTTGCTCCTCGCTCTTCGCCGGAACAAAGCGTATTGTCGGTCGCGTCAACGCCTCGCAAATCGTCTCGGCATCCGTCGCGTCATTCTTCTGCCGCTCACGTATGGCTTGCCGTACGACGCTGGCATCAGACGAACCTCGTGACCCAGCGCCGTGAGAACCCGAGCCTACTGGTATCCGGTCGCGCAGGCCCCGATTCCGATCAGGCACGGCGGCAACGCCTTAAAGAATCCAACGACATCGTCGCGGCGCAGCTTGCGAAGGCTCACGATCGCGCCAATACCATTGACCCCGTGAACCTGAAATACATACAAAGCGATATCAGACCAATTGTGGTAATCTTCTCCATGGACGGCTCTCCCCTATGTGGCTTTCGACAGCCACACTTTGGCACATTGCGATGCCGGGAGCGGAGGCCGTCCACCACATCAGGTCAACCGGATACGAGAGATGGGTCAGACAACTGTTACTGTGGTCGTTTGTGTGCCCCAGATACTTGATTTTGTTGATAGATAAGCTGTGGCTGGGGAACCTGGATTCGAACCAAGATTAACGGAGTCAGAGTCCGTCGTTCTACCATTGAACTATTCCCCAGCAGTTGCCGCCGAAGCATGGCTTGGCTGCTGTGCGGCGCTTATAACCAAAAGCCGGGGGATTGCAAATAGCTGTTTTGAAAAAAATCGGTGCTGCCGGGGAACGGTGAAATCGCTGCAAATCCCCTGTCCAAAAAAGAATTTGGCGATTTCGGCGGGCGCTGATATTCTTGCCGCAACGCAAAAATCGAATGAGCGCCTGCTGCATATCTCAAGACTTGCGCGGCGCGGTGGAAAAACAACGTGGAAGACCCCGAAGGCGGCGCAAAGCCGCAATTTGACGGGGCGTCGGCGGCAAGGCGCAAGGACGGCAAAAAGTCCAGGCGCCGCAAGGGCAAGCGTGGCGGGCAATCCCGCAACGCGGCTCATCCCGCTTCGCATGAGCCTTCCGGTGGTGCCGGACAGCCTGCGCGCCCGATGGAAGATGCAGGCGGTAATCCAGCCCGCAAGCGCAAGCGTCGCCGTCGTGGCGGCCATGGTGCTGTGCAGGACGGTTCACCTCTCCCCAAGGCAATGGAACAGACGGCAGCGGCAGGCAATGCTGTCCGCTCCGATAGTGATTCAGCGCCTAGCCGTCGCAACCGCCGCAAACACCGCGGCAAGCGCGGTCTGCAGGGCCGGCCGCTGACACCGGCAAAACCATCAGGCGCCCAGCAGCAGGAAAGCCGCGCAGAAGAAACGGTGCTCAGGGCCGAACTGCGTGAAACACTGAATGGCACAAACGCCAACCGTAGGGGCCGCCAGGAAAGCCATTCCCATTCCGGGCATCAGGGGGATCGCCAGGGCGGCGAGCATGTGTGGCCGGAGGAGCTCTACGCCGCTCTTGATCTTGGCACCAACAATTGCCGTCTCCTCATTGCCCAGCCGACCCGTCCGGGTCAGTTCCGCGTCGTCGACGCCTTTTCCCGCATCGTGCGCCTCGGCGAAGGCCTTGCGGCCAGCGGTCGTCTGTCCGACGAGGCGATGGAGCGGGCGATCGAGGCCTTGAGGATCTGCGCCTCCAAGCTCAGGAACCGGGAGATCCGCCGCATGCGGCTGATCGCCACCGAAGCCTGCCGCCAGGCCGTCAATGGCGAGGAATTCCTCAGCCGGGTCGTTGCCGAAACCGGCCTCGCGCTCGAGATCATCGATCGCGAGACAGAGGCGCGGCTTGCCGTCTCCGGCTGCTCCTCGCTGGTCGGTCGTGAGACGCGCTCCGTCGTGCTTTTCGATATCGGCGGCGGCTCGTCGGAGATCGCCGTCATCCGCATCGGCGACAATCGCTTCAGCCGCCTTGCCAATCACATCACCCACTGGACCTCGCTTCCGGTCGGCGTCGTGACGCTGTCGGAGCGCCATGGCGGGCACGACGTCACGCCGGAGGCCTTCGAAGGCATGGTGCGTGAAGTCGAAGGCATGCTTGGAAGCTTCGATTGCCCGGAGATCGAGGTCGCCCAGACCGGCGACTTTCATCTGATCGGTACGTCTGGCACGGTGACGACGCTTGCCGGCGTGCATCTCGACCTGCCGCGTTACGACCGGCGCAAGGTCGATGGCATCTGGCTGTCCGACGATGAGGTCTCCGCCATGCAGGCAAAACTTCTCTCCTGGGATTTCGCAAGCCGCGCCGCCAATCCCTGCATCGGGCCTGATCGGGCCGATCTGGTGCTCGCCGGCTGCGCCATCCTCGAGGCGATCCGCCGCCGCTGGCCGAGCCCGCGCATGCGGGTTGCCGATCGCGGCTTGAGGGAAGGCTTGCTCACCGACATGATGGCCGATGACGGCGTGTGGCGGCGCAACCGCAACCGCCGCGGCCAGCGCGTGAGATCGTGAGATAAGGAATAGGCATGACCAAGGCACCGATCGCGGGAAACCGCACCGGCCGCAAGCTCGGCCAGCGCGTCAAGAACAAGAAGATGAAGGCCTCCTCCCGCCAATGGCTGGAGCGCCACATCAACGATCCCTATGTGCAGCGCGCCCAGCTTGAAGGTTATCGCGCCCGTGCCGCCTTCAAGCTGCTGGAGATCGACGAGAAACATCACATTCTGCGCGGCGCCAGGCGCATCATCGATCTCGGCGCTGCCCCCGGCAGTTGGTCGCAGATCGCCGCCAAGGTCACCGGCTCGACAGATGATGATATTCGTGTGGCTGCGATCGATTTCCTCGAAATGACCCAGCTGCCGGGGGTCAAGATCTTGCAGCTCGATTTCCTCGATCCCAGTGCGCCGGAAAAGCTGCTGGAGGCCGTCGGCGGTACACCGGATCTCGTCATATCGGACATGGCGGCGCCCACCACCGGCCACCACCGCACCGACCATCTGCGCACCATGCATCTGTGCGAAGTCGCGGCCCATTTCGCCGTCGAAGTCCTGGGGGAGGGCGGGCACTTCCTCACCAAGACCTTTCAGGGCGGCACCGAGCGTGAGTTGCTCGCCATGCTCAAGCAGAACTTCCGCCAGGTCGTCCATGTCAAACCGAACTCGTCGCGCGCCGAATCGGTCGAGATGTTCCTGCTGGCCAAGGGGTTCAAGGGGCGCAAGACCGAAGGTGAAGCAGAGGAAGCTTGATCTTTGGGCTTGTCCCGTCCGATGATGGCGATCCTAATTTGATCCGGATGGTCTTAAGTCGGTCCAAGTCTTGTGGGACACAAGACTCCCCTAGCGGCGCATTCGATCGTGTCCATACAGTTCCAGGCAAGGATAGCTGCTAGCCCGAATCTCTCAAAGTAAGGAGAGCATCGGGGCCGCGAATCTGAGAAACTGCTTTTGCTACAAAGGCTTACCAGATTAGTAACGGAGCCCGATGCAAACAGACTGTATCTCCGCGCAGTTGGAACTTGAAGGCTTCGACGGCCACAAAGTCGTCGCTGGTTTCGACGGCGGCGCGATCACCTCGGATGCCGGTGCGCTGCTGCTTCGCCACGTCGATGCGGCCATCGGGCTGTTCGACCGGGTGGCCGCCTGCTCAGTTGATGGCCGCGATCGCAAGTGCACGGTCCACAGCATTGGCACGCTGGTCGGGCCGCGCATTGCAGCGATCGCGCTGGTCTATGAGGATGTCGACGATCACGACACGCTGCGCCACGACCCGGTACTTGCGCTGCTGTCGGAGCGGCTGACGCCGAAGCGACAAGACTGTGCGGTGCTTGCCGGCAAATCCACTTTGAACCGGCTGGAGCACGGCTGCCCCGGCGCGCCGACGCGCTATCACAAGATCGCCTATGACGCAGGGGCGCTGGAAGCGCTGTTCGTGGAACTGTTCCTGGATGCACACGACAGGCCGCCAGAGGAGATCGTGCTCGACCTCGACGCCACCGATGATCCGCTGCATGGCCATCGGGAAGGGCGGTTCTTCCATGGCCATTATGACTGCTATTGCTATTTGCCGCTCTACATCTTTTGCGGCCGGCATCTGCTTTCGGCCAAGCTGCGACGCTCCAATATCGACGCCAGCGCCGGCGCGGTCGAGGAGGTCGGACGGATCGTCAAGCAAATCCGCACGCGCTGGTCTGGCGCGCGCATCAACGAAAAAGGATACATTACCGGCCCAGACAAAACGCCCCACATCGCGGCGACGGCCGCGCGCGTCTTCGGCGGCGAGCCTGGCCCCCACCGCCGCCAACAGCCCAACGTCAACCAACGCCACAGGCGCTGTGAGAGATGCGGGTTAGCCGCGTTCGATTAACGGTGTCTCGCATGCAAACGATACCGATGAGAGATCAAATCAGCCTGCACCTCAGCCGTGTCTTTCTGCCGATCAACCTGATCCGTGCGTCGCATCGTTGATCATTGTGGAAATTGGGTTATGCGATTCGGAATTTTGTTGTCTGAATACCGCATTGAACAAGGTTATGGATTGCGCCCCCGGCTTGACAGCCGACATCACGATCCGTAGCGAGGCAGCACCGATACGATCAGGCCGGTAAAATGAAATATTTCAAACAACTCATGATAGAAGTGCTTTATCCTGGGAATGGGGCTGCAAGTGCACACGACCGAAACAACGGCATTGCGGTCTTTCTCTTTGCAATCGTTCCAGGGCTTTCGCCGAACTTTAACTCCTTCTTCCTCCTCGCGTCGATGCTGTGGGGCGCCTACTCCCTGGCGACAGGTCGCCTTGCCTTGAACCTGTCGAGATCCGACCGGTTGGTTGCCGTTGGTATGTCGATATACCCGTTGGTGATGATCGCCAGCATATTCATCAATCCGCCTTACTCCGAAGAATTGCACTGGATACTCCGGCTCCTGCCCTTCTTTTCCATCTGGCTGGTATTGCCGCGGATGCGCCAATCTCCCGATGGCCGTCTCGTGCCGCTCTTCATCCTCGGCGCAGGCATTGGCATGATCGCCACTTTTCTGCTCAGTCTCCTGCAGATCGCGTTTCTTATGGACCGGGCGGAGGGCGGGACTACGAACGCTGCACTGCTCGGGATCATAGGCATTCTTTTCGGCGGCATTGCGCTCCTCAACCTTCAATCTCCCAAAAGCATGGAGCAAAGGATTGCGATTTTGGGATATGCCGCCGGGCTAGGCTGTGTTCTGCTTTCGGGAACGCGCTCGGCCTGGCTGGTCATTCCCGTCCATGTCGTCATCTTTCTCTGGTATTTTCGTAAACACAGCTTCCATCTGAGCTTGCGCAGCCTCGCTATTACCAGCTCCTTGCTGTTGGCGGGACTTATCGCCCTGGGCAGCGGCCAGATCCTCCATCGCATCGAGGCGCTTCAGGAGAATCTGACATCGCTCGAACGCAGTGACGGCGAGATCACGTCGATCGGTGCGCGCTTCGCCTTGTACAAAGGCGCACTATCAGCAATCAGCAAGGACCCGTTGACGGGTTATGGCCCGCAAAACCGGATGGCTTCGGTTTTGGCAGAGTTGCCTGATAACATAAGGCCACAACTGTCCTTCACGCATGTCCACAACGGTTTCCTGACCGCGGGAATCGATGCCGGCGTTTTCGGCATCGCGGCGCTTTCGCTGATGCTGCTCACACCGGTGATCGGCGCGTGCAGAAAGGAAGCGGGACCGGGCCGGGATTTAGCGATTGCGCTCGCTCTTCTGCTGTTCAGCAGCTACGTCATCACGGGCAGCTTTGGCATTATGTTCAATCAGAAGGCCTTGGATCCGATCTTCGCCTACATGGTCGCCCTTATTTGTGCGGATCGCGGCAGCACGGGCTTTGCGCCCGTTGTTTCGAGCTGACGGTCTTGCACATGGGCGGCGGCTTGCCAAGGGCTTCAAAGGGCGCAGGGTGGAAGGCGAAGCACAAGAGGATTGATCTTCACCTTATCCCGTTCGATGATGGCGGCACAGGATTTTAAAACAGCTGGCCAATGCTTCTCTACATTACGCTCGGAACCAACGATCTTCATCGCGCAGGGCATTTTTACGATGCCGTGCTGCCAGTGCTCGGTTATCGCCGCCAGCGCTCTTCGGAGGAGGAAATCGGCTATGCCGCCGACGGCGATACGCGCTGCCGCTTCTGGGTGGTGACGCCGTTCAATCGCCGCCGGGCGACCTCGGGCAATGGCGCCATGGTGGCGCTTGCGGCCGAAACGCGGGCCGATGTCGATGCCTTCCATGCAGCGGCAATCGCGGCAGGCGCCGTGGATGAGGGCGAGCCCGGCTTGCGCTCCTACCATGCCCATTTCTACGCCGCCTATGTGCGCGATCTCGACGGCAACAAGCTCTCTGCGGTCTGCGAAAACCCGGAGTAGCGGCTGCCGAAAGCGCGTCGCAATCTTTCAGATTTGCTCCCCGCGCTTTAGGTCCTTGTTCCCACGCATGTCATTACCGCAAAACCGCTGCGCAGTTTTGCGCGACGCGCTTTATTTCACCGCATGCTGTTCGGCTTCAACAGTTGCTGCCGTTATGGCCTTCGAGCGGTGGCCGGAAACGAGTGCGCCGGCATTGCGGTCCATCCGGATGAAGGGAATGGTCGCAATGACAGTCAGTCCGGCGATGATGTAGAAGGCGAGGTGGAAATCGGCCACCTGCAGCGCTTCGCCGCGGAAATAGATCGAGCTCTCCAGGATCGCGGCGGCGACCGCAACACCGAGCGCCAGGCTAACCTGCTGCATCACCGAACTCATCGATGTCGCCTGGCTGGCTTCGGCATCTTCGATATCGGCGAAGGCAAGCGCATTGACGCCGGTGAACATGAAGGAGCGGGAGAAGCCGCCGAGCAGCAGCACGCCGATGATGACCAGATGCGGCGTCGACGGCGTGAACAGGCCGGTGACGGCAGTCACCAGGGTCGTCACCATGGCGGCGCCGAGAAGCGTCGTGCGGAAGCCGGCGGCGGCGAAGACGCGCTTTGCCATGAACTTGGTGGTGATCGCCCCGATCGCGCCTGCAAAGGTGATGAGGCCGGATTGGAACGGCGTCAGCCCGAAGCCGAGCTGCAGCATCAGCGGCGTCAGGAAGGGCATGGCGCCGACGCAAATGCGAAACAGCATGCCGCCCAAGGTGGAGGCCCGAAACGTCGGGTTCTTGAACAGGTTGAGATTGAGAATCGGCGCCGGATGCCGCTTGGCATGGCGCATGTAAAGGACGCCGCAGATGAGGCCGATCAACGTGGCGGTGACGCCGATGATCGGGGGCAGGGCCGGCAGACTGACCACCGACAGGCCGAAGACGACGCCCGCAGCCGAAAGCGAGGTCAGCACGAAACCGGTGAAATCGAGCTTCGGCGGCGCCGTCGCTTCCACCTCCGGCAGAAAGATCGTCGCAAGCCAGATGCCGATAATGCCGACCGGCACGTTGATCAGGAAGATCCAGTGCCAGCTGAAATAGGTGGTGATGAAGCCGCCGAGCGGCGGGCCGGTGAGAGGGCCGACAAGAGCGGGGATGGTGAGCAGCGCCATGGCCGAGACCAGATCGCTGCGCTGCGTCGTGCGCACCAGCACGAGGCGGCCGACCGGCGTCATCATCGCGCCGCCCATGCCCTGCAGGAAGCGGGCAAACACGAATTCGACGAGGTTGGACGAGACGGCACAGAAAATCGAGCCGATGACGAAGACCGAGATGGCAAGGCGGAAGATCTTCTTGGCGCCGAACCTGTCGGCCATCCAGCCGCTGACCGGGATGAACACCGCCAGCGCCACCATGTAGGATGTCAGCGCCAGCTTCAGCGTGATCGGCCCGACATTGAGATCCGCCGCGATCGCCGGCAGCGCCGTCGCAATGACGGTCGAGTCCATCTGTTCCATGAAGAGGGCGACGGCAAGGATCAGCGGGACGATGCGATTCATAGGCGGGAGCCTTGATGGGCGCGGAATGGAGCGGGGAAGGCCGGTGCTGTTTAGTCCCAGCTGCGGGTTCTGCCAATCCCCAAATCCGGGCCGATGACACGTTTGCTTCACGTCTGCGTGAGACGGCTTGCGCATTAACGTCGCTTGTCAAGATTGACATATGTTTACCTGGCCGGGGCAAGAAATCCGGCCGGATTCGACACTGGGGGCCGTGCGGTGGCGCACCTGCACGTCATGAAGGATGGACATATGACAATTTCGTCGGGAATAAAGCGGCGCACCCTTTTTGCCGCAGGCCTTGGCCTGCTGGCGGCGCCGGTCATTTTAAGACAGAAGGCCGAAGCGGCCGCAACTGGAGCACGCAATCATATGGATGGAACGCCTTTGCCTGAGATCAATCAATTCAAGCTCGGTTCCTATAAGTTCACCGTCGTCCGCGACGGCACCAGCATTGTCGAAAAGCCCTATGAAACCTTCGGCACCAATCAGGATCCCGAAACGGTCAAGGCGTTGCTGACTGCAAACTTCCTGCCGGCCGACAAGTTCATGAATGGCTATACGCCGGCTCTCATCGATACCGGTTCGGACGTCATCCTCATCGATACCGGCTTCGGCGCTGGCGGCCGTGCACGCGGCGCCGGCCAGCTTGTCGAAGGCCTGAAGGCGGCAGGATATTCGGCCGACGACGTCACACTGGTGGCGCTCACCCATCTGCACGGCGATCATATCGGCGGCTTGATGGAAGACGGCGCGGCTGCCTTCAAGAATGCCCGCTATGTCATCGGCCAGGCGGAATATGATTTCTGGTCGGACAAGGCGCGTGAGGGCACACCTGCCGAGGGCGGCCACAAGGCGGTGCTCGCCAATGTCGTGCCGCTCGCCGAGAAGACCACTTTTATCAAGGACGGTGATAGCGTCGCACCCGGCATAACGGCGATGCTGGCGGCCGGCCACTCGCCGGGACATATGGTGTTCCACGTCGAATCCGAGGGCAAGCGCCTCGTGCTCACCGGCGATACAGCCAACCACTATATCCTGTCGCTGCTGCGGCCGGATTGGGAGGTGCGCTTCGACATGGACAAGACGCAGGCAGCCGCTACCCGCCGCAAGGTTTTCGAGATGATCGCGAGCGAGAAGATCGCCTTCCTTGGCTACCACATGCCATTCCCGGCAGTCGGCTTCGTCGAGAGGCAGGATGGCGGTTATCGCTTCGTGCCGAAGACCTATCAGTTCGACATCTGATCCGAAGCGGTTCGGCCCTTCACGGAGGCGCTGGATCGCTCTAACCTTTTGTTTTTACGCAATTTCGAACGGAAAAGTGTTCAGCATTTTTCCTGCAATGCTCTTGGCGCATGGCACCCATGCCGAGCCCGGCGGACATGCCGGGCTTTTTGCTATTTCCTTCCTGTCATAGACGTGTTACCAGCCCTCGCCAACTTCCAAGCAACCCATGCAGACCGCCGGGGCGGACGATTCGTTTCCGGACAGGGTCGCATTTTTATTAAATGAAGGAATTTGGCCATGGCACGCATCATTGAAACGGCAACCGGCGCAGACGCGCTTACCTTCGACGACGTGCTGCTGCAGCCGGGACATTCCGAGGTCATGCCCGGCCAGACGAATATCTCCACCCGCATCGCCCGGGATTTCGAACTCAACATCCCGATCATTTCATCCGCCATGGATACCGTCACCGAGAGCCGCCTGGCGATCGCCATGGCCCAGGCCGGCGGCCTCGGCGTTATTCATCGCAACCTGACGCCGATCGAGCAGGCCGAGCAGGTCCGGCAAGTGAAGAAGTTTGAAAGCGGCATGGTCGTCAATCCGGTGACGATCGGCCCCGATGCGACGCTTGCCGATGCGCTCGGGCTCATGAAGTCCTACAGCATCTCCGGTATCCCTGTCGTCGAGAAGTCCGGCCGCCTTGTCGGCATCCTCACCAACCGCGACGTCCGCTTCGCTTCCGATCCGGAACAGAAGATCCATGAATTGATGACCAGGGACAATCTGGTCACCGTCAAGGAAAACGTCGATCAGCAGGAGGCCAAGCGCCTGCTGCATTCGCATCGCATCGAGAAGCTGCTGGTGGTCGATACCGAAGGCCGCTGTGTCGGCCTCATCACCGTCAAGGATATCGAGAAGTCGCAGCTGAACCCGAACGCTTCCAAGGATGCGCAGGGAAGGCTTCGCGCTGCCGCCGCCATCAGCGTCGGCGATGACGGCTTCGAGCGTGCCGAGCGGTTGATCGAGGCCGGCGTTGACCTTCTGGTCGTCGATACCGCCCACGGCCATTCGCAGCGCGTCCTCGATGCTGTCGCCCGCGTCAAGAAGCTTTCCAACTCGGTGCGCATCATGGCCGGCAACGTCGCCACCTATGACGGCACCAGGGCGCTGATCGATGCCGGCGCGGATGCCGTCAAGGTCGGTATCGGTCCGGGTTCGATCTGCACGACGCGCATCGTTGCCGGCGTCGGCGTTCCCCAGCTCGCCGCGATCATGTCGGCGGTGCAGGCCGCAAATGACCAGGACGTGGCCGTGATCGCCGATGGCGGCATCAAGTTCTCCGGCGATCTTGCCAAGGCGATCGCAGCCGGCGCTTCCGCCGTCATGATCGGCTCGCTGCTTGCCGGTACCGATGAGAGCCCGGGCGAGGTCTATCTCTACCAGGGACGCTCCTTCAAGGCCTATCGCGGCATGGGCTCCGTCGGCGCCATGGCCCGCGGCTCGGCCGACCGTTACTTCCAGGCCGAGGTGCGCGACACGCTGAAGCTCGTGCCTGAGGGCATCGAAGGTCAGGTGCCTTACAAGGGGCCGGTCTCGGGTGTCATCCACCAGCTTGCCGGTGGCCTCAAGGCGGCCATGGGTTATGTCGGCGGCAAGGATCTCAAGGATTTCCAGGAGCGGGCCACTTTCGTACGCATCTCCGGTGCCGGCCTTCGCGAAAGCCACGCCCATGACGTGACGATCACCCGCGAGAGCCCGAACTATCCGGGCGCCGGCCTCTGACCATGAAGGCGGGCAGCGGGATTCCTCTCTGGATCGTCGCGCTGCTCGCAGCCCTCTGCCTTACCGTGCTCGCCTGGACGACCTTCGGCTTCGTCGTTCCCTTCAAGCACGAAACCGGGCAGGCGGTGCTCGATACCTATTTCGCCGGTTACGACGAGTCGGCGGTCTTCCACATGCAGAAGCTGCTCGATGAGAACGAGACGGCGACCAGGCTGCTGCGCGCCATGTATTTCGGGCCGGAGCTGATCTTTCCGGCATTGCTGACGGCGCTGCTATTCCTTGCCTTCCTCAAGCTCGGCCCCGGCGGCGCATGGTTCGGCCGATCGGCGCATCCGCTCGTCGGCAAGGCAGTCTACCTGCTGCCGTTCATCTACGGCATCGCCGACTACGGCGAGAACATCTCGAGCCTCATCGCCTTCGGCAACGGTGCGTATGCAGGTCTTGCAACGCACCTGCTGCCCTGGATGACGCGATTGAAATTCGCAAGCCTCGCCATCTGCTTCATCCTCATCGCTCGGCTCGCCATCGCCCGCTGGCTCTCACCGCGCCGGGACTGAAGCGCCGGGTAATCCACCCAACACCGTGACGGATTGCAAAACCGGTACGCCTGGACGGCATGCATTTGGCAACGCCGGTGCCGATGCGGGGCAGCGCTGGCATCCGGCTTTCCTTTCAGCTAATGCTCGCGTCGAAAGCGGAAGCGGAAAGGAAACGGCCACACATGACCGGCTATCAAATCTTCTGGCCACTCCTTGCCCATGTGGCCCTGGTCTATGGTCTTTACGCGCTTCTTGGGCTTCGGCGCGCAAAAATGGTCCGCGCCGGCGGCATCGCGAAATCGGATTATCGCGAAAACCGCAGCGAGCCGGCCGAAAGCCTCGTCGTCAAGAACTGTCTCGCCAACCAGTTCGAACTGCCTGTGCTCTTCCATGTCTGCTGCATTCTTCTTTATATCACGGACGCCGACAATATCGTCACCGTCGGGCTTGCCTGGGCCTTCGTCGTCCTGCGTTATGCTCACGCCGCCGTCCACGTCACCAGCAACGAATTGCGCTATCGCAGCCCGCTTTTTGCGGCAGGCTATGCCGTACTCGCTGCCATGTGGATCTGGCTCGCCGTTTGGATGGCAATCGGCTGAACCTGCGTCGATCGCAGCCAATAGGACGCCGTGCTCGATGTCCTCGACAACGCGATGACTGTCTCTCTTCTCTGCGGGAGGATGGCACAACCTGTCGAGGTCTTTTCGATGTTCCGTCAATCCCCGCTATATGCTGTGAGACCTTGATTTCACAGGCTTTTGCCGACCGTTAAAATCCGAACGGTTCCATTTACGGCAGGTGAAGGCTTGCATGTCATACCCGCCCGACGCGCTGGCTGGCATATGCCTCCGTCGCGACAAAAAGAATGGGAACGACATGGGCGCGGAAAGCATGGATCGGATCGGCTTGCGCAGGAAGCCGAAGCAGGAGCGTAGCATCCAGAGGCTGGACCTTATTCTCGCCGCCGCCGCCAAGATCATCGCCGAAAAGGGCGTCAGCGCCATGCGGATGACGGAACTCGCCATCGCCGCCAAGGTGCCGATCGGTTCGGTCTACCAGTATTTCCCGGAGAAGGCGGCGATCGTCAAAGCCCTGTTCGACCAGCACGCCTCGGCGATCCAGGCGAAGATGGCGGCGATGTTTGCTGACGTACAGTCAATCGACCAGGCGCTGGACGTCGTCTGCGCCACCATCGACTGGTATTACGATTCCTACCACAACGATCCCGTTTATCTCGGCGTCTGGATGGGAACGGAGACCGATCAGGATCTGCTGCAACTGAATATCGAGCACAGCGGTCACGTCGCCGGCATCTTCCGTGACGCCGTGCGTCAGCTGGCTCCCGACCTTTGCGACGAAGAAATGTATGCGCGCACTTACCTGTTCAGCCACCTGATCGGCGCCGTCATCCGGCTTGCCGCCGTCAGCGAGGAGGCCTTGGCGCGGCGTATGCTCGATGAGTGGAAGCGCGTCATCCGTGCCTCCCTTTTCGCCACGACCGTGCCGCGCGCCGCCTGAGAGCGACTACCAGCTTGGGACCATATTGGCCGCCTTCAGCCGCGGATAAAGGCGCGCTTGGGCGGATTTGACGTCCGCCTCGAGGCTGTCATCGACGACAGTGGGCGTGATGTTGTCGAGGCAGGCGGTGATATGCGCCGTGATAGCATTCATCAGCGAGAGCGAAACGCCCGGTCGCTTCATGATGCCGATCTGCACCGGCGGCAGCGCCGGGAAACCGTCCGCCTGGCTCAACACCTTCATGCCCGTCCGCAGCGCCGATTCCGGCATCACCGAAACCGCCATGCCGGCAAGCACGGCAGCGGCAACGACGGTGCAGGACCAACTGGTGAACAGGATCTGGTGCTCGCGTCCCACAGCATCGAGCGCCGAGCAGGCGAGCTGGCGCCACTGGCAATCGCGCCGGCCGACGGCAAGCGGCACCGGCGCGTCGTCGCGGATCGGATGGTTGGCCGAGCCCACCCAGCAGAGCGGCTCGGTTCTCACCACATCCGACATGCGCTCGCGCGGATTGTGGGTCACAAGCGCTATGTCGAGCTCGCCCTTGTGCATGCGTTCGGCAAGATCCACCGAGGGCTCGCAGACGATATAGAGCTCGACATTCGGATGCGTCTTGGCGAAGCGGCCGATGATCTCAGGCATGTAGCGGTCGGCGTAGTCGTCCGGGGTGCCGATGCGCAACGTCCCCTCCAGCCTGTTGTCGTCGAAGGCGGCGATCGCCTCATTGTTGAGGCGGATGATGCGCCGGGCATAGTTGAGCAGCTTTTCGCCCTCGACCGTCAGCCGGTTGCCGCGGCCGTCCTTGATGAACAGCTGCTTGCCGATGCGCTCCTCGAGACGGCGCATCTGCATCGAGACGGCCGATTGGGTCTTGTAGACCCTGTCGGCGGCCTTGGTGAAGCTGCCGGAATCGACGATGGCGATGAAAGTCTGCAATTGGTCGAGATCAAGAGGCGCGGACATGTTTTCACCCATAAAGATAGCTGATGATAATCATTAGAAACATTCGTTGGACTGATCAATAGGTCTTTGGCATCTTCGGGATGCAAATCAAGTAAAGTGAAGGACAGACACCCTGCCTGTCCGAGCCAATTCAGCCTTGCTCCTTCCCGTGCGACCTCGCGGGAGGGGTGGGTTGTTGCGCGCCTAAAAGAAAATCGAAAGAAAGGAGAGTCCCATGCGGATGACAGACAGAACAATAGAACTCGACTGCGGCAAGCTCACCCCGACGTTTCCCCAGCGTCTGGCAGCAGGCCTCGCACCGTTGACCTCCCTCTTTCGCGGGTTCCGCAATCGAATGGAGATCAACACGCTGCACGATCTGAGCGACGCTCAGCTGAGGGATATCGGCCTTAGCAGGGCCGACCTAACCTCCGCGTTCCTGGCGTCGACCTTCTTCGAGGACCCGTCGGAACATCTGACGCGCTCGGCGCGCAATCGCTGGCGCCTGTCGTCGTTCTTGCGCCCCTACGAGGAGCAGGAGCGTTAAGTTTCCCCGCAGGGTGATAGCCAATAGCCCTGCCGCTTGACCCGGTGATCGGCTTTCCCAAGCCATCTCCGGGTTTTTTTATGCGTTAAAGCATGTCGCGCAAAGATGTGCCGCGGTTTTGCGGCAACGACATGCGGGAAACCAAGGACTTGAAGCATGGCAAGCGAATAGGAAAGATCGCGACGCGCTTTAGTGCGCTATTCGCTCTTTTCCGAGGAGGGCTTCGGCCGATAGGTTTCGAAGATCGCTTCCAGGTTCCGCTGGTAGTTCTTCTGCACTTCCAGTCCGCTGTCGAACATGGCGTTCAGCATCTCGGTATAGCTGTCGGCATTGACCTTCGCCTCTTCCTTCGGCGCCTCCGGCGTCTTGGCCTTGGTCGGGGCGGCCGGCTGCTGGCCGAGCCCGCCCATCATCTCCTGGAAGGCTTTGGCGAAGGGATTGTCGAGGAAGGGGTTCGGCTGAGATGTCGCTTCCGGCTTCGGCACCGAAAACATCAGCTGCATCGCCTGCGTGAAGGGATTATCGAAGATGCTGGGTTCCGGGGTCGTCTTCGGCTTCGGCGCAAAGCCGGTGCTTTCCAGCCACTTCTGGATGGTCTCGTTCATCGCGGTGTTGACGAAGGGGTTGACCGGCGAGGCCATCTGGCCGGTCGTCTGTTTGAACAGCCCGCCCATCAGCGTATCGGCGAGCACCGGCAGCATCCGCTTGTAGATATCCTGGCCGATGCCGGTCATCTGTGCGGCCTGGGCGGCGACCGCGCGCGAAACCTCCTTCGAGCCGAAAAGCTGGGCAAGGATGTTGTTGCCGTCGGAAATGCCCTCCGGCGTGAAGGCCCGGTTCATATCCTCGAAATATCGCGCATAGTTGCCGGAGGAGACCGCCTGCATCAGCCCGACGAAATCATAGGGATTGCTGGTGCTGCGTTTCAGCCCGGCGGAAAAGGCCGGCATCAGAGCCGCCATTGCCTTCGTCGCCTGTTCCTGCGCAAGGTTGAACTGCCGGGCGATCGCCTCCATCGCAGCGCCGTTCTGCGCCTGCATCATCATGTCGAAGAGTGGCAGCATGGAAGTCCCTTTCCCCCGGTCGTGACGTGTTGTAACGCCACTATAACCGGAAATGGCAATGCGCAAACGGCTTTTTGCCATAAGAACTTAGCCTGATGGGGCGAATGCCGCCATAACGACAGCCGGCCGTCACCCTCTGTCGGCCTATATGCTATCCTCACCGGAAACCGATCCCTGCGCACCGGCGTTCTTCTTCCATGGCCGAAACCAAATCCTCCACTGGTCACGACGAGGCGCCGCCGAGCGAAGACGCTGCGAAGCCGGGCGCCGACATTTCCTTCCCCTATGACAGGATGACCGTCGAACAATTCCGAAGACGTTTCCCCCGTGCCCGCTGGAATGATGCCCGCAAGGCCTGGTTCGTTCCAGGGCGGACGGCGTCGCGCCGCATCGGGCGATGGCTTGCCGAGATGGAGGCCGAAGCCGACGCCCATGCCGATGCGAAGGGCCGCGACGCCTTCGCCTTCGATCCCATCGACAGTCCTTACCTTGAACTCGGCAAGGCGGGCTTTCGGATCCGCACGCCGTATTCAAAGACCGTCGTCGACGAATTGCGCGAAGTGCCATTCTCGCGATGGGACGGCGATCTCAAAATATGGCACGTTCCCTTCCGGTCCTATGAGGAACTCAGACGCCGGTGGCCGGAGATCGAGGCGGCGGCACGCAGAAACGAGCCGGAGGAGAGACGACGTCGAGCCGAGGAGCGCAAGGGGACCGAACAGGATGTGCGCAGCAAGCTCCGCTCTGCGGAACGAAAGCGTCATCGCTACCCGCTTCAGAGCGACGATTTGCCGCCGATAGGCCGTCCTGTGGTCACCGCCTACGGAATCGTCGTCTTTAGCGAAATCTCAGGTGAACTGGTCGATCCGAACGTCGTTACGGACTTCTATCCCGGCGTGACCGAGGATCATGTCTGGGGATATTGGCGGGTGCCTACATTGGAAGAACTCGTCCGCACCTGGCCTGCGAAGATGCCACCGGTTCAGGATGCCGAGTGGTGGCTGCCGACGATCGAGGAACTGAGGCCTGCCCGCCGCACGGCAAGATCGCGCGAAGCCAGGAAGCGCGCGAGGGCGCCGTGACTGCAGCTTGCTAGAAGTCTGCCGAACTTGTAGCAACGTCAGGAGCGCCGACTGTACCACACATCCCCGCAAGAGGATGGCATGCGACCTGGAGCAGGACATGAGCGACAAAACCTTACGTCTGCACTTCCCCCAATGGCAGGGCGGAAACATGGAAGCCTATCATTTCGGCTCGCAGTTGCTGGCCATGCTTGCGCCTGCCGCCAGCGGTCCGATTGCCACGGTCGACGTTGCGGAACCCGATGGCACCGCGCTTTCCTTGGAAAATGGCATCGTTGCTCGCAGCATACTCTTGCGCCAGATCGATTCCGCCGAGCAAATCCTGAAGAGAGAAGCGCCTGACAAGATCGTGGTGCTCGGCGGCGACTGCCTGGTCGACCTCGCCCCGTTCTCCTATCTTAATCAACGATATGGGGGCGATCTGGCGGTTCTCTGGGTGGACGCTCACCCTGACGTTGTCACGCCCGAGCACGCTGCGCATGCGCACGCGATGGTGCTTGGAAATCTCATGGGCGAGGGCGATTCCGACTTTGCCAAGAGGGTAGGCCAGCCGATCAAACCTCAAAATGTCATGTATGCCGGCCTCTACGACATGTCGCCGGTGGAATGGCAGATCGTCGAAAGGCTCGGGCTTCGCATGGCGACACCGTCGCAATTGGCCGACGACAGCGAACCGGTTCTCGATTGGCTGCGATTAACGGGCGCCAAGCACGTCGCGATCCATTTCGATCTCGATGTCATAGACCCGTCGCAGTTTCGTTCGCTTAACTTCGCAATGCCCAATATCACTCCGGACGCCTTTGCTGGGGTGGCGCGCGGACGAATGACGATCCCGCACGTCATCCGTCTGCTGAACGATGTCGCCGCTCAGGTCGAGGTCGTGGGGCTGGGGATCACCGAACATCTGCCGTGGGACGCGCTGATCATCAGAGATATGCTGCGGCAGCTTCCGCTGCTCGGAGACAGTCGCAAATAGGGCGGCTGCTAGAGCAGGTTCAGTACTGATAGTCCTCGAAGACCGGTTCGACCGAGCCGTGCCAGCGGCCGTGATAGAGCGACAGCAGATCCTCGGCGAGCGTCGCCTTCTTGGCGAGCACTTCTTCGAGCGGCGCCAGGAAGATGCTCTCGTCTTGGCCTTCCCGGTTGAGCCTGCCGCGCGCCTTGAGGCCGGCCCTTGATATGCCGACCACTTCGCGCGCCATGTCGAAAAGCGGATGTCCGCGAAATTGTGCCTTCAGCCCTTCGGCCGGAACGGCATTGCGCAGGGTGCTGATCTCGGCAAAGCTCCAATCCTTCGTCAACTCATCAGCGGCATCGAGCGCCGCATCGTCGTAGAGCAGGCCGACCCAGAAGGCCGGCAAGGCACAGATGCGCCGCCATGGGCCGCCGTCGGCGCCGCGCATTTCCAGGAAACGCTTCAGCCGCACGTCGGGAAAGAGTGTCGAAAGATGGTTCGTCCAGTCACCCATCGTCGGCGCCGGATCGGCGACCTCACCCTTCAATGCGCCGTTCATGAACTGGCGGAAAGTGACATGGGTGCAGTCGTGATAGCGGCCGTCGCGGACGATGAAATACATCGGCGCATCGAGCGCCCATTCGGCATAGTCACGGAAGCCGAAATCGTCGCGGAAGGTGAAATCGAGCAGGCCGGCGCGCCGGTTATCGACATCGCGCCAGATATCGCCGCGCCAGGAGAGCAGCCCGTTCGGCTTGCCCTCGGTAAAGGGCGAGGATGCGAAAAGCGCGGTCGCCAGCGATTGCAGCTTCATCGAGACGCGCATTTTCTTGCGCATGTCGGCTTCCGAGGAGAAGTCGAGGTTCACCTGGATCGTGCAGGTGCGGTACATCATGTCGAGACCCTGGGTGCCGACCTTCGGCATATAACGGGTCATGATCTCGTAGCGTGATTTCGGCATCTGCGGGGTTTCCGCATAGGTCCATTTCGGACTGCCGCCGATGCCGAGGAAGCGGATGCCCATCGGTTCGGCGATTTCGCGCAGCGTCGCCAGATGCTGGTTCGATTCCCGACAGGTCTCATGGATCGTCTCCAGCGGTGCGCCGGAGAGTTCGAACTGGCCGCCGGGCTCGATCGAGATCGCGCCCATGCCGTTCTGCTCGGCAAGCCCGATGATGTTGCCGCCGTCGGTGATCGGCTCCCAGCCGCTTTTTTTCTGCAGGCCGGTCAGGAGGGCCGAAATACTGGCATCGCCGAAATAGGGAACCGGGCTGTTGTCGGCGCGAAAGAAGGCGAATTTCTCGTGTTCGGTGCCGATCCGGAAGCGCTCCCGCGGCTTGTTGCCCGCCGCGATATAATCGGTCAGATCCTGGACCGAAGAGAGCGGTGTCTGGTCGGTAGTGTCGCGGGCCATGCGGGATACCTGTATTCAAAAAGGCGCCCAGGGGGCCGGGCAATTGGAAGGGTGATTTGGACCCAAGCCACCTATGTTGCAAGTGAAATTCTTTCAATGACGCATCAAAAAAATAACAGTGATTTCCATGTCAACCCGTTTTCGACCTTAGTTCCAGTCGCCGATCGCGGCCTGCACCACCGCCAGTGCCGCAACGGCTGCCGTATCGGCCCGCAGGATGCGCGGTCCGAGCGGAATGGCGGTGATGAAATCGAGGCTTCGAAGCCGCGCCCGTTCCTCTTCCGAAAAGCCGCCTTCCGGCCCGACGAGCAGAGCGAGATGTCTTTCCCTGATCGCCGACAGCACCGGCAGCGGGTTTTGTCCGGCATCGCCCTCGTCGCAATAGATGATGCGGCGCTCGCTCGGCCAGCGGTCGAGCAGGTCGAGAAGCCTCACCGGCTCGGCGACTTCGGGGATGCCGAGGATGCCGCATTGCTCCGCCGCTTCGACGACATTGGCGCGCAGCTTGTCGAGATTGGTGATCTTGCCCTGGACGTGCTGGGTCATGACCGGCTGCAGCAGGCCGGCTCCCATTTCGACCGCCTTCTGCACGAGGTAGTCCATCCGGCCGACCTTGAGCGGCGCAAAGAGATAGTGCAGGTCGCAAGGCTGCGGCTGCGGCCGCGTCTCTTCGGTTGGCGTCAAAAGGATGCGTTTGCGCGTGGGGAAGGTAAGGGTCGCCTTCCATTCGCCGTCGCGGCCATTGAAGAGCAGGATCTCCGCACCGTCCTCCATCCTCAGCACATTGCCGAGATAGTTGAACTGATCGGCATTCGCCTCCACGACGGCGCCGCTGGAAAGCGGCGCGTCGACGAAAAGCCGTTGCATACGAAAATTGGCGCGCATTTAAAAAACTCGGGATCTCAGACGAAGAGCGCGAACATAACCCAATAAATCATTGCCGCAAGCGCTCCCGAAACCGGCACGGTGACGATCCAGGCGGCGACGATCGTCATGAAATGCGAACGGCGCACGAGATAGCGCCGCCGCCGCTCGTGGATATTCGGCTCTTCCGGCTCGTCGATATCAAAGCTTTCGGCCTTGCGTCTGATATAGGCGATGCGGCGCTTCGAATGGCGCGTGTACCATTCGCGGAAGAAGCCGACGCCGAAAACGGCACCGACGGCGATATGCGTGGTGCTGACCGGCAGGCCGAGCCAGGAGGCGACGATGACGGTAAAGGCTGTCGACGACGCGACGCAATAGGCCCGCATCGGATTGAGCTTGGTGATCTCCTCGCCGACCAGGTGGATCAGGCGCGGGCCGAAGAGCAGCAGGCCGACGGAGATGCCGAAGGCGCCGATCAGCATCACCCAGAGCGGCGGATGCCCGATGCCGCCGCCACCGCCGATGCCGACCGATTGGACAATCGCCGACAGCGGCCCGACCGCGTTCGAAACGTCGTTTGCGCCATGCGCGAAGGAAAGCAGCGCCGCAGAGCCGATCAGCGGCAGCCGGAACAGCGTCCGCAGCGAGCTGTTGCGGTTTTCGAGAGCCCGCGCTTGGGCGACAACGAGCGGCCGGGCGGCAAGCCAGCCTACCAGCCCGATGCCGATCCCGATGAGGAGGACGGTCAGCGGCGGGAACCTGCCCGGGGGCGACAGCTGCAGCACCATATAGGCCATGAAGCCGCCGGCCATCACCGCGACCAGCACCGGCACCCAGCGTTGAGCCGCCGCAATCTTGTCGTCGCGGTAGATGATCAGGGTCTTGACGAGATAAAGCAGCCCGGCGGCGATCAGCCCGCCGATCAGCGGCGAGGTGATCCAGCTCGAAGTGATCTCCAGCATCACCCGCCAGTTCACCGGCTCCGGCCCGACGGCTGAGATGCCGGCGCCGATCACCGCGCCGACGATCGCATGGGTGGTGGAAACCGGCGCGTTCATCCAGGTTGCGAGGTTGATCCAGAGAGCCGCCGCCATCAGTGCCGCCATCATGATCCAGCCGAGCATCGCTTGTGGCACCTGGACGGCGTCGACGATGTTTGCCGAAATCGTCTTGACGACCTCACCGCCGCCGACCGTAGCGCCAAGAAGTTCGAAAATCGCAGCGATGACCAGTGCCTGGCCCATCGTCATGGCGCGTGCGCCGACGGCGGCACCGACATTGTTGGTCACGTCATTGGCGCCGATGTTCAGCGCCATGTAGCCGGCAAGGGCTGCCGCCGCCACGACGAGCACTGCTCCCGGCCGGTCGAACACATAGACACCGGCAAAGAGCATGGCCAGACCGAGGAAGATCAGCCCGAGTCCAGGCGTCACCAGCCGCCGCAAAACATGCTTCGCCACGTCCTCGGCATGGGTGATCTTGTCGAGGTCCTTGTCGAGCGTACGTTTTGTGAGGACTGCGGGACGTGGCGGCATTCTTGTTCCTGAGGATGAATCTGCTTCTACGCTGCTTTCCTAGCAGTGCAAGATGGCAGGATTCATTCCGCCGGAATTTGTCTCACTTCTGGAATTTGCTTCGCCGCCTTGGCCGCAAGCCTGTCGCCCATCCTTTGCTTGAAGGCGAGGAAAAGGTGGCGGAGTTCCGGTTCATGCACGCGCCCGGCCGCTTCGTCGAATGAAACCCATTCGATCCGGCGCTCGCCCTTTTCCTTGAAGTTCTTCGCCATGTCGGTGGCTTCGAGCGCATAGACCTGCACTTTGCAGATCACTTGTACCCCGTCGCGCAGCACCTTCGAATAAGTGTAGGCGCCAAGCGTTTCCGTTTCGACGACGCCGCGGACGCCGGCTTCCTCGAAGGCTTCCTGCATCGCGACCTCATGGGCGCATTTGCGCGTCATCGGCCAGCCCTTGGGAATGACCCAGCGGCCGGTGTCGCGGCTCGTCATCAACAGCACCTCGATCTCACCGCTCTTCTTCTTCACCCGATAGCAGAGCGCACCATATTGCTGTCGCGGCGGACGCCGGAACATCAGTTGCACATCGGAAGCCAGTCGGGCGAAAAGAGTCAATGGTCGGGTCACCTTCGCAGTCGTCGTTAGGAATCACTCACATACGTATATCACGGAAAGCTTACGCAATTCAAAAGGCGCAGCACGACTCGAAACGCGATCTGATCGCCGTTCATAGGGAAATCGAGGTGGGACAGGTTCGGAAAATCCGCCACATCCTGTCTCGAATGCGTCACATTGCACAGCTGTACAATATGGCGTGATCTTGCCTTTCGTTCAATGGCGAGATCTAGTGATCCACTATGATTTTGCGAATGTCGTCGTCATGCGTCTTCCTCCGCTCAATGCCATCCGCGCCTTCGAGGCCGTCTGCCGTCACGGCAGCATTCTGAAGGCTGCCGAAGAGCTGAATGTGGTGCGCGGCGCCGTACGCCAGCAGATCGCAACGCTGGAGAATCACTTCGGCCGCAAGCTCTTCACGCGTGACGGCCGCAGGCTGGTCCCGACCTTGCCGGCCAGCACTTTTGCCGCCGCCGCGAGTGCGGCTTTCGACATTCTGCTGCGCGCCGCTTCGGAACTCGAAGGTGCCGTGCCGGGCCGCATCCGCCTTGGTGTGCCCTCCGCCTTCGCGGTCTGGTGGCTGATGCCGCGCGCAGCAGATATGCAAGCGAGCCTCGGCCATACCATCGACATCGTGCCGATGACCGTGGTCGAACCGCTGCAGATGCACCCCGAATTGGACGCTGTGATCATGGGCGGCGAATATCGGCCGGCCGCAGGCATCACCGCCCTGCGATTCATGGCGGACGAGTTCGGACCGGTCGCCACCCCGGCGCTTGCCGCGACACTGCCCATGGACCCAGCAGCGATGGGCGCGCTGACGATGCTCGCCAGCCGCAGCGTTCCGAAGCTCTGGGACGAATGGTTTGTCGAAAGCCGCACGCCACCGGTCGTCTTTTCCCGCGCCCAGGAATTCGAGGACCTGCTGCTGGCGCTGGGGGCGGCCCGCTCCGGGCTGGGCATTGCACTTGCGCCACGCGCTTCGATCGAGGACGATCTCCACCGCGGGCATCTGGTCGCGCCCTACGGTTTCATCTCCCGGCCATCGGGCTATAGCCTCTGCTGCCGCACGCCGGATGCGAAACGGCCGGCCTTTGCCGCCTTGTCCGGCTGGCTGCTTCGTAGCGGGACACCGGCTTGAAAGGGCAGATTTTCTGCCCCTTCGCCAGAATTACTTCCATATTCGCCGCCCCGTTGCTCCGCTAAAAACAGCACCAACACGCAAATAGGAAAGAGATGATGGAAAAGAGCGCAACCCGCATCGACTGGATCGGCAATAGCTGCCGGCTGCTCATGGCGACGGCGGCCGAATTCGAGCGGACGCGTCCTTTCGAGAGCCTGTCGATCGGCACCGGCATCCATCTGGAGCCGAAGACGGTGGCGCTGCTGATGACGCTTCGCGCCGGCGGCGCGCGTCTCGTCTGCACCGGCAATCTCAACAGCACCCAGCCTTCGACAGTCGAGTTCCTGCGTTCCCAAGGCATCACGGTATTTGCCACGCAGACGACCGATCCTACCGCTCATCATCGGAGCCTCGAAGCTGTGATCGCCGAAAAGCCGGATCTGCTGCTCGACAATGGCGGCGATCTCTTCGCCATCGTGGCGGAAAAACCCTACGCCAATCTCCGCGGCGGCACCGAGGAAACCACCTCCGGCCGCACCCGGCTGCTGCCCCTGCGCGAGCGCCTGAACATGCCGATCCTCGTCATCAACGACAGCCCGATCAAGCAGTTCGCCGAAAACAGGCATGCCGTCGGCCAGAGCCTGTTCGAAAGCTACTTGCGCTTCACCAACCGCTCCACCAACGGCAAACGCGTGACGGTCTTCGGCTACGGCGCCTGCGGCAAGGGCACGGCCGCCTGTTTCCGCAATGCCTTTTCCTCCGTCAGCGTCGTCGATATCGATCCGGTGACGACACTCGAAGCCCATCTCGACGGTTTCGTCACGCCGCTGCGTGACGCGGCGATCCGCTCGGCCGATATAATCGTCACCGTCACGGGTTTTGCCGCTATCGTCACGGCAGCCGACCTGCCGCTCGTCAAGGACGGCGCAATCCTGATGAATGGCGGCCATTTTCCGCATGAGATCGATGTCGATGCCTTCCGCCGTCACCCCGATGTCGTCGGCATCGACCATTACGAGGCCGATCACATCGAGACCTTCCATCTCAGCGACGGCCGCTCCTTCCATGTGCTCGGCGGCGGCCACATGGCCAATCTCGCCGGCCCACGGCCGCTCGGCAATACCGTCGAATCGATGGATCTCGGCTTCACGCTTCAGGCCCGCTGCCTGGAACGCATCGCCAAGGGCGAGGCCGGCCCCCAATCCTGCGTCGTGCCCGTGCCCGCCGATATCGATGCGATGGTGGCGAACGCCTATCTCGATCTGGCGCGCTAATTCCACCGACTGATTAAGACCCGTTGATCTCGACGACGAGCTTCCCGTCCGCCTGCCGGTGTTCGATCAGCCGATGCGCCTCATCTGTATCGGCAAGGCTGAAGCGGCGCGGGTCGAGCTTCGGCATTACCTTGCCGGCTTCGACGAGCTTCGTCATCTCCCGCATGATCTCACCATGATGGCCGCGTCCTTCGCCGGTCAGGAGCGGCAGCAGCGTGAAGACGCCGGAATAGGTGGCGGCCCTGAAGGAGAGCGGCGCCAGCGCGTGGTTTCCCCAGCCAAGGCAACTGACGACATGGCCGAACTGGCTGACCGCTCGGAATGCCGTATCGAGCCCCTGGCCGCCGATCGTATCGTAGACCAGATCGAAACCCCTGCTGGCGGTATGTCTTGCGACGTAGCCTTCCACCGTTTCCGCGCCACGATCGATCGGTGTTGCGCCAAGGCCGGCGAGATAGTCCGCTTTCGAAGCGCCGTCGACCACATAGACCTCGGCTCCCACAGCCCTGGCGATCTGCGCGACGATATGGCCGACACCGCCGCCGCCAATCACCAGAACCTTGTGGCCGGTCTTGACGCCGGCGCGGTCGACCAGCCCCTCCCAGGCGGTGATCGAGATCAGCGGCAGGGCGGCGGCCTCGCGCATCGACAGATTCTGCGGCTTTGGCGCCAGCAGCGCGGCGTCGACAGCTGCGAATTCGGCAAGCGATCCCTGAATGCCGCCGACCCCGCCGGTCATGCCGTAGACCGCGTCGCCCTGGCGGAAACCGCTGACGCCAGCCCCGATCTCTTCAACGATGCCGGCCATATCGATGCCGACAATGGCGGGAAGCGGATGGCGGGCATGGGCCGCATTGCCGGCCCGGATCTTGAGGTCGAGCGGATTGACGCCGCTTGCCTTGACGCGTACCAGAATCTGGCCTTCGCCGGGAACCGGTCTTGCAATATCGGCGATGCGCAATGGCGAATTCGGCGCTTCCGCCAGCAACGCTTTCATCGTTGATTTTACGGACATGGAACTCTCCTTCATTGGCAGTGCGGTGTCTGTAGGGACCTCGCAATGAATTTGTTCTGGAAGAAGATGGTCCATTGAAACGCGAATGAAAATGAAAGATAACGACTGAAGTCCATGCATTTTTGTTTGACGGATGCGACCGATGGAATGGAGTGACCTCAAGCTGTTTCTGGCGATCGCGCGGTTCGGCACGCTGGGGTCGGCAGCCCGCAGCCTCGGACTGACGCAACCGACGATGGGCAGGCGGCTGCGTGCCCTTGAAACATCTCTCGGCCAGACGCTCTTTCAGCGCACGACCGATGGCTTCGTCCTCACGGATGAAGGCGCGGCCGTGTTCGCCGGCGCCGAACGGATCGAGGAGGAGGCGCTCGCCGTCGAGCGTGTCCTTGCCGGCGACAGCCGTCAGCTCGATGGTTTTCTCAGGCTGTCCTCATCCGACTGGTTCGGCGCGCATGTGCTTTCGCCGGTGCTGGCGGAATTCTCGCAAGTCCATCCGAAGGTGGTGGTCGAATTGTTGACCGACAGTCGGTTTCTCAGCCTGTCGCGACGTGAAGCCGACCTCGTCTTCCGTATTCAGCCTTTCACGGAAGCGGAGGTCATATCGCGCAAGCTCATCCATATCGAATACGGCCTTTACATCAGCCGCGGCGCGCCGCACCCCGAAGCCGGCGACGGCGCGGGAACCCGCCTCGTCACCATGGACGAAGCTTTCGGCGACATGCCGGATGTCGGCTGGCTGCAGCGCCTGTTGCCGCGGGCCGGCATCGTCATGCGCAGCAACAGCCGCGACGTGCAGGCGGCGCTCTGTGCCAATGGCGCCGGGCTCGCCGTCCTGCCACGGCCGCTCGGCGATTCCCTTGCGGCCATCGAACTCGTCGATCTCGGTGAACCGCCGCCCGGCCGCGACACCTGGGTCGGCTATCACCGCGACATGAAGCGCCTGGCGCGGCTGCGCGCCCTGCTGGATCTCGTCATCGAGAGGCTAGCGCGCTGAACCTGCGCCGCCATCAGCGCTCCCAGTAGGGGACAGGCCCATAAAGTTCTGCCAGATAGTCGATGAACAGTCGCACCTTGGCCGGCAGGAACTGCCGGCTGGGATAGACCGCCGACAGCGCGACATTGTGCGAGCTCTCATAGGCCGGCAGCACCTGCACCAGGCGGCCACTCTTGAGTTCTTCGCCGATATCCCAGGTGGAGCGCAGCGCGATCCCGAGACCGGCGATGACAGCCTCGCGGATCACCTCGCTGGAATTGGTGATCAGCAAGCCTTCCGGCCTGAGACTCAGCGCCCCGTCCGGCCCCTTCAGCCGCCAGGTGTCGTTGTTATGGGCCGGCAGGCAGCGATGGTGTTTCAGCTCGTCGATGTGCTTCGGCTCGCCATGCGCCGCAAGGTAGTCCGGCGAAGCGCAGAGCAGCCGGCGCACCGGCGCCAGCCTTCGGGCAACGAGGCTCGAATCGGTGAGTTCGGCGATGCGGATCGCCAGATCGAAGCCGCCGCCGACGATGTCGCTGAATTCGTCGGTCAGCACCAGGTTGATCGCAAGCTCCGGATGCGCCTCCATGAAATCCTTCAGATGCGGCGCAATATGCATGCGCCCGAAGGAGGTCGGGGCCGAGATCTTCAGCGTACCGTGCATCTGCGCCGAGCGGCCGGAAATATAGAATTCTGCCTCTTCGAGCCCGGCGAGAATGCCGAGAACGCGGTCGTAGAAGCCCTGTCCGGCCTCCGTCAGCGAGATCTGCCGTGTCGTGCGTTGCAGAAGCCGGGTGCCGAGCCGGTCCTCCAGCCGCTTGATCCGTTTTGAGACGACGGCCGGCGAAAAGCCGAGCGCCCGCCCGGCGAGCGACATGCTTCCGGTCGAAACGACCTTGGCAAAAATTTCGAGATCACCCAGATTGGTCATACGGTTTTGTGACTTTTTCCCCTTTTGGCATAAGTGCTTAGCATTTGCGCCACTTTCGGGAAAGTGCTAAGCCGGTTTATCGGCGGCAGGGAGGTCGCGGCCGGTTTCCGTTGTCATCTTCCCGCTGTCATTCCCCGTCGTCAGGGCCAGGGAGAACGCCATGTCCGACGCCATTTCGTTTCTCGAGCCGCGCGCCGACGTGCTGGCGCGCCGAGCCCAGATCGTCGCCGATCTGACCGATCTTCTGCCGCCGGAATGCCTGGTGCATGAGGCGCGCGAGCTGGTGCCGTTCGAAACCGACGCCTTCGTGTCCTACCGCCGCCTGCCGCTCGCCGTTGCCCTGCCGCGCACCACGGCCGAGGTTTCTGCCGTCATGCGTTATTGCAATCGCTACGGCATTCCCGTCGTGCCGCGCGGCGCCGGCACTTCGCTCTCCGGCGGCGCCATTCCGCAGGAGGATGCCGTCGTGCTCGGCCTGTCGAAGATGAACAGCATCCTCGAAATCGATCTGCAGAACCGGGTCGCCGTGGTCCAGGCCGGCGTCACCAATCTCAATATTTCCGAATCCGTCTTCGCGGACGGCTTTTTCTATGCGCCCGATCCGAGTTCGCAGCTTGCCTGCACCATCGGCGGCAATATCGGCATGAATTCCGGCGGCGCCCACTGCCTGAAATACGGCGTCACCACCAATAATCTGCTCGGCGTCAGGATGGTGCTGGTCGATGGCACGGTGATTGAGCTTGGCGGCAAGGCGCTGGACGCGGCAGGCTACGATCTGCTCGGCCTCGTCTGTGGCCATGAAGGCCAGCTCGGCATCGTCACCGAGGCGACGGTGCGGTTGATCGCCAAGCCGGAAGGCGCGCGCCCGGTGCTCTTCGGCTTCGAAAGCTCGGAGGAGGCCGGCGCCTGCGTTGCCGATGTCATTGCCGCCGGCATCATCCCGGTTGCGATCGAATTCATGGACAAGCCGGCGATCGAGATCTGCGAGGCCTTCGCCCATGCCGGATATCCGCTCGATGTCGGGGCGCTTTTGATCGTCGAGGTCGAGGGATCGGAAGCGGAGATGGACGCCGCGCTGAAGGACATCGTCGAGATCGCCCGCCGTCACGCTGTGAAGACCGTGCGCGAATGCCAGTCGGCGACCGAGGCGGCGTTGATCTGGAAGGGCCGCAAATCCGCCTTCGGCGCCACCGGCCGCATCGCCGACTATATCTGCATGGATGGCACCGTGCCGCTCAGCCAGCTCTCCCACGTGCTGAAGCGGACCGCCGAGATCGTCGATCATTACGGCCTGCGCGTCGCCAACGTCTTCCATGCCGGCGACGGCAACATGCATCCGCTGATCCTCTTCAACGCCAATGATCCGGAGGATGCCGCCCGCGCCGAGGCGGCCGGCAACGATATCCTGAGGCTCTGCGTCGATGCCGGCGGCTGCCTCACCGGCGAACATGGCGTCGGCATCGAGAAGCGCGATCTGATGCGGCACCAATATTCCGAAGTGGATCTCGCCCAGCAGATGGCGGCGCGCGCCGCCTTCGATCCCGGCTGGATCCTCAATCCGTCGAAGGTCTTCCCGCTCGAAGGGCGCCCCGCCGCATGATCGATCTGATGCCGAAGACCGAGGAAGAGGCGTCGGCGTTCGTCCGTGCCCATGCGGAAGCCGGCCGTCCGCTCGCAATCTGCGGCGGCGATAGCCGCTCGGGCTTCGGCAATGCGGTGGCCGCCGAAGAGCGGCTGCGCTCGAGCGAAATCTCCGGCATCGTCGCCTACAACCCCGGCGAAATGGTCATGACCGTCCGATCCGGCACGCCGCTTGCCGAGGTCGAGGCGGCACTTTCAGAGAGCGGCCAGATGCTCGCCTTCGAGCCGATGGATCATCGCCCTGTAATGGGCACATCGGGCGAGCCGACCATCGGCGGCGTCTTCGCTGCCAATGCCTCCGGTCCGCGCCGCCTGATCGCGGGTGCCGCCCGCGACAGCCTGCTCGGCGTGCGCTTTGTCAACGGCAGGGGCGAGATCATCAAGGCCGGCGGCCGGGTGATGAAGAATGTCACCGGCCTTGACCTCGCCAAGCTGATTGCGGGCTCGCATGGCACGCTCGGCTTCCTCACCGAAGTCACCTTCCGTGTGCCTCCGCGCCCGAAGACGGAGCGGACGGTGGTGCTATCAGGTCTCAACGATGCCGAGGCGGCAAACGCCATGGCGGCGGCGATGGCCCTGCCGGTGGAAGTCTCAGGTGCCGCCCACCTGCCGCTGACGGTGACGTGGAAATTCCTCGCCGGCAAATTGCCCGAGGGTGAGGCAACGGTTCTGCGCATCGAAGGCTTGGCCGGCTCGGTCGACGTGCGCATCGAAAAGCTTGCCGCGGCAATGTCGGGCCTCGCCACGGTCACGCGGCTGGAACAGCCGGAAAGCTCCAGGCTCTGGCAGGACATCCGCGACGTCCTGCCCTATGCCGACGGCACCGCGCGACCGGTCTGGCGCGTCTCGGTCGCCCCCGGCACCGGCCATCAGCTGGTCGCGGCACTCCGCCTGGAAGCAGCCGTCGACGCCTTCTACGACTGGCAGGGCGGCCTCGTCTGGATGCGCATGGAGGCCGGCCCCGAAGCGGAACTGGTCCGTCGCTATATTAAGGCGCTCGGCGGCGGCCACGCAACGCTGATCCGTGCATCCGCTGAGGCGAGGGCGGTTACATCAGCCTTCCATCCGGAGCCCGAGGCAGTGGCGATGTTGTCCCGGCGGGTGAAGGAAAAATTCGATCCGGCCGGCATATTCAATCCGGGGAAGATGGGGTGAGGGGAAGATGAGTTTGCGTCTGAGATACCCCCCTCTGTCCTGCCGGACCCGGGGTCGAGCCACGGGTCTCGACCCGTCCTTCGGACCCCCACAAGGGGGGAGATTGGCTGGGAGCTATGACTTCCCCAAACAATTCGGGCACTGCGACTCCGACACGGCAGATAGGAAGCGATGGTCCAACCTCTTGTCGATCTCCCCCCTTGTGGGGGAGATGTCCGGCAGGACAGAGGGGGGTATTCCAGGCACAACGCCCGACATGCTCCCAAAGCGGAGGTCCCGCTAGATGCAAACCAACTTCACCCCGACCCAGCTCCTCGACCCTGATGTCGCCGAATCCGAGCAGATTCTGCGCAAATGTGTCCATTGCGGATTCTGCACCGCCACCTGTCCCACCTACGTGACGCTCGGCAACGAGCTCGACAGTCCGCGCGGCCGCATCTACCTGATCAAGGACATGCTGGAAAACGGCCGGCCCGCCGATGCCGAGGTCGTCACCCATATCGACCGCTGTCTCTCCTGCCTTGCCTGCGTCACCACCTGTCCCTCCGGCGTCGATTACATGCATCTGGTCGATCACGCCCGCGCCCATATCGAAAAGACCTATAAACGCCCGTTCATGAACCGGCTGACGCGCGCCATCCTTGCCGCCGTGCTGCCTTATCCCGGCCGTTTCCGCATGGCGCTCAATCTTGCCCGTCTCGGCCGGCCCTTCGCCGGCCTGATGCGCGGTGGCGCGCTGAAACCCTTTGCCGCCATGCTGGCGCTTGCGCCGCGGCGGATCCCGGCCGCTTCGGACCTTGCAAAGCCCGGCACGTATCGGCCCGAGACGGAACGGCGCGGCCGGGTGGCGATCCTTTCCGGCTGCGCCCAGCCGGTGCTCTATCCCGGCATCAACGCGGCGGCGATCCGGCTGCTGACGCGGTTCGGCGTCGAGGTCGTGATGCCGGAAGGCGAGGTCTGCTGCGGCTCGCTGGTCCATCACATGGGCCGCGCCGAACAGGCGCTCGAAAGTGCGCGTGCCAATGTCGATATCTGGACGCGCGAGATCGACGGGCAGGGCCTCGACGCGATCATCATCACCGCTTCGGGCTGCGGCACCACGATCAAGGACTACGGCCACATGCTGCGCCTCGATCCCGCCTATGCCGCAAAGGCGGCCAGGGTCTCGGCGCTGGCCAGGGACGTCACCGAATATCTCGCAACCCTCGACCTGCCGGCGCTCATGCCGAGGGGCATCACCGTCGCCTATCATTCCGCCTGTTCCATGCAGCACGGCCAGCGCATCACGCTGGCGCCGAAGCAATTGCTGAAAGCGGCGGGCTTTACGGTGCGCGATCCGGCGGAAGGTCATCTCTGCTGCGGTTCCGCCGGCACCTACAACATCATGCAGCCGGAGATCTCAGCCGCGCTGAAGGCGCGCAAGGTCAAGAACATCGAGGCCACCAAGGCCGATATCATCGCCACCGGCAATATCGGCTGCATCACCCAGATCGCCACTGGCACCGGCATGCCGATCCTGCATACGGTCGAGCTTCTCGATTGGGCCTATGGCGGCGCTGTGCCGGAAAAATTAACAGGTTTGACGTTAGGCTGAGACCTATTACAGCGCCGCGCATCTTTTCGAGAGCCGCAAAGGACGCTGTCTCGGGAGGTTGGGCGATGTGGCGTGGAATGATCGTATTTGCGGGACTGCTCGGTGCGGCAGGCACCGCCCATGCCGACAGTCGTTTTTTCTGTTCCGCCGATGACAAGGAAGCGCGCTTTACGCTGGAAAGCGGGTTCGAAAGCGCTGCCGGCCACAAGCTCAACCATTTCCGCGGCGCGCTGATCGTCAAGGATCCGGCTCAAGAGGCCGTGTTCGGAAAGCGTGTTTTCGAATCGCAGCACCTGACCAACCATTGGTCGCGCAACGGCGAACTGCTCATGGAAGTCTTCGACGGCGGCGAAGATGACACCGCCGGCGCAACGCTGGATCTGGTGGTCGTTGCCGGCGAGCGCGGTAAGCCGACGGCAAATTTCAGCGGCACATATTCCCTGACGATCGAAGGCGGTGAAAAACCCTATGCCGTCGAGGGCAAGGTCAGCTGTGGCACGAAATAGAGCAGTTTCAGGAAAAGTGCGAAGCGGTTTTCCGCCCGGAATTGCGTAGCAATAAAAGGTTAGAGCGGTTCTGCGCTTTTATGCGCTGAACCGCTCTAACGCCGCAGCTGAAATTTGTTACCAGTGGAACGATACGCCGACGTTGACGGCATTCGTGAAGATGTTGGTCTTCAGGTCCACTCCGCTGTCGATCGGAACGTCGATGCGCGAATAGGTTCCCTTGTATTCGACGAAGGTTGACCAGCGTTCGGTCACCTTGAAGTCGACGCCGGCCTGGGCCTGCAGCGTCACGCCGCCGAATTCATAGGCCCAGGTCTTGCCCTCAGGCCGAATCACTTCGACATGCGGAATGTTCACGCCGATACCGGCGCCGAGATAGGGTGTCCAGCGGCGGGTCGGATCCTGGAAGCGATAGAGACCGTTCACGGTGATGAGGTTCAGGCCGTCGGTGAATTCGAAATGCGACCAGCCGGCCTTGGCGAGCGTATCGTCGTCCGCATAGACCTTGTCATGGGTATAATCGAGCGAGATACCCCAGTTCGGCTTGTTGAAGTTCTCGAGCCACCAGGTGACGCGGGCACCGTAATAAGGCGGGCTGCCGAAGGACTTGCCTTCCCAGCCGGCGGTGAAACTCGTGCCGTCGGAAAGATCGACGCCGCTGTGCGGGGCGGTCTGGTAGCCGCCGTAGATGGAGAATTGCAGGTCTTCCGCCGAGGCGGAAACTGCCGAACAGATGGTCAAAAACGCGATGCCCGCAAGCAGGGAGGCGGAAGAACGCAGCGCATATGTCATTGAATAGCCCCGATATAAATATGTCGACTCTTAGGCAGATTTGCCAGCTTTTGGCCGCAAAGTCTAAGCAAAATGAAAGGCGCGTCAAAATGCGCCTTTCGTTTTTTTGGTAAGTGTTGCTCAGCCGCCAAACATCGTGCGCAGCACGTCGATGCCCCTGTCCTCGAATGCTACCTTGCCCTGCCTGTTGCCGGGGCCGATGACGATCACCTTGGTGCCGATAGCGGCGCGATCGTAGAGATGGGTCACATCCTCGTTCATCATCCGGATGCAGCCGGAAGACATGTTGAGACCGATCGTCCAGGGCTGATTGGTGCCGTGGATGCGGAAGATCGTGTCGCGGCCGCCCTGGTAGAGATACATGGCGCGGGCGCCGAGCGGATTGTCCTCTCCGCCTTCCTGGAAAGCAGGAATAATATGTCCCTTGGCGGCTTCGCGGCGGCGCATCTCGGCCGGCGGAGTCCAGCTCGGCCATTCGGCCTTTCGGCCGATCTTGACGATCCCCGACCAGCCGAAGCCGTCGCGGCCGACGCCGATGCCGTAGCGGGTGGCGCGATTGTTGCCTTCGACGAGGTAGAGATACTTGTTGTTGGTATCGATGATGACGGTGCCGGCGGCCTCCGTCGTTACCAGGCGCACTTTCTTGCGCTTGAACTGCGGCTTCACATATTTCGGCATCTGCGCGACGCGCACGATCTGCGCCGGACGCCGTGCATTGTCGGAACCGGAGCCGGCGGGTGCAGCAAAGGCGGATGTGGACATCAAGGACAGGACAAGTCCGGCGGCAGCCAGACCCGGCATTAGTTTGATCATGATCGATTCCCCTCAAGCAAATCCGCCCGAAGCTACATGAACTTCTGCCCGATTCAAGATCGGTGTGGCCGGATAAAGCATTTTTGGAGAAGGGGAGCCGGATGTTCTTGCGGCTGCCACGTCATAATTTATCCTCAAATCGGAATCGACTTAAGGAAAAATTATGCAGCAATTTAAAGGGTTGCAGCGCTGTTTGCGGATCAGAAAAGACGCGCGGCGCTGCAAGTATTGCGCCGCCGTTACATGACGATGACGCGGGTCCCCACATTGACGCGGTCGTAGAGGTCGACGACGTCTTCGTTGCGCAGGCGGATGCAGCCGGAGGAAACGGCGCTGCCGATCGACCAGGGCGCGTTGGTGCCGTGGATGCGATAAAGCGTCGAGCCGAGATACATGGCCCGGGCGCCGAGTGGGTTTTCCGCCCCGCCATCCATGCGCGCCGGCAGATAATGGCCCTTGGCGGCTTCGCGGCTGATCATCTCGGACGGCGGCGTCCAATCCGGCCATTCGGTCTTGCGGGTGATCTTGTGGGCGCCTGCCCATTCGAAGCCCGGCTTGCCGACGCCGACGCCATAGCGCCGCGCCTTGCCGCCTTGCATCACCAGATAGAGGAAGCGGTTGTTGGTATCGATGACGATCGTGCCTGGCTTTTCCGCGGTGTCGTAATCCACCATCTGCGGCAGGTATTGCGGCTCGATCGGACGGCGGATCGACGGGATGCCGGGATTGATCGCCGAAACGGTCTGCGGTGACACCTGCGGCGCCCGGCGGATGATCCTGCGCTGGAAAAGGCCGCGCTGCTGCGGCTGGATGACCGGCCGCTGATAGACGACGGGACGAACCCTGCCGCCGCCCAGCTGGTTGATCCAGGGCGCGGTCAGATCGGGGCTGAGCACGACGGGCGGGCGAGTGGCGTAGCGGTCGTCTGCGAGGGCGGCCGTGGAGAAAATGCCGAAGAGGGCTGCGGCAAGAACAAGCTGTTTCATCATCGGACGAACTCTCTACAAATGACCGAAAATGCGCTGGCGGGACATGTTCCGCCCGGGCGGAGATGTTCCGCCCGGGAATGACGCTGCCACCCTATCCGCCAGCGAATAGTAAAGATCGTTTCATGAAAAGCCGACCGACCGGATAAACTTTTCGTCAGGGTTACCGTTCGGTTTGGAAAGACGGTTTGCAAATGGTAAAGCCGGAATCATGAGCAGAGAACGAAGCGGACCCCCGCAGAATGAAGGATCATGAGCGCGACAGGCATCATCATCGGCGAGGACGGCAGGAGCCGCTGCCACTGGCATGCCAATCTGCCTGATTATCTGCGGTATCATGACGAGGAATGGGGCCGCCCCGTCACCGATGATACCCGCCTGTTCGAGAAGATCTGCCTCGAAGGCTTTCAGTCCGGTCTTTCCTGGCTGACGATCCTGCGCAAACGCGAGAATTTCCGCGCCGCCTTTTCAGGTTTCGATTTCGAAAAGGTCGCTCTCTTCGGTGAAGGGGATGTCGCTCGCTGTCTTGCCGATGCGGGCATCATCCGCCATCGCGGCAAGATCGTCTCGACCATCAACAATGCCAAGCGCGCAATCGAGCTCAAGGACGAATTCGGCTCGCTCGCCCATTATTTCTGGCGCTACGAGCCCGGCCATAACGAGCGGCCGGCGGTGGTCGACCGCGAGCATATCATCGCCAATCCGACGACGCCGACATCGGTGGTCATTTCGAAGGATCTGAAGAAACGCGGCTGGACCTTTGTCGGCCCGACCACAGTTTATGCTTTCATGCAGGCGATGGGTCTCGTCAACGATCATCTGGAAGGCTGCTTCTGCCGGCCCGAGGTCGAGTCGATGCGCACCGCTCTGGTTCGCCCATGAAAGATCATTCCGTGAGAACACTGATCGCCGCCGCTGCTCTTTTACTCCTGACCGTCTCCGCCATGGCGCAGACGCCGCAGCTCGACCCCGGCGAGAAGCTGGAGAAGCTGCAATTCCCGGCCGTCACCATGCAGTTGAAGGGCTGGACGAAATTCGGCAATGGCCATGTCTATACGCTGCCGGTGCGCGCCGGCCAGCACCTGAAGATCAGCTTTTCGACGAAAAGCAAATTTGCCTTCCTGGCGATTTTCGACCTGTCGAAACCCGATGACGAGGCCTTCTTCGGCACCGACGAGGACGGCATGAGCTTCGAGACGACGATCAAGGAAAACGCCACCTGGCTGCTGCGTCCCTATTATTCCAAGGTCTCGCCGCGCCGCGGCCTCGGCGCTCCCTTCAGCATCCTGATCGAGCCGCTGGCGGCTGCCCCGCAACAGCCGAAACCGGCCGCCGAGCCGGAGCGCCCCTCGCTGTTCCCAAAGGCTCCGCCCAAGCCGCAATGAGGCAGAGGTAGCGCCCGGCTTAGCCGAGCCGGTCGATCAGGTCGCGCAATTCGCCGAGATGGTCGATCTTGCGGAAGCGCGGCGCCTCTTTCGGCTCGTCCACATGTTCCAGCACCCAGGTCAGTTCGTGCGGCACGAAAACGCCGTAGCTGCCGGCAGCGATCGCCGGCACGATGTCCGATTTCAGCGAATTGCCGACCATCATCGCTCGCTCCGGCCCGTCGCCGACCTTGGCGAAGATGCGGCGATAGGTGACGGCCGTCTTGTCGGAGACGATCTCGACCGCATCGAAGAAGTCACCGAGCCCGGATTGGGCAAGCTTGCGCTCCTGATCGAAGAGATCCCCCTTGGTGATCATGACAAGCAGGTATTTGCCGGCAAGCGCTTCCAGCGTGTCGCGCACATGCGGCATGGTCTCGACCGGATGGTTGAGAAGGTCGCGGCCGGTATCGAGGATCCTGGCGATGACGCTCGCCGGAACCTTGCCCTCGGTGATCTCGATCGCAGTTTCGACCATCGACAGCGTAAAACCCTTGATGCCGAAGCCGTAATGGCGAAGGTTGCGTTTTTCGGCCTCCAGCAGCCGTTCGGAAATCTTCGGTCCTTCGGCGAAATCGGCAAGAAGCCCGGTGAAATGCGCTTCCGTCAGCCGGTAATATTGTTCGTTCTGCCAGAGTGTATCATCGGCATCGAAGCCGATCGTGGTCAGTGGTCGCGTCGTCATATGCGTACCTCTAGAGCATGATGCCGAAAAGTGTGAAGCGGTTTTCGGACGACATCATGCTCTAACTCTTTAAATTAGAACAGGATTCAGATTTTAGGCCGACCCGGTCTAAAATCATCCTGTTCTTGAAATATGGCCGACAATCTATCGGCTGCCTGTGTCGAGACAAGGGCATCCGCCTCCGCACAGCCAAGCTACGGCGTTGAAAAGCGCCGCCGCCGCACTACATGAAAATCGCCTCACCTTGCAGCCAGCCACGGCTGTGCCTGTCATATGCAGGCCAATAATCAAAAAATGAAGTTCAGTAGTTCGCAAGCCCCTCTTGCGGCAGACACAAAGGAATTTTTCGACCATGCGTTACAATCAACTCGGAAATACGGGACTTTTCGTCTCGGAAATCTGCCTGGGCACGATGACCTTCGGCGAAGCCAAACAGGGCAGTATGTGGGGCGCCATCGCCGACGTCGACCAGAATGCCGCCGACCGGATCGTCGAGCGCTCGCTTGCATCGGGCGTCAATTTCATCGACACGGCCGACGTCTATTCATCCGGCGAGTCCGAAAGGCTGCTCGGCCAGGCGCTGAAGAACCTCGACATCCCGCGCAAGGACGTCGTCATCGCGACCAAGGTCTACGGCGTCATGGGCGACAAGCCGAACGACCGCGGCGCCTCGCGCGGTCACATCATGGATTCGGTGGAGGCAAGCCTCAAGCGCCTGCAGACCGATCATATCGATCTCTATCAGATCCACGCGACCGATACGGTGACGCCGATTGAGGAGACGTTGCGCGCTCTTGACGATCTCGTTTCCCGCGGCCTCGTGCGTTATATCGGCGTCTCCAACTGGCAGGCCTGGCGCATTTCCAAGGCGCTCGGCCTCTCCGAACGGCGGGGCTTTGCCCGTTTCGAAACCGTGCAGGCCTATTACTCCATCGCCGGCCGCGATCTCGAACGCGACATCGTGCCGATGATGCAGGAGGAAAAGCTCGGCCTGATGGTCTGGTCGCCGCTCGCCGGCGGCCTGCTCTCCGGCAAGTACGGTCCCGGCGCGCCCGGCAACGGTGAAGGCCGCCGCGCCAGTTTCGATTTCCCGCCCGTCGACAAGGACAAGGCCTGGGCCTGCGTCGCCGTCATGCGCGAAGTCGCCGAGAAACACGGCGTCAGCGTCGCCACCGTGGCGCTCGCCTATATCCTCGCCAAACCTTTCGTCACCACAGTCATCATCGGCGCCAAGCGTGTCGACCAGCTCGACCAGAACCTTGCCGCCGTCAAGCTGAAGCTCGATGAAGACGATATGAAGAAGCTCGACGAGGTCAGCGCGCTTGCGCCCGAATATCCGGGCTGGATGCTGGCGCGACAGGGCGCCGGCCGTCGTCCGGCCGATTTCGAGCCGAAGGATTGACCTCGCCAACATAAGTCTTGGGGAACGCCTGACATTTCCGGCGTTCCCCTTTTCATCAACGATCGACTACTTGCCGTGGGCCTTGAGCCAGGCGTTCATCTCGGCTCGCGGTGAATGCCGGCTGCAACCAAATACTGCCGGCGGTCACATCCTGATCACCAGGCGGCAATGACCTTGTGCTCGATCCTATAATCCTTGCTCTCTTCGCCAAGCGGCGCGACCGGCCATGTCCAAGTTGCTTTTGCCGGCGGCGCTAAAACGCCATGCAGCAGGTCCGCCTCCTCATGCGTCTTGCCGTTGCGGTCGATGACGGCATAGGCGATGTCGGTTACCAGGCAGTTGCGGCAGGGAAGCCCCGACAGTCCGGTCAGATGTGCCGAGACCAGCCTTTCCACCGTGTCTTCAGGCATTCGCCCGGCCTCGGCCTCATGGCGCCGTTTCACGCCGCGGCCGATCTGCGACAACAGGTTGGCGGAAACCACGAAATCGAGATAGGGCACGCCGCGCAGGAAGCCGAGCGGTTCGGGCTCGCGGCCGGCGGCAAGTTCATCATAGCCGGAGAGATCGCGCTCGATCAGCCGGACATTGCGATAGAACTTGGCCGACAGCCACAGGCGCACCGAGGCGAGATGAACGAGATCGACCAGTACGACGGTGTCGAAATCCCGCGCCAGCACCTCGATCGGCACGTCGCGCAACGGGCCGGAGCCGAGGACGACGGCGGTCCGCTTCTGCTTGAGGTCGGCCGTCGCCGTCAGGATCGCCTTCCGGCTCATCTCCTCATGTTCGGCCCAATCCGCCGCACAGCGCCCGGCGCGCGACCAGAGATTGACGGAATAACGGATAAACTTTCGATGCGGCTTGCCGGTCAGCGGCAAGGTCGCGGCATAGAGAAGCGCCTCGGTGATCATGAGCATATCCGCATTTCTGATGATGCCTCTTCGTTCAATCGATTCTCGTCGTGACATCAAGGGCCTTCGCCCTTGCCGCTCCCCGCCCAATCCGCTAGGAAACCGCCACTGTCACAGTCAGTGGAATTGCCGGAAATGAACGACAAGCAGAAGAAACCGCAAAAGCTCAAGGCCCGCCTGCCGCGCGGCTTCGTCGACCGGACGGCCGGCGATATCCGCGCCGTCAACGAGATGACGGCAAAGATCCGGGAAGTCTATGAGCATTATGGTTTCGATCCGCTCGAAACGCCGCTGTTCGAATATACCGATGCGCTCGGCAAGTTCCTGCCCGACAGCGACCGGCCGAACGAGGGCGTGTTCTCGCTGCAGGACGATGACGAGCAATGGATGTCGCTGCGTTACGACCTGACGGCGCCGCTCGCCCGTCATGTCGCCGAGAATTTCAACGAGATCCAGTTGCCCTATCGCACCTATCGCGCCGGCTATGTCTTCCGCAACGAGAAGCCAGGCCCAGGCCGCTTCCGCCAGTTCATGCAGTTCGATGCCGATACCGTCGGCGCGCCTGGCGTCCAGGCCGATGCCGAAATGTGCATGATGATGGCCGATACGCTGGAAGCCCTCGGCATCAAGCGCGGCGACTATGTCATCCGCGTCAATAACCGCAAGGTTCTGGATGGCGTGCTCGAGGCGATCGGTCTCGGCGGCGAGGACAAGGCCGGCCAACGGCTCAACGTGCTGCGCGCCATCGACAAGCTCGATAAGTTTGGCCCGGAGGGCGTGGCCCTGCTGCTCGGTCCTGGCCGCAAGGATGAATCCGGCGACTTCACCAAGGGCGCCGGTCTCGACAAGGGGCAGATCGACAAGGTGCTGTTCTTTGTCGGCATCACGGACTATGCCGAAAGCGCTGTCCGTCTCGCCGAGCTGGTTGCGGGAACCGCCAGGGGTGGCGAAGGCGTCGAGGAGCTGAATTTCATCGGTGCGCTGGTGACCAGCGCGGGCTATGGCCCTGACCGCATCAAGATCGACCCCTCCGTCGTGCGCGGGCTCGAATATTATACAGGCCCGGTCTATGAGGCCGAACTGACCTTCGACGTCACCAACGAAAAGGGCGAAAAAGTCGTCTTCGGTTCGGTCGGCGGTGGCGGCCGTTATGACGGCCTCGTCTCCCGCTTCATGGGCCAGCCGGTTCCGGCGACGGGCTTTTCGATCGGCGTCTCCAGGCTGATGACGGCGCTGAAGAACCTCGGCAAGCTTGGTGCCACCGAGGTCATCGAGCCGGTGCTGGTGACCGTCATGGACGGCGATGTCGAGGCGATGGGCCGCTATCAGAAGATGACGCAGGAACTGCGCGCCGCCGGCATCCGCGCCGAGATGTTCCAGGGCAACTGGAAGAAGTTCGGCAACCAGCTGAAATATGCCGATCGCCGCGGCTGCCCCGTCGCCATCATCCAGGGCGGCGACGAGCGCGCGACAAGCGTCGTGCAGATCAAGGATCTGATCGAAGGCAAGCGGCTCTCCGGCGAGATCGAGGACAATGCCAGCTGGCGCGAAGCGCGCGTCGCGCAGGAGACGGCGCCGGAAGCCGACCTCGTCGCCAAGGTGAAGGAAATCCTTGCCGCCCAGGCCGAGGATCGGAAGCGAGCGGCGAATGCGTAATAAACCCCTCCCCAACCCCTCCCCACAAGGGGGAGGGGCTTTAAGTCGCAACGCTGTGCCCAACTCGGCGGTTGCTTCATCGAGAGCGCTCTCAATTTATTTCGGCGACCGCTGCGGGTTAGTGCCTCCCCCTTGTGGGGAGGGGTTGGGGAGGGGTCTTTTCCCAGGAGCGACACGATGCCCCTGATCAATCTCCCCGAATTCGCCAACGACCTCATTGCCGAATTCATCGAGCGCAACGCCGAGCGCATCGATACGCCTGTCATTCAGCCGGCCGAACCTTTCCTGGATATCGCCGGCGAGGATCTGCGCCGCCGCATCTTCATGACGGAGAGTGAAACCGGCGCCAGCCTTTGCCTGCGTCCCGAATTCACCATCCCCGTCTGTCTGCGCCACATCGAGACGGCGACCGGCACGCCGAAGCGTTATGCCTATCTCGGCGAGGTTTTCCGCCAGCGCCGCGACGGTGCCAATGAATTCTATCAGGCCGGCATCGAGGATCTTGGCGATATCGACCTGTCAAACGCCGACGCCCGCGCCATCGGCGATGCCACTGGCATTCTCGCCCGCCTGCTGCCGGGCCGGCGCTTAGCCGTGACATTGGGCGACCAGGCAGTGTTCGAGGCTGTCGTCCAGGCGCTCGGCCTGCCGCTCGGCTGGCAGAAGCGCCTGATCCACGCCTTCGGCAATATGACGCAGCTGGAAGCACTGCTTGCCAGCCTCGTCAGCCCGCAATTCGTCACCGGGCTGGACGACGATATTGCCAGGCTTGTCGCATCGGGCGACGAGCAGGCGCTGGTCGCCCATCTCGAGCGCGAGATGCAGAAGACCGGCTATTCGACGAATGCCGGCCGCTCGGCCTTGGAGATCGCCCGAAGGCTCAAGGAAAAGCTCATCCTGTCCGAAACGCGCCTCGACGATGCCGCCTTCCATGTGCTGGAAGAGTTCCTGTCGCTCGACGTGCCGCTCGTCAATGCGTCCGCGGCCCTTTCCGGTTTCGCCGATGCTGCCGGCCTGAAACTCGGCAACGCACTCTCGCGCTTCAACGGCCGCGTTGCAGCGCTTTCCAATGCCGGCGTCGATCTTTCCTGCCTCGACTACCGCGCCGCCTTCGGACGGCCGCTCGACTATTACACCGGCCTCGTCTTCGAGGTGACGGTGGAAGGCTCGACCGCGGTTCTGGCCGGCGGCGGCCGCTTCGATCGGCTCCTGACTTTCCTCGGTGCGACGGACCGCATCCCGGCCGTCGGCTTCTCCTTCTGGCTCGACCGTATCGAAACCGAAAGGGCAGCCGCATGACCATCACCATCGCGCTTCCCTCCAAGGGCCGGATGAAGGAAGACGCTTCGGCGATCTTCGAACGTGCCGGCATGACGATTTCTGCGGTCGGCAACGACCGCTCCTATCGCGGCCGCGTCGAAGGCTGGGACGATGTGGAAATCGCCTTCCTTTCGGCTTCCGAAATCTCCCGTGAAATCGGCAACGGCACCGTCGATTTCGGCGTCACCGGCGAGGATCTGATGCGGGAGGGGTTTGCCGAAGTCGACAAGCGCGTCGAATTCTGCGCCCGCCTCGGCTTTGGCCACGCCGATGTCGTCGTCGCCGTGCCGGAGATCTGGCTCGATGTCGACACCATGGCCGATCTCGTCGATGTTGCCGCCGATTTTCGCGCCCGCCACTCCAGGCGCCTTGCCATCGCCACCAAATACTGGCGGCTGACCCAGCAATTCTTTTCGAGCCAGCACGGCATCCAGCTTTATCGCATCGTCGAAAGCCTGGGCGCCACCGAGGGCGCTCCCGCCTCCGGCTCGGCCGATATCATCGTCGATATCACCTCCACCGGCTCGACGCTGCGCGCCAACCACCTGAAGGTGCTCCAGGACGGTGTCATCCTGCATTCGCAGGCCTGCCTGGTGCGCGCCCGCAAGGAGAGCCATGCCGGCGAGCCCGCTGTGCAGGCGATCATCGACGCGGTGCGTGCCGCCCTCTGATCTCAGTCATAAAGGCATAGAAAAACCCGCCGTCGGATGACGGCGGGTTCTGTATGTCCGGAAGGATGTCTGCTGGTGTCAGGCGGCTGCGTAGGCACCGCGGCGGGCGTCGAGCGAGTAGGCGCCTGCGCCATTGGTGGCGAGCATGATATAGGCGCCGGCGAGCGTGATGTTCTTCATGAGATTGACGAAGTTCAGGCCGTTGATCCAGCCGTTAGCGGCAGCCGGGAAATCCGGAACGTTGACCGGCGCAAGGTGGAAGACGAGGCCGGTGAAAACACAGAAGACGGCGAGCAGCCAGCCGACGATGCGGACCTGGAAGCCGACGAGCACGGCAATGCCGGTTGCGAGTTCGAAGAGGCCGGCGAGATAGGCGAGCGCGGTGGAAGCCGGAAGGCCGGCACCGGCGATCATGCCGGCGGTCGAGGCCGGATCGGTCACCTTGCCGAAGCCGGCGAAGATGAACATGAAGGAAAGCAGGATACGGGCAATCAGGATGATGACGTTGTTCGACATGGACGTTGTCTCCGTTTCAAGGACTTTGGAGATCTTGGTGCCCCGGCACCGGTTCGACCTCGGATGCCTCTATGTCGCTTTTTTCTTGCGTTGTGGAAAGGTAAACGGAAGCGGACACTTCGTTCACTAATGTCGAACGATCTCTTTACCGCTGCCCCTGCTTGCCTTTGCCGAGCCCGGTTTTTATGGTCGGCGCCCAACATGGAGAATCCGATGGCAGATCTTTCCGCATTTCCGATCACGACGCGCTGGCCGGCGAAAAATCCCGACATCATCCAGCTCTATTCCCTGCAGACGCCGAATGGGGTGAAGGTCTCCGTCGCTCTCGAAGAGCTCGGCCTCGCCTATGAGCCGCACTATGTTTCCTTCGCCGCCAACGAGCAGAAGTCGACGGAATTCGAATCTCTCAACCCGAACGGCCGCATTCCGGCGATCATCGATCCGAACGGTCCGGACGGAAAGCCGATCGGCCTTTTCGAATCCGGCGCCATCCTGCTTTATCTCGCCGAAAAAACCGGCAAGCTCATCCCTGCCGATGCCGCCGGCCGCTACGAAACCATCCAGTGGGTGTTTTTCCAGATGGCGGGCATCGGCCCGATGTTCGGCCAGTTCGGACATTTCTACAAATTCGCCGCCGACAAGGTCGCCAACAACTCTTACCCGGTGGAGCGTTATCGCGATGAATCCAAGCGCCTGCTCGGGGTGCTTGAAGACCGGTTGAAGGGCCGTCAGTGGATCATGGGCGATCAGTACACGATCGCCGACATCACCACCTTCACCTGGGTTCGCGGTGCCGATATTTTCTATGGCGGCCGCGAGGTTCTCGAATACGCGAAATTTCCCGCCGTCTCGGATTGGCTGGAGCGCTGCATCGCTCGTCCGGCAAGTGCCAGGGGCCTCAACATACCGGTCAAGCCGGAGTAGCGAACGGATCGCCGGAAAGCACGAAGGCCGCCCTCGAGGCGGCCTTTTATCTTGATTTCCGGCCTATCGCCGACTTGTGATCTGCTTTGCGCCTTCCAGCTTGAAGCGCGGAAAGACGAAGACGCCGACCATGCTGCCGCTGAATTTTTCTTCCAGACCGTTAGACTCGCCCATGCAGAAGAGCGGCTGGCGAAAGCCGTTCGGCATAATGATCGTCGTCGAAAAACAGAAGGAGGAGCAGAGCGTCGCCGCCTGCTCGAACAGCTCCAATATGTGGCTGCGGTCCTTGGCATCATAGCAGCGGATCAAGCTTAAAAGTCCGCATTCCCGTGCGGCGAGGCCGTGCAGCATCGCGCTCCACTCGCCGAGACGGAGCATGCCGCTCGAAAAATCTCCAGTCCAGGCTTCGGAAACGGAAAACTGCGCCAACATCTCGTGATTTTGATTGGCGTCATCAAACGAGCCGGGCGTCAAAGGTACGGCTGCATTGGCTCTGGCGATCTTAAACAAGGCGTTCTCCCGTTCGGATGCGGCTCCCGTCGCACGCTCGGCAAACACAAAGAAACAGGATCACGCAGCAGCGGGCATGATGCCCGCGCTTCATCCGGCGATTATTGCCACGGCCATCTGGCCTCCGTAACAGGAGCCCCTCGAAGCCGAACGTTCACGTATCGCCTTCCGCGCTCCGGCCTCGTCTATTGACGAAAAACTATCGCCGGGCGCGCTTTAATTGCAGCGCGGATTTATAGGGGCTTTTGGACAAACGGCAACGGCTTTTTAAGGGGTATTCGGATCGGCCTCATTTCGTGAGATCCCTGCATTTGCGTGCGATTTCGCGAGAAACAGCATCGAAAGATCGTCCTTTGAGGGCTTTGGAAGCGTTTTCATTCCGCGTGAGCCCGGAAATCTTGTCGTAACGCTGTGATCTCTCGCATGTCGGTGGGCTGAGAAAGACGCGGGCAACGCAAGCCTGGCGCAAGCTTCGCGCCTGGGGCTGCAGTAGAGAGCCGGGTAATCGTTTCATCGGCTATGTCAATCGGGCCTGCCGCGAATCGCTTTGCTCAAAAGAAAAGGGCGACCCGAGGGCCGCCCTTCCTATTCCGGATGCCGGAATGGTGGTCAGTGATGGCTTTCGCCGATCACATCATGTCCATTCCGCCCATTCCACCCATGCCGCCCGGCATGCCGCCGCCAGCCGATTCTTTCTTCGGCAGTTCGGCGATCATGGCTTCGGTGGTGATCAGCAGCGATGCGACAGAAGCAGCGTTCTGCAGCGCCGTGCGAACGACCTTGAGCGGATCGACGATACCCATGGCGATCATGTCGCCATATTCAGACGTCTGGGCGTTGTAGCCGAAGTTGTCTTCGTTCTTGTCGAGGACCTTGCCGACAACGATCGAGGCTTCGTCGCCTGCGTTTTCAGCGATCTGACGAACGAGCGACTGCAGGGCGCGGCGAACGATGTTGATGCCGGCTTCCTGGTCGTCGTTTGCACCTTTGACGGTGATCTTCGTGGAGGAGCGGAGCAGAGCGATACCGCCGCCGGGGACGATACCTTCCTGAACGGCAGCGCGGGTCGCGTTGAGCGCGTCGTCGATGCGGTCCTTCTTTTCCTTCACTTCGACTTCCGTCGAGCCGCCGACGCGGATGACGGCAACGCCGCCGGCGAGCTTGGCAAGACGTTCCTGCAGCTTCTCGCGGTCGTAGTCGGAGGTGGTTTCTTCGATCTGGGCCTTGATCTGGGCAACACGGCCTTCGATGTCGGTCTTGGCGCCCGAACCGTCGACGATCGTGGTGTTTTCCTTGGAGATCGAAACCTTCTTGGCACGGCCGAGCATGTCGAGCGTGACGGATTCGAGCTTGATGCCGAGATCTTCGGAGATGACAGTGCCGCCCGTCAGGATGGCGATGTCTTCGAGCATGGCCTTGCGGCGGTCGCCGAAGCCAGGAGCCTTGACGGCAGCAATCTTCAGGCCACCGCGCAGCTTGTTGACGACGAGCGTTGCCAAGGCTTCGCCTTCGACGTCTTCAGCGACGATGAGGAGCGGCTTGCCGGTCTGAACGACGGCTTCGAGAACCGGGAGCATCGACTGCAGGTTCGAGAGCTTCTTCTCGTGAAGGAGAATGAAGACGTCTTCGAGGTCGGCGATCATCTTTTCCGGGTTGGTCACGAAGTAGGGGCTGAGGTAGCCACGGTCGAACTGCATGCCTTCGACGACTTCGAGTTCGGTTTCGGCAGTCTTGGCTTCTTCAACCGTGATGACGCCTTCGTTGCCGACCTTCTGCATGGCTTCAGCAATGTCGAGACCGACCTGCTTGTCGCCATTTGCGGAGATCGTGCCGACCTGGGCGACTTCTTCCGAAGTCGAGATCTTCTTGGCCTTGGCCTGGAGATCCTTCACGACGTCAGCGACAGCGAGGTCGATGCCGCGCTTCAGGTCCATCGGGTTCATGCCGGCTGCAACGGCCTTGTTGCCTTCGCGAACGATCGCCTGGGCAAGAACGGTAGCCGTCGTGGTGCCGTCGCCGGCGATGTCGTTGGTCTTCGAAGCAACTTCGCGGACCATCTGTGCGCCCATGTTTTCGAACTTGTCTTCGAGTTCGATTTCCTTGGCGACCGAAACGCCGTCCTTGGTGATGCGCGGAGCGCCGAAGGACTTGTCGATGATGACGTTACGGCCCTTCGGGCCGAGCGTGACCTTGACTGCATCGGCGAGAATGTCGACGCCGCGCAGCATCTTTTCGCGCGCGGTGCGGCCAAACTTGATTTCTTTAGATGCCATATTCTTAACTCCTGAATTCGAGTTGTTCGGGCAAAAGGCCCGTCAGCCATTTCGGGAAAGCAGGTCGGCCGATCAGCCGATGATGCCCATGATGTCGGCTTCCTTCATGATCAGAAGGTCTTCGCCGTCGATCTTGACTTCGGTGCCGGACCACTTGCCGAACAGGATGCGGTCGCCAGCCTTGACGTCGAGTGCGACGACCTTGCCGGACTCATCGCGCGCGCCGGAGCCGACGGCGACGATTTCGCCTTCCTGCGGCTTTTCCTTGGCGGTATCGGGAATGATGATGCCGCCCTTGGTCTTGGCTTCGGACTCAACGCGGCGAACAACGACGCGGTCGTGAAGGGGGCGGAAGTTGGTGCTTGCCATTGTCTAATCCCTCGATCGAATGACATTCGCGGACCGGAGTGGCCCACATGGATAGATGTTAGCACTCCCTTGCGGTGAGTGCTAGCGACGAGCATTTAGGGATGGCTCCGAGAGGAGTCAATGAGAGCAATCACGAATTTTTGTGCCGGAATTGTGAAGAGGCCGGAGAATAGTCGAAGATTGCGGCCGAAACCCGGGTGCTGCCGAACTTTGCCGAACTCGTCCGCCGTCGGCGATCTGCCGCTTGACGATAATCGTCAAAACCCTTTGCCCTTCTGCTCTGCCGGACCGCCGTTCGAGTTCTTCGCATCGGCCCGGCAGCGAAGAAAATGCCTTGCCATCGCCTTGCGCCTTTGCAATGTCACCGGTGACTGAAGCAAATTGGGAAATCGGAATGGCCAAGCGGATAGAAAACTTCTCGGAGATATCAGGTCACTATGATGTGGTGCTCTGCGATGTCTGGGGCGTCGTTCACAACGGCGTCGATCCGTTCCCGAAGGCGGCCGCAGCCCTTGAAGCGGCAGGCGACAGCGGCCTCGCCGTCGTCCTCATCACCAATTCGCCGCGCCTTTCCTGGCAGGTGGTCGAGCAGCTGCGCCAGATCGGCGTTCCCGACAGCGCCTATGACAGGATCGTCACCTCTGGCGACGTCACGCGCGGTTTGATCGCAGAAGGGCCGAAGACCGTCTTCCTGCTCGGCCCCGAGCGCGACAAGGCGCTGCTCGAAGGCATTGGCGTCGAGCGCCGGCCGGCGGGCGAAGCGCAATCGCTGGTCTGCACCGGCTTTTTCGACGACGAGACCGAGAAGCCGGAGGATTACACCGACATGCTTCTCGATTTCAAAGCCCGCGACGTGCCGATGATCTGCGCCAATCCCGACCTCATTGTCGAGCGCGGCCATCGCATCATCCCCTGCGCCGGCGCCATGGCCGCCTATTATGAGCAGCTTGGCGGAAAAACCCGCATCGCCGGCAAGCCGCACCGGCCGATCTACGAGGCGACGCTAGCGGCTGCCCGCGAGCTTCGCGGCGATTTCCCGGTCGACCGCGTGCTGGCGATCGGCGACGGCATGCCGACCGATGTGCGCGGCGCCTTGAATTACGGCCTCGACCTCCTCTACATCAGCGGCGGTATCCACGCTAAGGAATATACTCTCAACGGCGAGACCGACGAGGCGATCCTCAACGCCTATCTCGAACGGGAAAACGCCGCGCCGAAGTGGTGGATGCCCCGCCTTGCATGAAGACACGCCTTGCATGAAGAGAAGCCAGCCGATGACCGTCTTCCACCGCAATGAAACCCGCGAACCCCTACCCCCCCATCTGAAGGGCGGCGTCATTGCCATCGGCAATTTCGATGGCGTGCACCGCGGCCATCAATCGGTGTTGAGCCGGGCGCTGGAGATCTCCAAGACGCGCGGTATCCCCGCTTTGGTGCTGACCTTCGAGCCGCATCCGCGCACGGTCTTCCGACCGCAGACACCGGTCTTTCGCCTGACGCCGGCGCCGTTGAAGGCCCGGATCCTGGAAACGCTGGGTTTCAGCGCCGTCATCGAATATCCCTTCGATTACGAATTTTCGCAGCGCTCGGCCGATGATTTCATCCATTCGATCCTGAAGGATTGGCTCGGCGCCTCCGAAGTCGTCACCGGCTTCGATTTCCATTTTGGCCGCGGCCGCGAGGGCGGTCCGGCTTTCCTGATGAATGCCGGCCATACCTATGGCTTCGGCGTCACCCTGATCGATGCCTTTCGCGACGAAAACGCCGATGTCGTCTCTTCGAGCCATATCCGCGCGCTGCTGAAGGAGGGCAATGTCAGCGAAGTCGCCGGCATGCTCGGTTACCGCTATACGGTGGAAGCCGAGGTGATCGATGGCGAAAAGCTCGGCCGGCAGCTGGGTTTTCCCACGGCCAACATGCGCCTGCCACCGGAGGTCGATCTTGCCGCCGGCATCTACGCCGTCCGCTTCCGTCGCCAGGACGGCACGCTCCACGATGCCGTCGCAAGCTACGGTCGCCGCCCGACGGTGACGGAAAACGGCGCACCGCTGCTCGAAACCTATCTTTTCGATTTCAGCGGCGATCTCTATGGCCAGCTCTGCTCCGTCTCGTTCTTCGGCTATCTCCGCCCTGAGCTGAAATTCGACGGCCTCGATCCGCTCGTCGCCCAGATCAAACGAGATGAGGAAGAGGCGAGGGCACTGCTTGCGGGTGTTAAGCCAATCGGCGCTCTTGATCGGAAACTCTGCTTTTCCTCAGCGCAATAGCCGGCTGTCGAAAGGATAACGGATCGTTTTTTCGATTGCCAGGCGCGACGCGTCCGGATGACGCGGATTGATGAGAATATTCGTGGCCTCTGGCATGATTGCCGATGGGACGCGCAGGAGACAGAAATCATTGTCTTCCAGTAATTTGCTGCCACGGTCGCGCGTCAGGCTGGTCTGGTTGATCGCAGCAGGATCGATCCCGATATCGAGGACTTCGATGTTATCCGGGCAATGGATTTTCAGGAGCTGAAAATCTCTCGGAATTTGATGCAGATCGACCTGTACCAGAATTTCGAGGAGCGCAGTCGACGGGTGATCACAGCAATAGACGACGGGAATTCCCTGATGATGCCATCGTCCCGGTGCAAGCAGCCCGCCGCGTCCGGAAAGATCGGTATAATTCGAGATTCGCCATAAGATCATCGCTTAAAGCAATTCCAGGAAAAGTGCGAAGCGGTTTTCCCAGGCAAAGCGCGAAGCGCTTGCCCGGGAATTGCGTAAAAACAGAAGGTTAGAGCGGTTCTGCGTTTCCATGAAAAATTGAACCGCTCTAGACGTAAATCCCGTGGTCGATCTGGTGCAGGGCCTGCTCGACGAGGCGGGCGCCGGTTTCCGATTCCAGCAGATCGATCGGCGCGATGCCGTCCATTCCGCGATTGGGCTTGCGCAGCCAATCGAACGCAACGGCTCCGTCGCCGAAAATGCGCTTAGCCATCTCGGCAATCCGCACGATACGCAATGCGCCGTCGTTTTCCTCGACCGTCAGCGGCTCGCCGTTCGCATTGCGTCTCGCCAGAGTTCGGCGCGGTGCGACGAAACGATATATTTCCTCCACGGAAAAGCCGAGCTCTGTCAATTTCAATGCCATCGCTCCATCATAAACCTGGACGGAGCCGTGCGAAGCGATCTCGAGGCGCTCGCGTATGGTCATCGATTCTGACGTCTGAAGAAAACCGAGCATTGCCAACCTCTGTGCCACTTGCCCCAATATATATGCGCATTTGGCGCTATCTTCAATTGCTTCCGTTGTGGCAAGCCGGCCTCTTCCTTTTCCCGGCAAAAACGCCTATGAACCGGCGCGATGAAGAAATATCGGCTGGCAATGATGATGCGAATTATCGGCCCGGCCTTCCGCGCGCGCTAAGCGGCCGGAAGGTCCGGGTTTTTGGCGCTTGGATACGAGCGCTTCCGTCACCAGCTATTTCACGCCCGTTGCGCCCCTTCCTGGGCCGCCAGAAAACGATTGTCAGACATGACCGACACAGCCGAAAAGATCGACTATTCGAAGACCCTCTATTTGCCCGAGACCGACTTTCCCATGCGCGCCGGCCTGCCGCAGAAGGAACCGGAACTCGTCAAGCGTTGGCAGGAGATGGGTCTCTACAAGAAACTGCGCGCGTCTGCGGCCGGCCGCGAGAAATTCGTCCTTCACGACGGCCCGCCCTATGCCAACGGCAACATCCATATCGGCCACGCGCTGAACAAGATCCTCAAGGACGTCATCAACCGTTCGTTCCAGATGCGCGGCTACGACGCCAATTACGTGCCCGGCTGGGATTGCCACGGCCTGCCGATCGAATGGAAGATCGAAGAAAAATACCGCGAGAAGGGCAAGAACAAGGACGAGGTCCCGGTCAACGAATTCCGCAAGGAATGCCGTGAATTCGCCGCCGGCTGGATCAAGGTCCAGGCGGAAGAGTTCAAGCGCCTCGGCATCGAGGGTGACTTCGACAATCCCTATACGACGATGAATTTTCACGCGGAATCGCGTATCGCCGGCGAACTCCTGAAGATCGCCGCAAGCGGTCAGCTTTATCGCGGCTCCAAGCCGATCATGTGGTCGGTGGTCGAGCGCACGGCGCTGGCCGAGGCCGAGGTCGAATACCAGGATTATGAGAGCGACACGATCTGGGTGAAATTCCCGATCGTCGAAGGTCCGGTCGCGCTCAAGGATGCGTTCGTGGTCATCTGGACGACCACGCCCTGGACGATCCCCGGCAACCGCGCGGTCTCCTTTTCCGCGCGGGTCTCCTACGGTCTCTACGAGGTGACGGCCGCCGAGAACGATTTCGGACCGCGTCCGGGCGAAAGGCTGATCTTTGCCGATAAGCTGGCCGAGGAATCCTTCGCCAAGGCCAAGCTGCAGTACAAGCGCTTGAGCGATGTCTCTGCGGCCGACTTCGCAGCGATGACCTGCGCGCATCCCTTCAAGGGTCTCGACGGCGGCTATGAATTCCGCGTGCCGCTGCTCGAAGGCGACCACGTCACTGATGACGCCGGCACCGGCTTTGTCCACACCGCACCCAGCCACGGTCGCGAAGACTTCGATGCCTGGATGTCGGCTGTCCGCACGCTTGAGGCCCGCGGCATCGACACCAAAATCCCGTTCCCGGTCGACGACGGCGGCTTCTATACCGCCGACGCTCCCGGCTTCGAGGGCGCCCGCGTCATCGACGACAACGGCAAGAAGGGCGATGCCAACGACCGTGTCATCAGGGAGCTGATCGCCCGCGGCGCGCTCTTTGCCCGCGGCCGTCTGAAGCACCAGTATCCGCATTCCTGGCGCTCGAAGAAGCCGGTCATCTTCCGCAACACGCCGCAATGGTTCGTCTATATGGACAAGACCCTTGCCGACGGCACGACGCTGCGTTCGCGCGCGCTGGGTGCGATCGACGATACGCGCTTCGTGCCGGCCGCCGGCCAGAACCGCCTGCGCGCCATGATCGAGGGCCGTCCGGACTGGGTGCTGTCGCGCCAGCGCGCCTGGGGCGTGCCGATCGCCGTCTTTGCCGACGAGCAGGGCGAGGTCCTGGTCGACGAAGCCGTCAACGCCCGCATCCTCGAAGCCTTCGAACATGAGGGCGCCGATGCCTGGTTTGCCGAAGGCGCCAAGGAGCGTTTCCTCGGCAATGACCACGACCATTCCCGCTGGACCCAGGTCATGGATATCCTCGACGTCTGGTTCGACTCTGGCTCGACGCACACCTTCACGCTCGAAGACCGCCCGGACCTGAAGTGGCCGGCCGACCTTTATCTCGAAGGTTCCGACCAGCATCGCGGCTGGTTCCATTCGTCGCTGCTGGAATCGGCGGCCACCCGCGGCCGTGCGCCTTACAATGCCGTCCTCACCCATGGTTTCACCATGGACGAGAAGGGCGAGAAGATGTCGAAGTCGAAGGGCAACGTCACAGCACCTCAGGAAGTGATGAAGGATGCCGGCGCCGATATCCTGCGCCTCTGGGTGATGACCTCGGATTATGCCGACGACCTGCGCGTCGGCAAGACAATCATCCAGACCAATGTCGATGCCTATCGCAAGCTGCGCAACACCATCCGCTGGATGCTCGGCACGCTTGCCCACGACAAGGGTGAGGAGATCGCGCTTGCCGATCTGCCGGAGCTGGAGCAGCTGATGCTGCACCGGTTGGCCGAACTCGACGAGCTGGTGCGCGAGAACTATGACACCTTCGACTTCAAGAAGATTGCCCGTGCGCTGATCGATTTCGCCAATGTCGAGCTTTCGGCCCTCTATTTCGATATCCGCAAGGATGCGCTCTATTGCGACGCGCCGTCGAGCCTGCGCCGGCGCGCCAGCCTGCACGTCATCCGTCAGATCTTCGATTGCATGGTGACATGGCTTGCCCCGATGCTGCCCTTCACCACCGAGGAGGCCTGGCTGTCGCGCAACCCGTCCGCCGTTTCTGTGCATCTGGAGCAGTTTGCCCCGGTCGCAAAGGAATGGCGCAACGATGCCCTGGCCGAGAAGTGGAAGAAGATCCGTGCAGTGCGTTCGGTCGTGACTGGTGCCCTGGAAATCGAGCGCAAGGACAAGCGCATCGGCTCGTCGCTGGAAGCGGCTCCTGTCGTCCATATCGCCGATCCGGAATTGCTGAAGGCGCTGGAAGGCCAGGACTTCACCGAAGTCTGCATCACCTCGGCAATCGAGATCAAGGCCGGCGAAGGACCGGTGGATGCCTTCCGCCTGGCGGAGGTGCCGGAGGTCAGCGTCGTGCCGAAGCTTGCAGAGGGCGAGAAATGCGCCCGCTCCTGGCGCATCACCAGGGATGTCGGTTCCGATCCGGAATATCCCGATGTTTCGGCCCGCGACGCCGCTGCCCTTCGCGAACTTGCCGCGCTCAAGTGAAGAATATTGCCGGATGAATTGCGCTTTCGCGGTTCATCCGGTAAAAGCTGCCTGAAAATGGCCGGATTTTTGCGTCAGGGGGACGGTTGTCCGGTTTGGGCGAGGATTGCACCGGCAGGGCTGGAAGGGTTTTCATGTTAGCAACGCATTGGTTCCGTATGGGCGCCTGCCTGTCTGTTGTAGTGGCGGGATGTTCCCTGGTGTCCGGTTGTGCCAGCAGCCCGACCTACGGCACCGACAAGACCGCCATGGAGCAGTTGACCGACGATCTCGGCCAGTCCGTGTCGTTGACCGGCCCGGACCCGAAGAACAAGGGCGTCAAGTACACGCCGCGTCCGACGCTGGTGCTGCCGGCGCAGGCGCAGAAAGAGACCCTCGTTGCGCCGCAGCAGACGGTCGCCAACAAGGACAATCCGCAATGGCTTGAATCGCCGGAGGAGACGCGTGCTCGTCTCGTTTCGGAAGCCGACGCGAATTCGGACAATCCGAATTACCGCTCGCCTCTCGCAAGCTCTGCGATCGAAGGCGGCCGGCGCACGACGGAAGCCCAGACCAAGGCCTATCGTGAAGCCCGTGCCCTGCAGAAGGGCTCCTATGTCGACCAGCGCCGCTATATATCCGATCCGCCGCCCGGCTACCGCACCGTCGACGATCCGGCAAAGCTCGATGATGTCGGCGAGCCCGAGCTCAAGAAGCAGAAGAAGCGCAAGAAGGATGCAGCTGTCGCCAACACCGGCAAACAGTGGTGGAACCTCCTGCAATAGCTTTTTTTGCGCGCCGGCAAGGATGACGGCGCCGCGCAGAGGCGCTGGGATTACGGCGCCTCTCTCCTTTGCGAAAAGAACTTTCGCAGCAGATCGGCCGATTGGACCTCGTTGAAGCCGGAATAGACCTCCGGGGCGTGGTGACAGGTCGGCTGCCCATAGAATCGCACGCCATTGTCGACGGCGCCGCCTTTCGGGTCCTCGGCGCCGTAATAGAGCCTGCGGATACGCGCAAACGAGATGGCTGCCGCGCACATGGTGCAAGGCTCCAGCGTCACGTAGAGATCGGCGCCGACAAGACGTTCCTGTCCGAGCGCTTCGCAGGCGAGCCGGATCGCGGCGATTTCGGCATGCGCGGTCACGTCTTTGAGCTCGCGCGTGCGGTTTCCCGAGCGTGAGACGGCAATATCGTCGACAACGACGACGGCGCCGATCGGCACCTCGCCGCGTTCTCCGGCGGCACGCGCTTCTTCGAGCGCCATCTCCATGAAACGATTTGTCTTCACGATCGCAAGAATTTCCACTTAACCGCAGATGCGTGACCTGATAGACAGGCCCAAAAGGCAGGCAAACAACAAATGACACCCAAAGACAAGCCAAAACGCCCGGGCGCAAAGCCCCTTTCACGGGATATCAGGTCGAAAGCCGGCCCGAAGGCGGACGGCGAGAAGCCGGCAAAGCCTGCGGCCGCCCGCGCGGTCGCCGCCGAGACCGATGGCGAGGCCAAGGCCGAACGCATTTCCAAGGTGATGGCGCGTGCCGGCGTCGCCTCCCGCCGCGACATCGAACGCATGATCATGGAAGGCCGTGTGACGCTGAACGGCAGGGTTCTCGAAACCCCCGTCGTCAACGTCACGCTCGCCGATCGCATTGAGGTCGACGGCGTGCCGATCCGCGGCATCGAGCGCACCAGGCTGTGGCTTTATCATAAGCCGGCGGGCCTGGTGACCACCAATGCCGATCCGGAAGGCCGCTCGACCGTGTTCGACAACCTGCCGGAAGAACTGCCGCGCGTCATGTCGATCGGCCGCCTCGATATCAACACCGAAGGCCTGCTGCTCTTGACCAATGACGGCGGTCTCGCCCGCGCGCTCGAGCTGCCGGCGACCGGATGGCTGCGGCGCTACCGCGTCCGCGCCCATGGCGAGATCGATCAGGACGCGCTCGACAAGCTGAAGGACGGCATTGCCGTCGACGGCGTGCTCTACGGCTCGATCGAGGCGACGCTCGACCGCACGCAAGGCTCGAACGTCTGGATCACCATGGGTCTTCGCGAAGGCAAGAACCGCGAAATTAAGAACGTGCTCGGCGCGCTCGGCCTCGACGTCAATCGCCTGATCCGCATTTCCTATGGCCCGTTCCAGCTCGGCGACCTACCGGAAGGCCATGTCGTCGAAGTGCGCGGACGCACATTGCGCGACCAGCTCGGCCCGCGCCTCATCGAAGAAGCCAAGGCGAATTTCGACGCGCCGATCTACAATGCGGCGGCGGTCGCTGCCGAGGAAGAGGCAGAGCCCGCAGCACCTGAAAAGCGCGAGCGTCCGCGCCGCGACGAGGACAAGCGCGAACGGGCGCTGAGCCGCCTCGACACCAAGCGCGACGACCGCCACGGTGGCGCGCGCAAAGAGGACGATCGCCGCGACGGCGGCCGCAGGGACGACGAGAAGCCGAAGCGTCCCCAGCCGCTCGGCCAGCGCCGCAGCGCCAATGTCTGGATGGCGCCGGGCGCCCGGCCGCTCGGCGAAAAGGCCGCGGCGAAAGCCGCCAAGAATGCGCAGACGGCGCGCCGGCGCGGCGAGCAGGCGCCGGCAAAGAATGATCGCATCGAGGATCGCCCGCGCACCCAGGTGAATCGCGTGCGCGAAGAGGATGGCGAGTGGATCCGCTCGAGCGAAGAGCCCCGTCGCAAGGATGAGGGCGAGGGCTTCGGCCGCAAGCGCGGCTTTGGTGATCGCCCCGCCCGCGAAGACCGCGGTTCTGGCGACCGCCCGGCGCGCGGCGAACGGCCGTTCAGTGATCGTCCCTCGCGTGGGGATCGGCCCTTCGGCGACAAGCCGCGCGGTGATCGCAAGCCGCGTACGGATGGTGACGAGCGTCCTCGTGCCGCGAGAAGCTCCGCAGGTGATGCCCGTTCGGAACGTCCGCGCGGCGACCGGCCGTTCGGTGATCGTCCCCCGCGTGGGGATCGTCCCTTCGGCGACAACCCGCGTGGTAGTCGCAAGCCGCGTACGGATGGCGACGAGCGTCCTCGGGCCGCGAGAAGCTCTGCCGGCGAGGGCCGTTCGGAGCGTCCGCGCGGCGACCGGCCGTTCGGTGATCGTCCCCCGCGTGGAGACCGGCCCTTCGGCGACAAGCCGCGTGCTGATCGCAGGCCGCGCGAGGACGGTGACGAACGCCCGCGGGCAGCCAGAAGTTTTGCCGGCGAGGGCCGCTCCGAGCGTCCGCGCGGCGAAAGATCGTTCGGCGACAAGCCTTCGGGTGACAAGCCTCGTGGCAAGGGCTTTGCGGCAAAGCCTGGTGGGACCAAACCTGGTGGGGCCAAGAGTTTTTCCGGCAAGCCGAAAGGCGCCAAGCCGGGCGGTGAAAGGCCGGGCGGCGATAGGCCTGCGGGCGGGCCGTCCAGAGGTGGTGCTAAAGGAAAGGGAATGACGCGCGGTGCGGATCGTCGGCGGTGAGTTTCGCGGACGGCCTCTCGCCGTGCCAAAATCCAACGAGATCCGGCCGACTGCCGACCGGACGCGCGAGAGCCTGTTCAATATATTGAGCCATGCCTATCCGGAATGCGTCGATGGCACCCGGATTCTCGACCTCTTTGCCGGCACCGGCGCCGTCGGGCTCGAAGCCGTTTCACGCGGCTGTCGCCATGCGCTCTTCGTCGAAAACAGCGTCGAGGGCAGGGCGCTGCTCTGGGAGAACATCGATGCGCTCGGCCTGCATGGCCGCACGCGCATCCTGCGCCGGGATGCGACCGATCTCGGCAGCGCCGGCAATCTCGACCCCTTCGACGTGCTCTTTGCCGACCCACCCTATGGCAAGGGTCTCGGTGAGAAGGCGATGGCGGCGGCGGCCGAGGGCGGCTGGCTGCGGCCTGGCGCAATCGCGGTGCTCGAAGAACGCGCCGATATTGTCGTTTCCGTCCATCCTGCCTATGTTTTCCTCGAAAGCCGCATCTTCGGCGATACGAGGGTGCATTTCTTCCGATATCAGCCGCAATAAGCGGGGGCGGGCGTGCAGCAGGCAGAGATCATCAGCCCGAAATTGCCTGCGATCAGCGATGTGCCGACGGTCGCCGTCGCTTTTGGCGGCGGCGGTGCGCGCGGACTTGCCCATATCCATGTCATCGAGACGCTCGATGAACTCGGCATCCGCCCGGTGGCGGTATCAGGCTCGTCGATCGGCGCGATCATGGGCGCCGGCATGGCGGCTGGCATGTCAGGCGCCGAAATCCGCGAACATGCGCTGACGACCGTCGGCAACAAGACGGCCGTCGTCGCCCGCATCTGGGGCCTGAGGCCGGCGACGGTGCGCGATGCGGTGGCCAAGGGTATCCGCATCGGCCAGTTCAATCTGGAGCGGATCCTCAAGGCCTTCCTGCCGTCCGAGCTGCCGGCCCGCTTCGAGGATCTGCTGGTCCCGATGAAGGTGATCACCACGGATTATTACGGGCAGTGCGAAGTCATCATCGAACAGGGCGAACTGTTTCCCGCACTCGCGGCCTCTTCCGCCATACCCGCCGTCTTCATGCCGGTGCGCCTGCGCGACCGGGTGATGATCGACGGCGGCATCAGCAATCCGGTGCCCTATGAATGCCTGATGGATCTTGCCGACATCGTCGTCGGCATCGATGTCGTCGGCGCGCCGGAAGGCGACGGCACCCATATTCCGAACCGTATGGAGAGCATCTTCGGCTCCGGCCAGCTGATGATGCAGACGGCGATCTCGCTGAAGTTGAAGCTTCGCCCGCCGCATATCTTCCTGCGCCCGACCGTCGGCCGCACCGGCGTCATGGATTTCCTCAAGGCCCGCGAAGTCCTTGCCATGTCCGTCGGCGTCAAGGACGATCTGAAGTTCGCCCTTGACCGGGAAATTGAGGCTCGGCTGAAGCGCTAGCTGCGTCACTGGGCATGGCCCTCATGGCCGGCATGACCCCCGCCGTTTGAAGCCTCATTCATCATCACCGTGCCCTCGAAGCTTGAGAAGAGCGCAAGCGCGGAAGAATCGAGGCCGGTCTCGGCATCCTTCAGTTTCGCAGCCAGCCCGGCGGCGTCATCTCCGGAAAGCCCGACTGTCTCCAGTGTCCCGGCATCCTTCAGGCTGTCGCCGCTGCAGAAATAGATGCTCCAGCCGTGATGCGTCTTCTTCATCAGGGCCCGTCCGCCGCGTCCGTCCTGCCGCCAGCCGACGATCGCCCAATCGGCCTGAACCACGACCGGGGCGATATCGAGCGGCTTGTCTGGCCTTTCGAACATCACCTTCAGCCTCGCCGGGATCGCCTGTTGCGGATCGTCATCCGCAGATGCGATGGATGCAAGCAGCACGCCGGCAAGAATAGCGATGATCTTCTTCATCTGATGGCCTCCCTCAAGCGAGAACACGTTTCAACAACGGTACGAACCGCACGACGATCTGGTCGAAGGCGATCATGACGAGAATCGCGAGCCCGCTCATCGGGAAGGTGACGGCGAAGATCCCGACTATCACCCACAGGCCGTAATAGATCGAAGGCTTTGGCGGCATGGGCGGCACGCCGAGGCGGCCGATCGGGCGCCGTTTCCACCACATGACGACGGCGGTCACGCAGCTGAGCACAATTGCAAGGCATGTTGCGAGCATCAGCAACTGGTTGAAACGCCCCCATTCCTGTCCCTGGTGGACATTGATGCCCCACTCGATCGCTTTGCCGAGGAACGGATATTGATCGAAGCCGATATCGATCAATGGTTTGCCGGAATACTGGTCGATATGGAGGGTGCGTTCGTCGGTAAGATCGTCGGGAAAGAGCGAGGCGGTATAGACGCCCGTCTCGTCGGAGGGGATCGCCACGTCGAAGCCTGGCGCCATTCCCAGCCGTTTGGGGATCTCCACCGCTTTGTCGAGGCCGATTGGCTTGGCTGATTGCGCTGCGGCGATATCGGAAAGCGGGACCGGCGCCTTCTCGACGATCCAGCCGCTGTTCGGAAGGATATCCTCGGTGACTTTTCGCGACTTCGGCACGTCGTCCCAGAGCTGCACCGGATAGCCGAGGCCGTGTTCGGTCAGCCAGGCATTGGCGTTCGCCCCCCAATAGCCCGACCATGGCATGCCTGACATCGCAAGGAAGAAGATCAGGACACCGGCGAAGGCACCGGTCACGGCATGCAGGTCGCGCCAGAAAACGCGGCGGCCGGGCGTTCCCCGCACGCTGACAACGCCGCCCGTCTGGCGTCGCGGCCACCAGAGATAGATGCCGGTGACGACGAGCACCATGGCAAAGCCGCCGGTGATCTCGGTCAGCCGGTTCGTTATGGTGCCGAAATAGGCGAGGCTGTGGATGCGCTTGACGACATAATTGAACTCGTCGGTCGATCCGACCACATCGAGCACCTTGCCGTCATAGGGGTTGACGAAGACCAGCATCGAGCCGGCATCGCTGGAGAGGGTGACGATGGCCGATCGCTCGGGCAGGACCGGGTCCTTGTAGGATGTTGCGGTTGAGCCCGGCGCGGCGGAGGCGGCGATCTCTGCGATCCGCTCCGGCGACAGCGCTTCGCCAGCCGGCTGGACACTGTAGCGGTAGCCAAAGAAGGTGCTGTTGATCTCGTCCTTGAAGAGATAGAGCGATCCGGTAACGGCCAGATTGAGCAGGAAGGGTATGACGAGAAGCCCGGCAAAGAAATGCCAGCGCCAGATCGCACGGTAGAGCGAAACGCCGTTTGCCGCGTCCTCTGCCGGTTCGGCAGCAGTAATGGTCGACATGAGAATGGATCCGTATCCACGACCGACGGCACGCATGCAGGTCGGCCGGCGTTGAAAGGCGCGTCACGGCGCCTGCCGCTACGCGAAGTTCAGGCAGGGATCGGATCGGAAGGAGGAGCCCGAGGACCGGTATTGGGTGGGAAAAGCTGGCGATGGAAGGCCTCAGCCCGGATCGGCAGTTCAACCGCAGCCGCAAAGGGTATGGCAGCACCGGCGATGTCCGTCGGCGCCGGCAGGAGGATGGCGGCGCTGATCCGGCAGGCTTCGCAACCGTGCGAATGCGCCTTGTCGTGCTGGCTCTGACCGGATGTGTCCGTCGTGGTGACGCAAAGCGTCGGCAGTGACCCGTCCGGAAGCACATATTGGCCGAGTTCAGCCGGATCAAATTCGCCAGCCGCTGCGGCGGGCACCTGATGGGCGAAGCCGACGAACACCAGTGCGACCGCGCACAGGATGCGCAGCGCCCATTGTTCGATCTGTCTCGTCCGTCTGATCAAGTTTCCCTCTTGGATCGCTCCGATCGCGCGTTTGATAAACGTCGCCCCCTTGATATTCAATGCGTCAATTTCGCAATCAGGTCGGGGCGATCAGGCGTCCGCCGTCGCATCTGCGGTTCCGGCCAGCGGATCGTCCTCGAAGGGATCGGCGGCGCGTTTCGGCTTGACCAGCGGTTCGGGGCGGACAGGGTGGGAAAACAGCATGTCGCGCCCGGCCTGCAGCCCTTCGGACACCTGCAGCACCAGGCGCGCCTCGTCGCGTTTGCGGATATCCTCGCCGATTTCGTAGGCGTCGACCTCGGAAACGCCGAGCGCCTCCAGCGTTCGCCGTCCAAAGAGCAGGCCCGATTCCAGCGTTTCACGCAGCTCGTAGTCGACACCCTTGTTGCGCAGTTCGATCGAATGGATGCGGTCGTAGGAGCGCACGTAGAGCCTTGTGTGCGGATAGTCGGCCTGCACCAGTTCCACCACCTTGTCGGTGATTTCCTTCTTCTGCGTGCAGACGAGCACGATCTTCGCCCGGTCGATGCCGGCCGAGCGCAGCACATCCTTGCGGGCGCCGTCGCCGAAATAGATGCGGAAGCCGAAGGAGGAGGCCTGGCGGATGCGGTCGGCCGAAAAATCGATGACGGTGACGCTGCGCCCGCCGGCAAGCAGGATCTGGGCGGCGATCTGGCCGAAACGGGAGAAGCCGACCATCAGCACGTCGGCGCCGGCGCCCTCGAAATCCTCGTCCAGTTCCTCCTGTTCGTCGCCGTTGAGCAGCCGCTTCGAAAGGGCCGCCCCGATCGGCGTCAGTGCCATGGACAGCGTGACGATTGCGATCAGCAGCGAGGCCGTGCTCGTCGACATCAGCCCGACCGCACCTGCCGCGGTGAACAGCACGAAGCCGAATTCGCCGCCCTGCGGCAGCAGGAAGGCGATGCGGATCGCATCGTTGTGCGGGGAGCCCGAGATCCGGCAGAGCCCATAAATGATGATCGCCTTGACGGCCATGATGATCGGTACGGCGACGATGACGAAGAGCGCGTTGTCAGCGAGGACGTCGAGCTCCAGCGACAGGCCGACGGCGATGAAGAAGATGGCGAGCAGCACGCCGCGGAACGGCTCGATATCCGCCTCCAGCTCGTGCCGGTAGGAAGATTCGGCAAGCATCACGCCGGACAGGAAGGCGCCCATCGCCATCGAAAGCCCGGCAAGCTGCATCAGGCTCGCCGATCCCATGACGACGAAGAGGGCAGCCGCGATCATCGCTTCGCGCGCGCCGGTCCGGGCGATGATCTGGAAAAGCGGCGTCAGCAGGTAACGCCCCATGACGATCATCGCCGCAACCGCGCCGACGGCCACGGCGAAATCCATCAGCGGCGCGTTGTTGCCCTTGTCGCCGCCGTCGAGGATGGTGATCAGTGCCAGCAGCGGCACGATCGCCAGGTCCTGGAACAGCAGCATCGAAAAGGAGCGCTGCCCGTATCTCGTATTGACGTCGCCGTCGCCCTCGAGGATCTGCATGGCAAAGGCCGTCGAAGACAGCGCCAGGCCGAAGCCGGCAACGATGCTGCCGCGCCAGTCGAGAACCTGGGAAAACCAGGCAAGTGCGGTCAGCGCCAGCCCCGTCACCACCACCTGCGCCGTGCCGAGGCCGAAGATGTCGCGCCGCATCTGCCAGAGGCGGGTGGGTTTCAACTCCAGCCCGATGATGAAGAGCAGGAAGACGACGCCGAGTTCGGCGACGGCGAGGATCTGTTCGCCATCGGTGATGCCGTGGAAGACCGGGCCGATGACGATGCCGGCGGCGAGATAGCCAAGCACCGTGCCGAGCCCGAGTTTCTTGAAGATCGGAGCGGCGACCACCGCCCCGCCAAGCAGCAGGATCGTTTCGGAAAAAAAGGCATTGGACGCTGACATGCTGACAATTTCTTTCGACGGCGGGGAGCAAGCAGGCAGCCCTGATAAAGAATCGGTGACGGCGGCCTTGATGCTTGGGAGAGTGCACAATAAATGGAAGCCGAAGGAAAGGCCAAATCATGTCCTCTGAAATTGATTCCTCGACACTTCTTTCCCGTGCAAGTCAATTGATCGATCTGGCAAGGAAGGCAGGGGCCGATGCCGCCGACGCCGTCGTCGTCCGGTCGCGCTCGCAATCGGTCAGCGTCCGCCTCGGCAAGGTCGAGGGCACGGAATCTTCCGAAAGCGACGATTTTTCCCTGCGCGTTTTCATCGGCCAGCGCGTCGCCAGCGTTTCGGCCAATCCGGGCTTCGATCTTCAGGCGCTGGCAGAACGCGCCGTCGCCATGGCCAAGGTTTCCCCGGAAGATCCCTTCGCCTGCCTGGCGGATGAGGCGAGCCTTTCGAGATCCTATCCCGACCTGCAATTGCTCGACACCACCGAGGTTTCCTCCGAGATGCTGCGCGAGGCGGGTCTTGCCGCTGAAGCCGCAGCCCTTGCGGTCAAGGGGGTTACCAATTCCTCCGGCGCCGGTGCGTCGGCCGGCATGGGCGGCCTCGTTCTTGCCACCTCGCACGGTTTCGAAGGCAGCTACATGGCCTCGCGTTTCGGCCATTCTGTCAGCGTGATTGCCGGCGAAGGCACCGGCATGGAGCGCGATTATGATTATGACAGCCGCCTCTATTATGCCGAGCTCGACGATCCCGCTGAAATCGGCCGTCGCGCCGGCGAACGGGTGATCAAGCGCGTCAACCCGCGCCAGGTGCCGACCGGCAAGGACGTCACCGTCATCTTCGACCCGCGTGTCGCCCGCGGCTTCGTCGGCCATATCGCCGGTGCGATCAATGGTGCTGCCGTCGCCCGCAAGTCCAGCTTCCTGCGCGACAAGATGGGCCAGCAGGTGCTGAAGTCAGGCCTGTCGATCACCGACGATCCGCTGATCGTGCGCGGCCCTTCCTCGCGGCCCTTCGACGGAGAGGGCGTGTCCGGCGAGCGGCTGGTGATGATCGAGGACGGTGTTTTGAAGCACTGGTTCCTCTCGACCTCGACCGCGCGCGAGCTCGGCCTCGAAACCAACGGCCGCGGCGTGCGCGGCGGCACCGCTGTCTCGCCCTCCTCCACCAACCTTGCGCTGGAACCCGGCGACATCTCGCCGGAGGATCTGATCCGCAGCGTCGGCAACGGTTTTTATGTGACCGAATTGATCGGCCACGGCGTCAACATGATCACCGGCGAATACAGCCGCGGCGCCACCGGCTTCTGGATCGAGAACGGCGAACTCACCTTCCCGGTCTCCGAGGTGACGATCGCCTCGAACCTCAAGGAGATGTTCATGCGCCTGACGCCGGCAAACGACATCGACCGGAAGTTCGGCGTCGCGGCCCCCACCTTCGCCATCGAAGGCATGACGCTTGCCGGACGCTAGAGCATGATGCCGAAAAGTGTGCGCGGTTTTCGGACGACATCATGCTCCAACTGTAGTTCAGAAATGGATTGATCTGATGAGCGACATGGAGAAAGCCCGCTGGCAGAGCGATCTCACGCTGATCGCCGATGCTGCGAGAGAGGCGGGCGCCGTCGCTTTCGGCTTCTTCAACCAGTCTCCCGAGGTCTGGTGGAAGAACGAGGACCGGTCTCCCGTCAGCGCCGCCGATTTCGCCGCCAACAAGACGCTCGAGACCATCCTGCGCAAGGCCCGGCCGGATTATGGCTGGCTGTCGGAAGAAACCGACGACGATGCCGACCGTCTCTCGCGCGAGACGCTGTTCATCATCGATCCGATCGACGGGACGCGCGCCTTCCTCGGCGGGCAGAAGGTCTGGTGCGTCAGCGTCGCGGTGGTTCATCGCGGCCGACCGGTCGCCGGTGTGCTCTATGCCCCGGCGCTCGAAGAGCTCTATGAGGCGGTCGAGGGCGGCGTGGCGCTGAAGAACGGCGTCCCCTTCACCGTCTCGGCGGCCGGACCGGAAGAGATGAGCCGCCTTGCGATCGGCGACGACCTGCTGAAGACCTTTCCGCCGGAGTTCCGCTACCGGGTGACGCGCGAGAAATACATTCCCTCGCTCGCCTATCGCATCGCCATGGTGGCGGACGGTCGTCTCGAAGGCACCTTCGTCAAGGGCAATTCACATGATTGGGACCTTGCGGCTGCCGATCTGATCCTTACCTGCGCCGGCGGCCGCCTCGTCGATGTCGAAGGCAGGCCGATCGTCTACAACCGCACTGAGGTCACCCACAAGGTCCTCTGCGCGGCGCCAACGCCCCGCCTCGAGGAATTCCTCACGGCCTTTGCGGGACGACGAGACAGTTGACGTTTCCGTCAAAATCCCGCAGATGGGTGGCGGAGGAGAATAGGCAGAAAGAGAAGAAAAAATGACTGATTCCGGTGACAAGAAGCAGCTTCTGCATCTCGTTTTTGGCGGCGAACTGGAAAGCCTCGATGACGTCCAGTTCCGTGACCTGCAGGGTCTCGATATCGTCGGCATTTTCCCGGATTATGCCACGGCGCTGACGGCCTGGAAGTCGAAGGCGCAGCAGACGGTCGACAATGCGCATATGCGCTACTTCATCGTCCACATGCATCGTTTGCTCGATCCGCAGGAAAAGCCCAAGGGCTGAGCTTAGCAAGTGCCGCCGGCCGGCCGCTCGTCGAGCGGGGCTTTGCTGGATGGCGCGCGCCCGTCGATCCGGATTGTTTGACGCATTCTGAACAAATTAATCGGCCATTGCGGCCGCAACGATAATTAGGGAATGGGTTTGATGTCGATCGGTTTTGATCGGAGGCTGGCGCGATGAGTTCCCGGATGGCGCGGTTCAGTCTGAGCGCATACCGTCTGGCGGGAACCGTGGCCTCTCCAGTCGTCGGCCTCTATATCACTTACCGCACGGCCAAGGGCAAGGAAGACCGGGCTCGCCGCCTGGAACGCTTCGGCTATCCGAGCGCCAACCGGCCGCAGGGCCCGCTTATCTGGTTCCATGCCGCAAGCGTCGGTGAAACCAACGCCGTCATCCCGCTGATCCGCGAAATCCGCCGCCGCGACATTCATGTCATCCTGACGACCGGCACCATCACCTCGGCCAAGCTCGCCGCCGAGCGCCTCGGCCAGGAAGCGATCCATCAATATGTGCCGCTCGACCTGAAACCCTCCGTCAGCCGCTTCCTCGATTACTGGCAGCCCGATTGCGCCATCATCGCCGAATCCGAGATCTGGCCGGCAACGGTTCTGGAGCTCGGCCGCCGCCGCATTCCGCAGATCCTGATCAATGCCCGCATGTCGGACCGCTCCTTTGCCCGCTGGCGCCGCCGCCCGGCGATCGCCGAAGCCTTGTTCGAGAATCTTGCCCTCGTCATCGCCCAGTCGGATGTCGATGCCGAGCGTTTCCGCGATCTCGGCGCCGTCCCCGTCATCACCTCGGGCAATCTGAAGGTCGATACCGACGCGCCGCCTTACGACAGCGCTGTCTTCGCCCGCTACAAGAAGCAGATCGGCGAGCGCAAGACCTGGGCGGCGATCTCGACCTTCGACGGCGAGGAGAATGCCGCCGCCATCGTTCACCGCGCACTCAGGGAGCGTGACCATCAATTGACGATCATCGTGCCGCGCCATCCCGAGCGCAGCGACGAGATCGAGGCAGCGCTCGTCAAGCAGGGGCTGAAGGTCGCCCGCCGCACCCGCGACGATGTCTTGTCGGCCGATGTCGATATCTTCCTCGGTGATACAATCGGCGAAATGGGCCTTTATCTCCGCCTGACGGAAATCGCCTTCGTCGGCCGTTCGCTCTTTGCCGAAGGCGGCCAGAACCCGCTGGAGCCCGCCATGCTCGGCTGCGCCATTCTCTCCGGCGGCCATGTGCAGAATTTCCGCGATGCCTATCAGAAGCTTGCCCGCAGCGGCAGCGCCCGCATGGTGCGCGATACCGAAATGCTGGCCAAGGGCGTGCATTATCTGCTGATCAACGACGAGGCCCGCCGCAACATGATCGAGGCCGGCATCACCGCCGTGCACGAGATGCGCGGCGCGCTGACGGCGACGGTAAAGGGGCTGGAACCCTATATCAATCCGCTGACGGTGAAGGCGCGGCTGCTGCCCAAGGCCGTGGCCCAGGTCTGAGGAGCGAAGATGTCGGCAGCGTCCCCTATCAAAGGCATTCTCTTCGACAAGGACGGCACGCTGCTCGATTATGACGAGAGCTGGCTACCGGTCAATCGCGAGCTTGCCCGCATCGCCGCCAAAGGGGATGAGCTTCTCGCCAACCGGCTGCTTTCGGCCTGCGGCATGGATCCGGTGAACGGCCATATCGTTCCCGACAGCCTGCTTGCCGCCGGCAATACCCGCCAGATCGCCGAGGGTCTCGTTGCCGCGGGCTCGATGGTCGATGTCGGCGAACTGACGATCCGCCTCGACGATCTGTTTTCCAGTGCTGCCGAATTTTCCGTGCCGGTGACCGACCTCGCCGGCTTCTTCGCGCGGCTGCATCGGCGCGGCTTCAAGCTCGGTGTCGCCTCCAGCGACAATGAGCGGTCGATCCGCCAGACGGCGGAACGCTTCGGTTTTGCCCGCTATATCGATTACATCGCCGGCTATGACAGCGGTTTCGGTGTCAAGCCGGAGCCGGGCATGGTGCTCGGCTTCTGCGCTGCGACCGGTCTTTCGCCTGAAGAGGTCGCCATGGTCGGCGACAACAACCACGATCTGCACATGGGTCTGAATGCCGGCACCGGCCTGAGGATCGCGGTGCTGACCGGCACCGGTTCGCGGGAGACGCTTGCCGCCGCGGCCGATCATGTGCTCGACGATATCACCGCCATCGAGACCCTGCTACCGGACCTGCAGCCGGCCTGACGGGTAAGGGCTTGCATTTTTTCAGGTTTTGGCTTCTCAATCCGGCCGGGAAACGAAAATTCTGTGGCCGGGCAGGGGAGCGGGACGGCAAGATGATATCCGAAGCGCCACCGTTCTGGTGGAGGAAAGCCGATTGGCGGGCCTGGCTGCTGCTGCCGCTTTCATTTCTCTATGGCCGTATCGCCGGCCACCGCATGGCCCATGCGCGCCGCGCCTCCGTTCCCATTCCGGTCATCTGCGTCGGCAATTTCACCGTCGGCGGCGCCGGCAAGACGCCGACGGCGCTGACGATCGCTCGCGCCGCCAAGGCGAAAGGGCTGAAGCCCGGCTTTCTCAGCAGGGGTTACGGCGGCTCGCTCGATGTGACGACCGTCGTCGACCCCGATCATCACCGCGCGATTGCCGTCGGCGACGAGCCCTTGCTGCTTGCCCAGGAAGCGCTGACGGTGATTTCCCGCCGGCGCGTTGAAGGGGCTCAGCGCCTGGTGGCGGAGGGCGCCGATCTCATCATCATGGATGACGGTTTCCAGAGTGCCCGGCTGGCGATCGACTATGCCCTGCTCGTCATCGACGCGACGCGTGGCCTCGGCAACGGTCATATCGTTCCGGGTGGCCCGGTCCGCGCGCCGATCCGCCAGCAGCTGCGTTCTGCGACCGCTTTGCTGAAGGTCGGTGGCGGCAATGCCGCCGACAGGATCGTCCGCATGGCGGCGCGCGCGGCAAAGCCCTATTTCACCGCATCGCTGAAAGTCCGCGGCGACAATACGCTGGCCGGCACGAAGGTGCTCGCCTTCGCCGGCATCGCCGATCCCGCCAAATTCTTTCGCACCGTTGAATCCCGCGGCGCCGAGATCGTCGTCGCCAAGTCCTTCGGCGACCACGAGCATCTGACCGAGGAGGAGATCGACGACATCCTGACGACCGCCGAGCGTCAAGGTCTCCTGATCGTCACCACCTCCAAGGATTTCGTCCGCCTCTCCGGCCATCACGGCAAGGCGGCGCGGCTCGTCGAAAAGAGCCAGGTGATCGAGGTCGACATGGTCTTCGAGGATCACCTCGCCACCAGCCTCATCATCGACCGGGCGATCGCCGCTTGCCGCGAACGGCGGCTGCGGGAGATGAAGGCCGGGGTTAAAGCGATTCCAGCAAAGGCTGAACCGCTGTAGAGCCTTTCCGGGTTAGATTGAAGCATTCTGTTGGCTCAAACGGAGTCGGATGGTCGACCGGCCGGCGCGTGTCGTAGCCCGGCTCTACGGCCAAGCCGGCCGGTCGATCAGCCGGCCCGTTTCAGCCAACCCGAAGGGCCGGGCATCTTCCCGCCAGGATCAAAGGCGATCGGCTCGGACGTACCAAGGGGTATGCCCTTCGCCAATCGCCTCTGCCCTGACGAAAACCTGCTCCGGCAGAATGCTTCAATCAAACCCGGAAAGGCTCTAGCAGGCTGCTGCAAAATGCCTCGTTCTGCGCACATCTGTACATGCAACGCTATGACGCGATCGAGTGAAGCAAAGTCTCGCGGGCGGAAGTCAGATGCAACCGGCATGCGCGATCGATCAGGGCGATATTGCGGCTTTCGAGAGCTTCGATCAGGGCGAGATGCTCCCTGATGGCGACCTCATTCCGCGCGCGTTCATCACGCTTGTTCCACTGATAGTGATAGTGGAAAACCATGGTTATCACGTCTTGGAAGCTTTCGATAAAGCGGTTTGGCGCGACTGCGGTAATCAGCCGGTGGAAACGGCTGTCCAGCTCCGAGAAATCCTGAAACCGAGCATCGATGTCCGCGAGCAGTTCCAAATGTGCCGCCCGCATAGATTGGATCTGTTTCCAGACGGGCGACCCGTCGGGCAGGGCAGCGAAAAGCCGTGCGGAGCGCATTTCGAACATCTCTCTGATCTCAAACAGTTCGAGTGCGAAACTGGCTGTGAACCCTTTAAAAACCCAGCCTGCATTCTGACGCTTCTCGATCAGCCCATATTTCTGAAATCGATTGAGAAACTCACGGACAATCGTTGTCGCGACGCCGAATTTCCGAGCTAATTCCGCCTCATTGATTTCCGTGCCCGGACAGGCATCACCGCGCAGCATCCATTCCATGAAGCTCGTCTCGACCTGTTCCGAAATTGCCAAGGTCTCTTCCTGCGGATAGCGCTCTTTCTGCCGTGGCTGCTCACGTATGATCCGCCTGTGCGCTTCAGATATGATGATCCCACGTGCGGACATCCCCGCCAGCACCTTCCGCACCGTTGTTCTGCTCACGCCAAGCTGGGTGCGCAGTGCATTTTCGGACGGCAATTCCGCCCCAAGATCGAGAGTCCGAATGATATCGATCATATCATTGAATGCCCGCTTGAAAGTCGTATCCGTTCTCATCGCGCAACCCCAGGTATGATTAGATATCCATAAAAAACAATTTGACGCACGTGTATCATATGTTTCTTATGTATAAAAAACGAGGGAGGCTAGGGGAATTTGGAAGACTCCGGGATTCTGCCTCAGAATTCGTCCCGGCCTGGTGGTTCGCAAGATGCAACCTTCCAGCCAAGACAATCCGGCATCACATTCGGACTGAAGCTATTGAGCCTCGGCCCTCTATTGATCCTGATTATGCTCATCGCCGTCGTCAGTTTGATCACGCCGGCTTTTCTAAAGCCGATTAACCTGGGGAACATCCTGGCGCAGACAGCAGTGATTGCTGTTGTAGCAATGGGGCAGCAACTCGTTATCCTGACGCGCGGCATCGACCTGTCTGTAGGCTCGAATCTTGCACTAGCAACAGTCATCGGCGGACTTGTCTACCAGCAGGTTGATTCCTCGATCGTCGTCATTATGGCCATGCTGCTTGCCGGCGCAGCTATCGGTGCGGTCAACGGCCTGGTCTTTGTCTATGGCCGGCTGCCACACCCCTTTATCATTACACTTGCGACCTTGAGTATCTGCCGCGGCCTGGCACTTGCATTGGCGCCCGGCCACACCACCATGCGCGGGATGCCCGATGCAGTGACTGCAATCGGCGGCGGTACGACGCTTGGTGTGCCCAATTCCTTCTTTGCCGTTGCGATGTTCGGGCTTCTTTTTCTGATCCTGACGAAGTCGATGGTCTTTGGCCGATGGATTTATGCGGTCGGCGGCGCGCCGAATGCCGCCAGAAGCATGGGTATCCCGGTAAAGGGCGTTCTGCTCGCAACCTACATTATTTGCGGCTTTTGTGCAGGTGTCGGCGCGGTGCTGCTCGCAGGACGGACCGCCGCCGCCTCGCCAATCTACGGCAATCTTTTGGAACTCGACACGATTGCTGCGGTGATTATCGGGGGCGCCAGCTTCCTTGGCGGACGAGGCCATCTCGGCCACGCCCTGATTGGCGCCGTGCTGATCGGCGTCATCCGCAACGCCCTTAACCTTCTCGGCGTCGACGTGTTCTTTCAAATGATCGCGATTGGGCTCGTCATCGTCATCGCCGTAGAGGCTGACGTGCTTCGTAACCATCTTGAGGCGCGCGCGCGTGTGCTTCAATCGGCGAGAGTGCAATGAACCCTGCATCCACCACACCGGCACTTTCGGTTCGAAACGCCCAGAAGCGCTTTGGCGCCATCCATGCCCTGAAAAATGTAAGCTTTGATGCCTATGTAGGTGAGGTAACCGCTCTCTTGGGTGACAACGGCGCCGGCAAGTCGACGCTCGTCAAATGCATTAGCGGGCTTCATAGCCTCGACGAAGGAGAGATCCTCGTGGATGGTGCGCCCGTATCGCTCCATTCAACGGCGGCCGCCCGCCGCGCCGGTATTGAAACCGTCTATCAGGATCTGGCGCTTTTCGACAACCTGACCCCGGTACAGAATTTCTATTGCGGACGAGAAATCTCTTTCCCCTCCTGGCTGCCGCGTCCGCTCCGCTTCCTCAACACGGGCGCGATGAAGCGGGAGGCAGCAAGTGTCATCGATCGCTTGAAGGTTAAGCTGCCGAGATTCGACGCGCCGGTCGCGCTGATGTCTGGGGGACAGCGACAGGCGATCGCCGTCGCACGCGCCATTGTTTTTGCGCGCAAGCTGGTGGTCCTTGACGAACCAACGGCCGCCCTCGGGCTTCGCGAGTCTCGCCAGGTTCTTGACCTTATCCATCAGCTCAAGGCCGACGGCAATGCCGTGATCATCATCACGCACAATATGGAGCATGTCGTCGAAATCGCCGATCGGGCGGTTGTGCTGCGGCAGGGGCGCAAGGTGGGTGAACTGAAGCCGACTGAAGCGAACAAGCAGGACCTTGTCGCGATGATTGTCGGCGCCGAGGCTTAAGGGAGATCGCTGCTTCGTTGGGGCAGCGGACAACGAGATCGCTCTAGAGGAGGGCGGTCGAAACATGGGAGGTCTATCATGAAACCGCAATCCCTGCTGGGAGCTCTTGCGCTCCTGGCCGTCGCTGTAGTCCCGGCCCTGGCGCAGGAGCCGGTCAAGCTCGGCTTTATAACCAAATTCCCTGTACCGTTCTTCGCAACAATGGAGAACGCCGCCAAAGATTATGCGAAGAGAAATCCCGGCGTCGAGATCATCTACGGGCAGGGTACGTCCGCAACCGACATCGAGGGCCAGATTGCACAGATCGAGTCCATGATGACACGAGGCGTGCAGGGTATTGCCCTCACGCCCGTCGATCCCACCGTGTCCACTGCGCTGGACAAGGCGGTGGCGGCCGGTATCAAGGTCGTACTGATGGATAACAATATTCCGGATTGGAAAGGCAGGACGGCGCTTGCCACGACCGATAATTTCGCCGCGGGCAAAATCGCAGGGGAATATCTCAAGACTGTTCTTCATGCCGGCGATACGCTCGGGATTCTCGAGGGCGTGCCCGGTGTGCCAGCGCTTGATGACCGTGTGACGGGAATGCTTGAAGGGCTGAAGGGACTTGATGTCAAGATCGTCGGGAAAGGCGCAACAAACTGCACCGAGGAGCTCGGGATCAGTGTCGCCGAGGATCTGCTGACGAAGAACCCAGACCTCAAGGCCATTTATGCCGCTTGCGGCCCGCCCGCTGCTGGCGCGGCGCGCGCAATCAAGAACGCTGGCACTGCCAATGACAAGATTGTGCTGGTCGGTTTCGACTTCTGCTGCGGCGAAGAGGAAGCGCTGAAGAGTGGAGTCGAGGATGCGTCGGTGGCGCAGTTCCCCACCAAGATGGCAGAACTCGGTGTGGATGCGCTGGTAAAATCGATTCGCGGAGAGAAGGTTGAGTCTTTGATCGATTCCGGCGCTGCGCTGGTGACGCCAGAGAATATGGCGAAATTCAAGTGAACCGTTGCCCCGGTGGGATCGGATCACGCAAACGGCCCGTCCTTCGTGGGCGGGTCGGACGTGTGTGCCCAGATTTCAATCTTCAATCAGGACGGCCGGCACGTCTTCAACAAAGCCTTGGCTGATCGTTATCGATGGTGAGGGGGCGGCGCTCAGAGCATGAGGCCGAAAAGTGTGAGCGGTTTTCGGACGACATCCTGTTCTAGCGCCGCTGGTTCGGCAGCACACCGGCGCGTTTGTCGGCATCGATGGCCGAGATCACGTCGGCATAGGGTTCCTGCCGGGCGACGCTCCAGTAGCGTAATTCGTCGAGCGGGATCTGTTTCCCCGTCATCGCGCAGACGACATAGGAGCCGGGCGAGAGAATCTGGAAATCGCCATCGAGATACCGGATCTTCGCCTCGCGGTTTCCGTGCCCTTCGAACAAATTCATGCGCTCCGTTCCCTGCAGTCTGTCATCTGTTTGCCATACTCCCGAAAGGCTTGCTTTTCCAGCTTTTTTAGCTTCTGCCGAAAAGCCGCTCGATATCGCTGAGCTTCAATTCGATATAGGTCGGCCGGCCGTGATTGCACTGGCCGGAGCCGGGCGTCACTTCCATTTCCCGCAGCAGCGCGTTCATTTCCTCCGGCCGCAGCCGCCGTCCGGAGCGCACCGACCCGTGGCAGGCCATGGTTGCTGCCACATATTCGAGCTTGGCCGATAGGCCCGATGCCGTGTCCCACTCGGCGATCTCGTCGGCCAGCTGGCGGATCAGCCCATGCGCATCGACCTCGCCGAGCATCGCCGGCGTCTCGCGCACGGCAATCGCGCCTGGGCCGAAACGCTCGATCGCCAGGCCGAGTTCGGAAAGTTCGGCCGCATGCTGCATCAGCCGGTCGCAATCCTCTTCCGGAATGTCGACGATCTCGGGGATGAGCAGCACCTGCGAGGCCAGCCGCTTCGAATGCAGCGCCTTGCGCATCGCCTCGAAGACCAGCCGCTCGTGTGCTGCATGCTGGTCGACGATGACGAGCCCGTCCTCGGTCTGGGCGACGATGTAGTTTGCGTGGATCTGCGCCCGCGCCGCGCCGAGCGGATACCGCGCGGTCGGTTCGGCGGCTGCCGGCTGCGGCGAAAACTGCGGCTCGGCCCGCGCCGTCGGCATCGAAAGTCCGTCGAAGGACGCCTGTGGCCGCTCGCCGAAACCCGTTGTCGGCTGATACGGCCGGGAGGGCGACGTTTCGGCCGACCATGCCGTCTGCGGCCGCTGGCTATTCGGCTGGAAGCCGGGTCGGAAGGAGCGCAGCATGTCGCTCGCGCCGGTCGTTGCCGCCCGGCTGCCGTCGCGCGCCAAGGCCTCGCGGATGGCGCCGACGATCAGGCCGCGCACCAGGCCAGGATCGCGGAACCGCACGTCGGATTTTGCCGGATGCACGTTGACGTCGACGAGAGCGGGATCGAGCGCGATCGACAGCACTGCCACCGGATAGCGTCCGGATGGGATCGTCTCGGCATAGGCGCCGCGGATCGCCGAGAGGATCAGCTTGTCCTGCACCGGCCGGCCGTTGACGAAGGCATATTGATGGGCGGAGTTGCCGCGATTGAAGGTCGGCACGCCGGCAAAGCCGGTAAGCGCGATCTCTTCGCGCATTGCGTCGAGCGCAATGGCATTGTCGCGGAACTCCTTGCCGAGCACCTGCGCCATGCGCGCCAGATGGTCGTCACCGGTCGCCGGAAATTCCAGCGTCGTGCGGTCTGAGCCCGACAGCACGAAGCGCACGGCGGGAAAGGCGATCGCCATGCGCTTGACGATTTCGGTGATGGCGCCGGCCTCGGCCTTTTCCGTCTTCAGGAATTTGAGCCGGGCGGGTGTGGCGAAGAACAGGTCGCGCACTTCGACGATCGTCCCGGGATTGGCGGCGGCCGGGCGCAGATGCGCGATCTTGCCGCCGGCAACGGCGATCTCGTGGCCGCCGGCGCTGTCGCGTCTGCGGCTTGCGATGCTGAGCCTGGCGACCGAGCCGATCGAGGGCAGCGCCTCGCCGCGGAAGCCGAGCGTGCGGATATCCTCGAGCGTCTCCGAGATCTTCGAGGTGCAGTGGCGCCTGACCGCCAGTTCCAGATCGACCGCGTCCATGCCCGAGCCGTTGTCGCTGACGCGCAGCAGCGCCTTGCCGCCGCCTGATGTGGCGATTTCGATGCGCGTCGCGCCCGCGTCGAGCGCGTTTTCGATCAGTTCCTTGGCAGCGCTCGCCGGCCGTTCGATGACTTCGCCGGCGGCGATCTGGTTGATGAGCGTTTCGGAAAGCTGTCTGATGGCCATGGGCTATTTTCGGGGATTCGCGGGCCGGAGGGAAGGGGTTTCGACAGGCTTTCCCGAAACGTGATCCGGGGATCCCCCAAATTTGGGAATAGGTAATGTTAAGCCGGTTTTAACATAAAAATGGCATTTCTAATCACATACCTCCGGAAGCTGCGAAATCGAACAGATGTGGGACGCAATAGAATGAGTGCCGGCTTCGAAAAGGCGGACACATCATCAGAAATCGATGGGGCTCCCGCCGAGGCCGATCTGCAGACGGCGCTTTTCGATGTGGTGTGCGACAGCCTTTCGGCAGCTTTCATCATCTACGACAAAAACGATCATCTGATCTTCGCAAGCCGCCAGATACTCGAATTCTTTCCGCTGCCTGCCGAGATGCTGAAGCCGGGCACGCGGCTTCGCGATTTCCTCGGTGCGATGTACGACACGGGCATTCGCCAGCAGTATGATGTCAGGCAGGGCGGCTCGCCGAGCCGCGAGGACTGGCTGTCGCAGAAAATCGCCTCGCATTGGCGTGAACGCTTCGACGCCGTCGAGCGCCACGGCGCCGACCGCTGGGTTCGCTTCGTCAAGCGCAGGCTGCCGGGCGGTTACGGCGTCAGCATCATCTCCGACATTTCCGAGAACAAGAAGCGCGAAGAGCAGTGGCGCTCCGATCTGGAGCGGGTGCAGCTCACCGAGGACATTCTCGACAATCTGCCGTTCCCGCTGTTCGTCAAGGATCGCAACCTCACCTATGTCGCGGTGAATCTCGCCTTCTGCGAGAAATATCAGACGAGCGCCGACGAGGTGCTCGGGCGCAAGAGCAGTGATCTTTTTTCAGAAGAGATCGCCAAGCGCTTCGAGGAAAGCGACCGCCATGTGCTGGAGACCGGCGAGATGTCCGTCTCCCGCCAGCGGCAGATCTCCCGCGACGGCATCGAGCGCGATATCGTCAGCCGCAAGCACCGCATCGGCAAGCCTGGCCGCTATTTCCTGGTATCGACCATGCAGGACCTGCCACGCGACGGCGCCGATCTCGACGAGTTCGGCCAAGCATCCGCGATCACCGCCTCCAGCAATCAAAGCTATCGCCGGGCCTATGTGCCGGTGCCAAGCGCCATCGCACGGCGCGAGCCGGCGGCGATGGAAGCGATCGTTCCGGAGAATTTCTCCGGCCGCAAAGTCCTCGTCGTCACGGCCGACCTCGCCGCCGAGACCGCCGCGCTGCGGACGCTGACGAAATACGGCTTCGAATCCTGCGCGGTCCGCGGCGAGGACGAAGAGGAGCGGTTCCTGGAAATCGCCACCTCCTCCGGCATCTCGCTCGATCTTCTGATCATCGACAACCAGATGGGCATGCGTTGCCTCGAGCTTGCCGAGCAATACGGCATCCCGGCGCTCGTCATGGACGGTTTCCAGATCGCCAACGAGCTCACCTTCCAGATCGCCCGCCATTTCAATCGCAACAGCCGCAGCGCCGCCGGTTCGGATGCGGATTGGGAAATCAGCATTTCCGACGATACGATCGGTCTGCAGGTTCTCGTCGCCGAAGACAACGATATCAATCAGATCGTCTTTTCGCAGATCCTCGAAGGTCTCGGCTACCGCCACATGCTTGCGGCGACCGGCGACGAGGCCGTGCGCCTCTGGGCCGAGCACCGGCCGCAGATCGTGCTGATGGATATTTCCCTGCCGGGCTTCAACGGCTTCGAGGCCGCGCGCCTCATCCGGCAGATGGAGGAAACCGGCGGCGGCATCCGCACCCCGATCATCGGCGTGCTCACCCAGGCCTTCGAGCGCGACCGCGCCGAATGCGTCAAATCAGGCATGGATGACGTCATCATGAAACCCGTCAGCCCTGACATGCTGGAGACTATATTTCAGAAATACCTAATGAATGAGGTCATGCGGGCGCGAAACTGAAGCATGTCGCGCAAACGTGTGCAGGCGCCAAAATACCCGTCAACTCCCTAGATTTTGGGGAGGTTCAAGCGGTTATGTCGCTGATTTACTATCGAATTGTTAAGACCTGCCGGTCATTCTTCTGCATGGCTCCGGAGGAAAGCTCGGGTTTGGATGATGAAATCGGCGGACATAGCTTTCTTGACCGTCGGTCAGAATGAGCTTCAGGCGATGGCCTATACCGATCCGTTGACGGGATTGGGCAACCGCAATCGCATGCGGGACAAGGTCTTGCAGATCTCCGCTGAGCGCGCCAGCGATCCGGCCCCCTTCACCATCGGCATCGTCAACCTCGACAGCTTCAAGCCGATCAACGATCTGTTCGGCTCGACAGCCGGCGATGAAATCCTCTGCCAGGTCGCCCATCGTCTCAGGGCCTGCATTCCTGATGGCGCGCTGGTCACCCGCCACGATGGCGACGAATTCGCCTTCGTACTGCCGTTGATCTTCGAGCGGGCGAGTGCCGAGAAATTCGGCCAGATGATCCGCGAAGTGCTGTCGGCCCCTTATGACCTCGGCGATCGCAACGTCCGTCTTTCCGCCTCCCTCGGCTTTTCCATCTATCCCTTCGCCGGAGAGGATTGCGAGGAACTGCTGAAAAGCGCCGAAACCGCCCTCTACCGTTCCAAGCGCCGCGGCCGCGGCCAGATCACCGTCTATTCGCGCGAAATCGCCCAGGAGATGAAGCGCGCGACGCAGCTGGAGCAGGCGCTTAGAAACGCCATCATCTCCGACGCGATCGACGTGCATTTCCAGCCGATCGTTTCGCTGTCCAACAACCAGGTCGTCGGCTTCGAGGCGCTCGCCCGCTGGAACGATCCCGATCTCGGCTTCGTGTCGCCCGGCGTCTTCGTGCCGCTCGCCGAGGAGCGCGGCTTCATCGATGCGCTGTCGGAGGCGCTGTTGCGCAAGGCCGCCGAAGCAGCGCTTTCCTGGCCGCGCGAACTCTTCCTGTCCTTCAATCTTTCCTCGGCCCAGCTGATGGATCCGGGCACGAGCAGCAGCGTCTTGTCGATCCTCGGGCGCGTCGGCTTTGATCCGCATCGCCTGGAGCTGGAAATCACCGAGACGGCGGTGATGAGTTCGGCCGATACCGCTCACCGCATCATCGCCGATTTGCGCGCCGCCGGTGTGCGCATCTCGCTCGACGATTTCGGCACCGGTCAATCGAGCCTTGGGCGCCTGCGCGACTTCATCTTCGACAAGATCAAGATCGACCGCGCCTTCGTCTCGCGCATCAATTCCGATCGCGCCTCCGAACACATCATCAAGGCGATCCTTACCATGTGCGAGGGCTTGGAGCTGGAAGTCGTAGCGGAAGGCATCGAAGATTATGCCGAGGCGGTAAAATTGCGCACGCTCGGCTGCGGCATGGGCCAGGGCTATCACTTCGGCCGTCCGGCCGACGGTATCGCCACGCTGCGTTTCCTGCACGAAAACTATTACGATCCGACCATGGCGGAGCGTGCCAGCGCATAAAACGATGGCGCCCCTGGGAGCGCCATCGCCTAGGCTATACTACCGCGCACGGATTTTACTTAGGCGTGGTCGAGCCGGTTGCTGTGGTATCGGTACCGGTCGCAGCCGGAGCCTTTTCGGCCGACTGCATTGCCAGCGTCTTGAACTCAGGTGCGGCCTTCAGCGATTCAGCCGTTTCGCTGGTCGTCAGCTTGACGCTGCCGTCCTGGGTGTTCTGCGCGACGGTGATCTTTTCCATTGGCACGGCGACGTTCTTTTCGCCGATTCCGAGGAAGCCGCCGACGCCAACGATTGCGGCAACCATGCCGCCATCCTTCTTCAGAATTAGGTCGTTGACGCTGCCGATGCTTTCATTGTTGCCGTTATAGACCGACTGGCCAATATAGGTGTTGGCGCTGACCTGGTCCGGAGACTGTTCCGTCAGATAGCTGGCCTGAGCCGTATCTGCCGTCGGTTCTGCGGCCGGAGCCTGTGCGGCATCGCCAGCGGGCTTGGTGACATCAGGCGTCATCGGCTTCGGTGCTGCCGGATCGGCAGGAGCTGCCTGCGTCGGCGCGGCGGGATCCGCCGGCTGCGGCGCCGTTTGCGAGAATGCCGCCGGTGCGAAAGCCGTGGCAAACAGGGCGCCAGCGGCAACGGTCGTCAAGAGTTTGCGTGTCATTTCGAACCTACCTTCGTTTTTCCCTAGAGTAATCGCTGACCCGGCAACACCTGTTTCTCAGGTCTCTTTGCCGCGTCGGTTCGAAAGGAAAATGGCTGGTGGCGCGATTGGTTCCGGTTGAAAACACGGAAAATTTCTCGATTTTCACGGAACATTTATCGAAGGGCAGTCGCTGAACCGAGAAAAGGCGCCCCGGTGGGGGAGCGCCTCTGATCACCGATGACAAGCAAAAATCAGATTACATAGACGGGATCGAACACGCCTTTGACGTCGATGCCGAGTTCCAGCAGCGCGCCGGCACTGGGCTGCGCCGACCGCGCATCCTCGTCGAGCCCTTCCCAGGCGGTCGTCACCGCCAGGCGGTCGGCATTGACGCCGATGAAGGCAGGGCAGGAGGGCTGGACGGCAGGAACCTTGTAGCGCGAGATGCGCAGGCCGTCCGGACTGTAGCGGTCGACGACGCCGGCGCCCCAGCGCGCATTCCACAGATAGCCGTCGGCATCGACCACCGAGCCGTCGATGCTGCCGGGGTCGTCCATGCTGTCGACGAGCACGATCGGCTCGCCCGAGGGGAGGCCGGTCAACGGATCGACCATGACGCGCATCAGCCGGTTGATGCGAGAATCCGTATAATAGCCGACCGTGCCGTCAGGCGAGAAGCAGATCGAATTCGGGATGCTGATGCCATTGAAGATCTTCGTCACCTTGCCGCTGGCGACATGGTAGATGGCGCCGGCCTGGTTTTCCGCCCGCTTGCTCATCGTGCCGATCCAAAGCGCACCCGAAGGATGCGTGCGGCCGTCGTTCGAGCGGTTTTCCGGCCTGTCGTTTTCGAGCGCGGCGTAGAAGGTGAGGTTGCCGCTTGCCACATCGCGAACGAAAAGCCCTTCTTCCGTCGCGATCAGCTGCCGCCCGGCGTCGATGCGGGCAAGCACGCTTGCCATCACAGGCAGCGGATGCACCTTTTTCGCAGCCGTCGAAAGATTGAGCTCGTGCAGTTCCTTGCCGAGGATGTTGAACCACCAGACGGTATTACTATCAGGATCATAGGTCGGGCCTTCACCGAGAACAGAATTGGTATTGCAAAGTGTTTTGCCCTCGAACTCATAAATATCGGTCATACGTTCACGCTCCCAATGGCTGCATCATAGGCGTAAATGGTCGCCTTGGCGCGCTCGGCAACCTCTGACGCGGTCATTCCTGGCTTGTAGATGCTGGTGCCGAGGCCGAAGGCAAAGATGCCGGCCTTGGTATAATCGCCGAAATTCTTGTCCGAGACACCGCCGACGGCGGCAATCATCAGCTCCGGCGGCAGGATTGCCCGGATCGCCGTGATGCCGGAAGGGCCGAGCACGCTCGCCGGAAAGAATTTGAGCCCGGTGGCGCCGGCGCGCGCAGCCGCCAGCGCCTCGGTCGGCGTGAAGACGCCCGGCATCGTCACCATGCCGTATTCGCGCGCCCGGATGATCACCTCTGGCTCGACATTCGGCGTGACCAGCAGCTTGCCGCCGGCCGCATGCAGGCTGTCGACCGCCTCGACGCTCAGCACCGTGCCGGCGCCGATCAGCACTTCGGCCGGCGCCATCTTCGCGGCGATCTCGATGGATTTGAACGGTTCCGGCGAGTTGAGCGGGATCTCGATCGCCGTCAGGCCATTTTCGATCAGAGCGCCGACGACGCTTTCGGTCTCGTCGGGCCGGATGCCGCGAAGGATGGCGATCAGCGGGTGCTTCATATCGGGGAAGGGGATACGGTTCATCGTGTCAGCTTTCTCAGTTCGGCCAGATGGCTTCGGCGGCAGCCGAAAGCCCGCGGCGTACGGCGGCGTCGGCGTCGATGGCGGTGAAGGCAAGGGAGAGGGTTTTGAAGGCCTGTTCGTAGAGCGCCTGCAGCCGCCCGGAGGCGACAAGGGTAATGTCGGTGCCGTTTGCCGCATCCTGCAGCGCCCCGGCGATTTCGAGGCCGATCAGCGTACCGGAAAGCCGGGCTTGCGCGGCGGCGGCGGATATGCCGTGCAGGAGTTGGCCCGAGCGGGCGGTGAACAGCAGGTTGGAGGCAAGGGCCGGCCGCGCAAAGGCGGCCGAGACGGCGGCCGCGAAGGCGTCCGCGTCTGCCGGCTGCTCTTCCGCACCGGCAACGGCATGCGAAAGGATCGTGTGTTTGCTGATGACGTCGAAAAGCTCGCCGGTCATGAAGGTCGAAAAGCCGGTCACCTTGCCGTCCGTCACATGCACCCATTTCGAATGCGTGCCGGGCATGCAGACCGCCTGCGCGCCCGAGCTTGCGCGGCCGAGCGCGCCGAGAAGCTGGGTTTCCTCGCCGCGCATGACGTCGGGCCTCGCCATGTCCCGCTGGGCAAGGCCCGGCAGGATGCGGATGTCGCGGCTTTCGCCGGGCACGGAGACCGCCCCGGTCAGGATCGAGGCGAGCGGCGCCGGCACATCGATATAACCGGCCTCGACCCAGCCCTGCCTGGCGCCGGCCATGCCGCAGACGATCACCGGCAGGTTTTCCGGCGCCTCGATCGCGGTGAGATGGCCGGCAAGCACGGCGGAAAAGCCGGCCTTTGCCGCGCTCGTCATGCCTTCGCCGCTGCGGCGTTCGGCAAGGACGGTGCCGTCCCTGCCGATCAGCCACAGCCGAAAGCTGCTGGTGCCCCAGTCCACCGCGACATAAGCGGGATTTGTCATTACAGAACGCCTCCATCGACAATCAGGGACTGGGCGGTCATCGCCGCCGCACAGTCGGATGCAAGAAACAGGCAGGGACCGACGATCGCATCGGGTTTGAGCGCGACCTTCAGGCACTGGTCCTCGACCGAGCGCGCAATGCTCTCCTCGGTGAGCCAGTGCTGCATCTGCCGCTCGGTGACCACCATGCCGGGCAGGATGCAGTTGACCCGGATGTTCTCCGGCCCGAGCCTGCCCGCCAGGCTCTTCGTCAGCCCGACGACCGCCGCCTTGGCTGCCGCATAGGCGGGAAAGCCGCCCATGTTCAGCTTGAAGGCGATCGACGACATATTGATGATCGCCCCGCCGCCGGCCGTCCGCATCGACGGCACGACTGCCTGCGAGGTGAAGAACACATGCTTGAGGTTGACCGCCTGGTTGTTGTCCCAATAGGCCTCTGTCACCGCGTCGAATTCATGGCGGTCGTCCCAGGCGGCATTGTTGACCAGCACGCGGATTGGCCCCGAACTCGCAACGACGGTATCGACCGTGCGCCGGATCGCCTCGATGTCGCGCAGGTCGGCATGGTGAAAGGAGACCGGATGCGCCGTCTCCCGCGACAGCCTTTCGGCAAGCTCGCGGCCTGCGGCCTCGGCGATATCGATGAACGAGACCTTGGCGCCCTGGCGTGCGAAACCTTCGACGATCGCAGCACCGATGCCCGATCCGCCGCCGGTGACCAGCACGGCGCGGTCTTTGAACTCGGGAAATTGTGCTGCCATCATGGTCACCGTCGCCTCCCGACTTAACTGTTCCATTATTTGGAACTTAATTTGACTATATGGAATTATCGAATTACACTGGCCTTTCTGTCAAGGGCGGACGAGGCGATGAATTCAAACGGCGAAAGCACGGCGCAGGCACGCGAGACCGGCACGCTCGGCAAACTGATGGTCCTGCTCGATCTCGTCACCCATGCGGATGCGCCGCTGCGTTTCACCGATATCCTGGCCCTTGCCGGCCAGCCGCGCGGCACGCTGCATCGCCAGCTCACCCATCTGGTGGAGGAGGGGCTGCTCGAGCTCGATGGCGACGGCCGATATGCGCCTGGCCTGCGCCTGCTCGATTTTGCCGCGCGCAGCTGGGCGCGCAACGAATTCCGTCTGATCGCCGAACCGCACCTTGCCGATCTGCAGCGGGCGACCGGCGAGACCGTGCATCTCGGCGTCCTCAGGGGCCAGTCGATCATCTATCTCGATAAGGTCGAAGGCCGTCAGCCGGTGCGCATGTATTCGCAGATCGGCAATGCCTCGCCCTGCTACTGCACCGGCGTCGGCAAGGCCGCCCTTTCGCTACTCCCGGCCGAAAGCCTCGTCGGTCTCGTCGCCGGCCTGAGCTTCACCAGTTTTACGGCCTCGACCCTTGTCTCAGCTGAAACGCTGCTCGCGGAAATCAGCGAGATTGTCGAGCAGGGCTATGCCTTCGACCGCGAGGAACATGAGGCCGGCATCCGTTGCGTTGCCGCACCCGTCTGGTCGGAGGATCGGACCTTTATCGGTGGCATTTCGATTACCGGCCCGGCCTATCGGTTGTCGATGGAACTTCTGCACCAATGGGCCGTTCCGGTTCAGCTGGCGGCTGGGAGGATCATGGAAGGCATGCGCGTCCGTCTGGGTCCGCGCCGCTGACGCAAAAAGTCGCCGTCCGCCGGCCGCTGGACGCAATCGCAGAGCATGCTTATGATGAGCGCGATATTGAGATTTGCTGGCGAATCACCACAACTAGAACGGTCCGCGAAATCTACAACCATTCACCGGCCGAACGCTCAACGCCGAGGCCGATCCCATGTGATCCAAAGCGATCATCGTTCCCTGAGGCAATCGCAAACGGTTTGCCGGCCGCTGTGCCGAAGATGAAGAAATGTGATGGCACCCTTGTCGCAAACATCCACGGAAGAAGACGATTATGTTCAGGAAATAGCGGGCCTGAAGACCCAGTTCGATATTTTCCGTTTCATGAAACGCGTGACGGAAGCCTATCGCAGCCGTGCCTTCATGGTTCTCAACCTGCCGCCGATCACCTCTTTCGATCTTCAGGGCAGTACTGTCATCACCAGCTGGCCAGCCGAGCTTCTGGCCCTCTACGACCAGGAGGGCCTGATGGTGAACAGTCCGGTCCTCAGGCGGCTGAGGACATCCGCGCGGCCCTTCTTCTACGACATGTCGCAGCAGAACTGGTCGCGGGACGACGGCAAGTCCATCCTCGTCGCCTCGCTGTTCGAACGATTCAAGATGATGCGTTGCGCCTATTTCCCGACCCATGAGCCCTCCGGCCTGCGCGGCGCCGTCTCTTTTGCCGGCGACCGCGAACCCTTCAGCCCGGCCGAGATGCGCGAGCTCTGCTACATCGCCATCCACGTCTTCGACAGGCTCGCCGAGATCCGCAACCTCGATACGCGCATGACGGACACGCTGACCGACCGCGAGATCGATTGCCTCAACTGGACGGCGGCCGGCAAGACCAGTGCCGAAATCGCCGAAATCCTGACCCTGTCCGAGCATACGGTCAATCACTACCTCAACCGCGCCACCAAGAAGCTCGACACGGTCAACCGCACCCAGGCGGTCGCCAAGGCGCTACGCATCGGCCTGATCAAATAAGTTGCAAAAAACAACCGATGGCTTTCGAAGCCGCCCAGCACGTAGGCATATCTTTCCTGCTGAGGGGCTGTCGCAAGCGCTTTTGCGGTCTTTTTACTGATTTTCCATCTGGCACGCTTTCTGCATCTGTTGATGCGAGAGGTCCAGAGGGGACTTTGAGACCAGCGCCAGGAAATGGCGCGGCCGACACACCGCTGCCCGACGCCGATGCCGCTTTTCTCCCGGCTCTTCGGTGTCGGCGGCGGTTGTTGCGTTTTGGCACCGCTTCTTACCCGGCTGTCTGCGATTTCGTCTTCCCCGTTCACTTTTCGCTGGTCTTTTTTTCGGCTTGCTCTAGTTCGCCCCGGATTGCGCCGGTTCTCGGGGAGACCGTTGCGGCCATCAGGGCGAAAGCCCGGCGGACTTGATGGCCGCAACGGATTGCCAATTCTCCCCGGCGCTCTTTTGGCGCGCGGGATTTTCCTCCCGATGATTTTGTTTGGCGAAGGCTTCCGTCTCCACTATCTGTGATCTGCAAGAAGCAGTGAGGGTGGAATGGCCGACGTTACCAAGGAACAGGTTCTCGAAACGCTGAAGACCGTGCGTGGACCCGATCTCGAGCACGATATCGTCGAGCTCGGCATGGTCTCCGACGTCTTCATCTCCGACGGCAAGGTTTATTTCTCCATTACCGTCCCGGCCGATCGCGCCAAGGAGCTGGAGCCGATGCGGCTCGCCGCCGAGCGCGTCATCAAGGAAATGCCGGGCGTCAAGGGTGCCCTCGTCACACTGACCGCCGACAAGAAGGCGGCGGCCGCCGCTCCGGCTGCCCGGCCGAACCCGCCTCACGGCCATGCCGGCCACGATCATCAACATGATCATGCGGGCCACGCCCACGCGCCTCAACAACCGCCGCGCGCCGGCAAGATCGGTGTGCCCGGCATCGGTGCCATCATTGCCGTCGCCTCGGGCAAGGGTGGGGTCGGAAAGTCGACCACCGCCGTCAATCTCGCACTCGGCCTACTCGCCAACGGCCTTCGTGTCGGCATTCTCGATGCCGATATCTACGGTCCCTCGATGCCGCGGCTGCTGAAGATATCCGGTCGCCCGACCCAGATCGACGGCCGTATCATCAATCCGATGGAGAATTATGGCCTCAAGGTCATGTCGATGGGCTTCCTTGTCGACGAGGAGACGGCGATGATCTGGCGCGGGCCGATGGTCCAGTCGGCGCTGTTGCAGATGCTGCGCGAAGTCGCCTGGGGCGAACTCGACGTCCTCGTCGTCGACATGCCGCCCGGCACTGGCGATGCCCAATTGACCATGGCCCAGCAGGTGCCGCTTGCCGGCGCCGTCATCGTCTCGACGCCGCAGGATCTGGCGCTGATCGATGCCCGCAAGGGCCTCAACATGTTCCGCAAGGTCGAGGTGCCGGTTCTCGGCATCGTCGAGAATATGAGCTATTTCATCGCCCCGGATACCGGCACCCGCTACGACATCTTCGGCCATGGCGGCGCCCGCAAGGAGGCAGAGCGCATCGGCGTGCCCTTCCTCGGCGAAGTGCCGCTGACGATGAACATCCGCGAAACCTCCGACGCCGGCACGCCGCTCGTCGCCTCCGAGCCGAACGGCGTCGTCGCCGGCATCTACCGCGGCATCGCCGCCAAGGTCTGGGAACAGGTGGCCGGCCAGTCTCAGCGTCCGGCACCGACAATCGTCTTCGAATAATGCATGCGCCCGGAAGTGTGAAGCGGTTCCGGGATAAAGGCATGCATCACGACAAATGCATGTCGCCCGGAAGTGTGCAGCGGTTCCGGGATAACGGCATGCATGAAACAAAGAGCTGACGCGCGTCGCATGAATCGGGCTCGATGCGAAGTGCTTGAGCGAGCCGAATCGCCGCGCCGGATACCCCAAATTGTGGGGGAAACGTGGTGAAAAGCCGCGCTTCACGGAAGATGGCTTGATTATTTCACGGCTTTGCTTCATATGCCGCGGCGCCATGATGGCGTTTTGCTGCAGTTGCTCAGTGACGGTCGTCTTCGTCTCGAAGAGGCCTGCCCGCCTGCAAGTTCGGAGTTGTCTTGTCGATCGAAGGATTGGGAACTGCGATGCGGTTGAGCACAACGCGCATGCCGGCCTTTAAGGTTGGGTGCAGCCGGAGAGACGACCGGTGATTACCGCTTACTGTTCCAATTGCAGGTCGGTCGAGATCCGCGATCTGTCGCATGCCGCGTCCTTTCCCGAGGATGTCGTCTGGATCGATATGATCGAGCCGACCCGCGATGAGGAAATCTATGTCGAGAAGGTTCTCGGCATCGAGGTCCCGACCCGCGACGACCTCAAGGATATCGAGCCTTCCGCCCGTCTCTATGTCGAAAACGACGCCGTTTTCATGACCGCCTCGCTGCTCTGGAAGGCTGACACCGACGTGCCGACGCTGACAGATGTCGCTTTCATCCTGGCTGGAAACCGTCTGGTCACCATTCGCTACGCCCATCCCAAATCCTTTGCGCTGTTCATCGCTGCCCTTCACCGGCTGCCGGAAAACTGGCGCAGTGGTGCCGCCCTTCTCGCCAAGCTGTTGGAGACGATCGTCGACCGCACCGCCGAGATCCTCGAGATTTCCGTCTCGCGCATCGACATCTTGTCGATGCATGTCTTCGGCGACCGGGCAAGGAAGGTGCGCAAGCCCTCGAACTATCTCGAGGAGAAGCTGCGCGATATCGCTGGCCATCACCGGATGATCAGCAAGGTGCGCGACAGCCTCGGCTCGCTTGCCCGGCTGCTGACGTTCTTTCACACCATCCCGGCGATGCAGCAGGACCGCGAGACGAAGGAGCTCTGCCGAACCGTTTCCCGCGATATCCAGTCGTTGTCGGAGCATGCTTCCTTCGTCGCCGCCAACATCACTTTCCTGCTCGATGCTTCGCTCGGGCTGATCAACATCGAGCAGAACTCGATCATCAAGATTTTCTCGATTGCCTCGGTGGTGTTCTTGCCGCCGACATTGGTTGCTTCCGTCTATGGTATGAACTTTCAGGTCATGCCGGAGCTGACCTGGGCCGCGGGTTATCCCTATTCGCTGGCCCTGATGGTGATTTCAGCCGTCATCCCCTTTTTCTTTTTCCGCTGGAAAGGCTGGCTCTGAGGAGCCTGTTAAAACTTCATGTCCGAAGAGAGCCATCCGACCGAACGCCATATGACGCCGAAAAAGCTGTTCTATCTCGGGCTGGGTTCCGTCGGTGTCGTCTACGGCGATATCGGTACCAGCCCGCTCTATGCCTTTCGCGAGGCGCTGAAGCCGGTGGCCCACGACGGCGTTACCCGTTTCGAGATCATCAGCCTGATCTCGCTGATGATCTGGGCGCTGACGATCATCGTCACCATCAAATATGTGCTCTTCCTGTTGCGCGCCGACAATGACGGCGAGGGCGGCACGCTGTCGCTGCTTGCCCTGCTGATGAAGACCGCCAACGGCCACACCGCCATCCTGATGCTGCTCGGCCTGATGGGTGCGGCCCTCTTCCTCGGCGATGCGATGATCACGCCGGCTCTATCCGTGCTGTCGGCGGTCGAGGGTCTGAAGCTCGTCACACCCAGGCTCTCTGAATATATCGTGCCGATCTCGGTGGTGATCCTGGCGCTGCTCTTCGTCGTGCAATCGCGCGGCACCGGCGCCGTCGCGAGGTTCTTCGGCCCGATCACTGCCGTCTGGTTCCTCGTCATGGCTGCCGCCGGCATTTCCCATATTTCGGACGATTACGGCATCCTTGCCGCCTTCAATCCCTATTATGCCGTCGCCTTCCTGCTGCATGAGGGCTTCTACGGCATCGTCGTGCTCGGGGCCGTCTTCCTGACGGTGACGGGCGCCGAGGCACTCTATGCCGATCTCGGCCATTTCGGCCGCCGCCCGATCCAGTGGGCCTGGTTCCTGCTGGTCTTCCCGGCGCTGACGCTGAACTATCTCGGGCAGGGAGCACTCGTTCTCGGCAATCCGATGACGATGTCCGATCCCTTCTATCTGATGTTTCCGAAATGGGCATTGCTGCCGGTCGTCATCCTGGCGACCGCCGCGACGATCATCGCCAGCCAGGCGGTCATCACCGGGGCCTTCTCGATGGTGCGCCAAGGCATCAACCTCGGCTTCCTGCCGCGCATGGAAATCCTCTTCACCTCGGAAACCAATACCGGGCAGATCTTCGTGCCTTCGGTCAATGCCGTGCTGTTCATCGGCGTCATCTTCCTGGTCCTGAGTTTCAAGACATCGGACGCGCTGGCGACCGCCTACGGCATCTCCGTCACCGGCGCCATGGTCGTCACCTCGATCATGGCCTTCGAGTTCGTCCGCGCCCGCTGGAACTGGTCGCTTCCGGTCGCGGTGATCGCGCTTGCGCCGCTGGTGGTGCTCGAATTGATCTTCCTCGGCGCCAACCTTTTGAAGATCCACGACGGCGGCTATATCCCGATCATGATCGCCACCGCCTTCACCGTCGTCATGTGGACCTGGCGTCGCGGCAGTGCGATCCTGATGGAAAAGACCCGCCACACCGATATTCCGCTCGCCTCCTTCGTCAGCTCGATCGAGCGCAAGAGCGAACATTCGCCGGCCCAGGTTCCGGGCACGGCGATCTTCCTGACCAGCGATCCGGAATCGGCCCCCGCCGCCTTGCTGCACAATCTCAAGCACAACCACGTGCTTCACGATCGCAACGTCATCCTGACGATCCGCACGATCAACAAGCCGCGCGTCCCGAGCCAAGACCGCTACAGGGTCGAGCAGATTTCCGAGCGCTTCTCCCGCGTCGAGCTGCTGTTCGGCTTCATGGAATCGCAGAATGTCTCGCAGGCCCTGGCGACACTGCGCAAGACGGGACTGAAGTTCGACATCATGTCGACCTCCTTCTATCTCGGCCGCCGCAAGCTGGTGCCGGACGCCAAATCGGGCATGCCCTACTGGCAGGACCGGCTTTACATCGCGCTCGCCAACGCCGCCGCCAACCCCTCGGATTACTTCCGCCTGCCGGCGAACCGGGTGGTGGAGCTGGGCTCGCACGTTATTATTTGATGCGTGGGGCAAAGACCCCGCCCCAAACCCCTCCCTACAAGGGGGAGGGGCTTAACCTGCCGCTCCGGCGCTTCCCACTTCATCGTTTCATCCGCAGAACGGCTGATGTTTGTTGCGTGCGAGCGCCGCACATAGTCCCTCCCCCTTGTGGGGAGGGGTTGGGGAGGGGACTTTCGCGAGGTGGGGAGGAACCTTTCACAAGGCTGCGACACACCTATCCCTCGAATTATCCCTCACATTAGAATATCCAAAAATTCTCATGGGCACATTTCGGCACAGCCTGTTAACCGGACATCAAGGTTAATGCGGGATTTTTAATGGAATGTTCCCGCGTTCCATGCCCGGAGTCCGTGTTGCGTCGAAAGAGCCCTTCCCGTAGCAAGCTGCGTCTCATTCCCGAGAATTGGGTGTCGCCCGTAATCTTCGGTCTCGCCGGCTGGCTGATTTTCCCGAGCGTCGCATCTCATGCCGATCTCGCCGCCATGCTCGCCGGCCTCGATCATGAGGGGGAGAACTGGCGCATGGTGCTGACCAATTCGCCGGCCGGCTCCATCCACCAGGCCGAGCTCGCCTTCGCCGAGCCGATGGTGACGGGTTCGATCGCAACCGGTGCCGGCATGGTGCTGCCCGATGGCCGCAAGGTCGCCTTCAATGCCAAGGACAAGGGCACTGCCAAGGATAGGGGCCACGAGGACACGCCGGACGAGGATCGCGTCAATCGCAGCACCAAGAAGGGCCGTGTCGTCGCCGTCGAGAAGATGCAGCCGCCGAAGGACTTTTCCGCCGGCTCGATCCTCGAGCGCACCAAGATGCTCTTCACCCCCAGCTTCGATCTCAAGGACCGGTCGGCCTTCGTCAAGCCGAAGATCCAGGGCAAGGAAATCGAGATCGCCACATCTTTCTATAAGACGCGGCCCGTTGTGACCGATAACGGCGTGCCGGCCATGCTCGCAAGCCTCGTCACCAGCAACAAGGCCGATGTGCTGGCCACCGCCTATGCACCAGCAGCACCCGACTATGCCCGCCAATCGCCGTTCGATTCCATCCTGACCGAACAGGACAGCGGCCGCTTCGTTCCGGAGATCGGCCCGCGCGATCACGCCTGGGCCGCAAGCGTGCTGGCGCCGAGCGTCTTTTCCGCCCGCGAACAGCAGTGCCTTGCCTCCGGCATCTATTTCGAGGCGCGTGGAGAATCGGTGAAGGGCCAGGCAGCCGTCGCCCAGGTCATCCTCAACCGCGTCCGCAACCCTTCCTATCCGAAGACCATCTGCGGCGTCGTCTATCAGAACGAGGATTGGCGCAACCGCTGCCAGTTTTCTTTCGCCTGCGACAGCATCAAGGACAGGGTGAACTCGGAATATCACTGGCGAGTCGCCCGCGACGTGGCGATGGCGGTGACCGCTGGCAAGATCTGGCTGCCGCAGGTGGGATCGGCGACGCACTACCATGCCGTCTATGTCAGACCGAAATGGGCAAAGACCATGGAAAAGGTCGGCCGCATCGGTCTTCATGTGTTCTATCGCACCTATGGCGGCGGCTGGAGCTGAGATAAATCACCGGGGCAAGCCGATTTCCGGCCCGGAAAAGCGGATTCTTTCCGTCGAATTTGCGCGATCGACCCCGAGTCGATTTATCTCTTTGATTTGATGGAATTATTTTCTCGCTGGACAGAAGCTGTCTACGCCTTGACTATGCTAATCCCTAAAACTATGTTGCGCGCGACTTCAGAACGGGCCGGAAGGGTCTCAACCTTCGCGTCCGGGGTCCGAATGACCGGGGTAGCGGGAGTGCGGGCGACGGACAGGCGAGGAGAGATCCATGGCGGATGACCGCGAGGAAAGTCTTGAAAAGCGCCGTGCGCAATTGGCAGCGAAACTCGCGACCAAGCGCGTCGAGGCGAACGTGGAAGAGGCAAGCGAAGCCCGTGCCGAGGTAAGCCGCAAAGGTTATGCCCAGGCGATGAAGCTTTCCAGCGAGTTCATTTCCGCAATCGTCGTCGGTGCTCTCCTTGGCTATGTCCTCGACCGTTTTGTTGGCACGGCGCCTTGGGGTTTGATTGTTCTTCTGCTTCTCGGATTTTGTGCCGGCGTTCTGAACGTGCTGCGTTCTGCGGGGGTGGTGGCCCACCCCCTGGACGACAAGGACGACAAGAAATAAGGACCGGTTCCGGTCCAGTGCAATGACCCCGCGTCCTGCGGGCCAAAGAGAGAGAACAAGCGGTGTCTAACGATCCGACTCATCAGTTCCTGATCCAGAAGATTGTGCCGATCGAAATCGGCGGAATTGATTTTTCGTTCACCAATGCATCGCTCTTCATGGCCGCTTCGGCTGCCGTTGCCGCAGGCTTTCTCTATTTCGCGACATCGAACCGCGCCATCGTTCCGGGCCGTTCGCAGTCCATCGCGGAAATGTCCTACGAATTCATCGCCAATATGCTGAAGGAAGGCGCCGGTAAGCAGGGAATGAAGTTCTTCCCGCTGGTGTTCTCGCTCTTCATGTTCGTGCTGACGGCGAACTTGCTCGGAATGTTCCCGTATTTCTTTACGGTGACGAGCCAGATCATCGTCACCTTGGCCCTCGCGATTCTGGTTATCGGTACGGTTCTCGTCTACGGTTTCTACAAGCACGGCTTCAAGTTTCTGAATGTCTTCGTGCCCTCGGGTGTGCCGGGCGTTCTGCTGCCGCTGGTCGTCACGATCGAAATCATCTCCTTCTTGTCGCGACCGATTTCACTCTCGGTTCGTCTTTTTGCGAACATGCTCGCCGGTCACATCACGCTCAAAGTGTTCGCAGGCTTCGTCGCCTCGCTCGGAACCATGGGTGCTCTCGGTATTGGCGGCGCCGTTCTTCCCCTCATCATGACCGTCGCCCTGACCGGTCTCGAGTTCCTCGTCGCCTTCCTCCAGGCTTACGTCTTTGCGGTGCTGACTTGCATGTACCTCAATGACGCGATCCATCCGGGCGGGCACTAAGGATAACGACAACGACGTCAAAGGGCGTCAGTCATTCGCCGCAACAACCATTTCAAAGGAGTTCAACATGGAAGCGGAAGCAGCAAAGTACATCGGTGCAGGCCTGGCTTGCTTTGGTATGGCCGGTACGGCTCTCGGTCTCGGCAATATTTTCGGCAGCTACCTCTCCGGCGCTCTGCGCAATCCGTCTGCCGCTGACAGCCAGTTCGGCCGTCTGGTATTCGGCTTCGCCGTTACGGAAGCTCTGGGCATCTTCTCGCTGCTCGTCGCTCTCCTCCTCCTCTTCGCCGTCTGATATCGGCGAATAGATGGATCACGGCCTGCGATCGCAAGCCGTGATCCTTTGCATTTGCAGTCCACCTGGAGGTGAGCATGTTTTTTGTGACCCCGGCTTACGCTGAGGAAGCACCGGCGGCAGCGACGGGTACGGATGCGCATGCCGCTCCGGCCGCAGGCGAGGTCCATACCGAGACTGGTGTTGCCGAAGGCGGACACGCCCGCGGCCCCTTCCCGCCTTTCGATTCGACGACCTACGCATCCCAGTTGCTCTGGCTGGTGATCACGTTCGGCGTCTTCTATTTGCTCATGCAAAAGGTCATCGCGCCGCGCATCGGGGCGATCCTCGATCAGCGTCACACGCGCCTCTCCCAGGATGTGGAAGAAGCAGGCCGCCTGAAGGCGGAAGCCGACGCCGCCGTCCGGACCTATGAAGGTGAACTGGCCGCTGCCCGTGCCAAGTCCAATGCGATCGGCAGTGCCGCGCGCGACGCTGCCAAGGCCAAGGCCGAGCAGGATCGCCGTGCAGTCGAGGCGACCCTGTCGGAAAAGATCAAGGCTGCCGAGGTCCGCATCGGCGAGATCAAGGCGAAGGCCTTCGCCGATGTCGGCACCATTGCCGAGGAAACGGCCGCAGCCGTTATCGATCAGCTGATCGGCGGCACCGTCGCCAAGGCCGATGTCGCCGCCGCCGTTGCGGCCGCCAAGAAGGAGGTTTGATCGATGGAATTTCTTGATGCGACTTTCTTCGCCTTTGTCGGTCTCGTCCTCTTTCTGGCGCTGGTCGTCTACCTGAAGGTCCCGGGCATGATGGCGAAGTCGCTCGACGACCGCGCCGACCAGATCCGCAACGAACTGGCCGAAGCCAAGCGTCTGCGCGAGGAAGCCCAGCACCTGCTTGTCGAATACCAGCGCAAGCGCAAGGAAGCGGAGGCCGAAGCAGCCCACATCGTTGCCGCCGCCGAGCGCGAAGCCGAAATGCTGACCGCCGAAGCGAAGAAGAAGACGGAAGAATTCGTCACCAATCGCACGGCGCTGTCCGAGCAGAAGATCAAGCAGGCCGAGGTCGAGGCGATGAAGGCGGTGCGTTCCGCCGCTGTCGATCTCGCAATCGCGGCTGCTGAAACCGTGCTCGCCAAGCGGGCCGACGCCAAAATCCAGTCCGAGCTCTTCGGCAATGCCGTCGGCCAGGTCAAGACGCGGCTCAACTGAGCGTTTCGAAAAGATTGAGAGAGAAGGCCGGGCATGTCTCGGCCTTTTCTTTTGTTGGCAAGGCTTGGTCTCTACTCCTCGTGCGGAGGACAATGTGGTGCCGTTGATCCGGCATTGCCACCTCTGTCTGGGCCGGGCCACGTGTCTCTCGCCGTCCTTCGGACCGTCTTAAACAGAGCGAAGGCATATGCCGCAACGTCTCGATTCCCTCTTCTCCCCAGCGGGGAGAAGGTGCCCGTAGGGCGGATGAGGGGGCCGGCGAAGCCGGTCTTTCCCAATAGCGTCCATGCAGGTTTCTGCCGCGATGATATCGTCTCGATCGTATTCAGGGCGCTGGGGAACGGCGTTACCGTCGGCGTGCCGGGATAGGTTTTGCGTGAAGAACGTGCCGTGCGGCCCCCTCATCCGCCTGCCGGCACCTTCTCCCCGAGGGGAGAAGAGGACATGCAGCAACCCCTCCGTTCCTCGCGCGCCCCTTTCAGAGAGCATGCACTTCCTTCTCATTTGCCCGGTCTTCTTTGGGCGACCTATTCGGAAAGCAGCTCGTCCGTCTCAGGACCGTCCTCGGTCTTGCGCAACGGCCTGAAGCTCATCCGGTGCAGCGAACAGGGGCCGTGCCTCTCGATGCCGGCGCGGTGTTGCGCCGTGCCGTAGCCCACATGCGCGGCAAAGCCGTAATCCGGAAACACGCTATGGGCCCGGGCCATCATCCGGTCACGCGTCACCTTGGCGACGATCGAGGCGGCGGCGATCGAGACCGAGCGGGCATCGCCCTTGACCACCGCCTGTCCGGGGCAATCGAGGCCGGGCGGCACGTCGAGCCCGTCGGTGAGCACGTAGCTGGCCGGAATGGCGAGGCTGCAGATAGCGCGGCGCATGGCGTCGAGGCTTGCCTTGCGGATATCCGTCTCGTCGATGCGCGTCGAACTGGAGGAGGCGATGGAGACGGTCGCAGTCGCCAGAATCTGCACGAACAGTTCCTCGCGCCGTTGCGCCGAAAGCTGCTTGGAATCGTTCAGCCCCTCAGGGATGCGCTTCGGATCGAGAATAACGGCGGCAGCCACGACGGGTCCCGCCAGCGGCCCGCGGCCTGCCTCATCGGCGCCGGCGACCGGCCAATGGCCGGCCTTGCGGGCTTTGAGTTCCAGTCGAAAATCCGGCACGAGCGGAGCCGTGTCGAAAAGCAGGGGAGAATCGGGTGGCGTGCGAGGTTTCATGCGGCTGAACCTCGCACGCCAACCCGATTTCCCGCAAGTCCCCGGATCAGGGCGGCGGCCGGGGACCGGTCCGGCGGATGGTGGCGGTCAGGGCCATCCGCGGGAATTGCGCTCGGGGCTCGAAAACAGGCGGTTTTGTCGAGATGCCGATGCGCAAGCTTGAAGCAATTCCAGGAAAAGTGCGGAGCGGTTTTCCGTCTGGAATTGCGTAAAAGGTTAGAGGTAATTCCAGGAAAAGTGTGCAGCGGTTTTTCGTCCGGAATTGCGTAAAAACAAAAGGTTAGAGCAACGACAGCTGCACGCCGCTGCCATCCGGCGGTACGAACAGATCGTCGCGCAGCGGCACGCTGCGTCGCGTCAGGCCGAAACGTCTGGCGGCCATTTCAAAGCGCCGGGCGATCTGCCAGGCATAGGGGCCGGCGCCCTTCATGCGCTTGCCGAATTCGGCATCGTAATCCTTGCCGCCGCGCATCGAGCGTACCAGCGACATCACATGCCGGTAACGATCGGGATAATGCTGCAGCAGCCAGTCGCGAAACAGCGGGCTGACCTCGAGCGGCAGTCTGAGGATGACATAGCTCGCCTCGGCAGCACCCGCAGCCTTTGCCGATTCGAGGATACGCTCCAGCTCGTGGTCGTTTAGCGCCGGGATGAGCGGGGCGGCCATGACAGCCGTCTGGATTCCTGCTTCCGCAAGGGTGTGGATCGTCTCCAGCCGCCGCGGCGGTGTGGCGGCACGCGGCTCCATCGTCCGGGCAAGCTTGCGATCCAGCGTGGTCACCGAGATGCCGACGCGCACCAGGTTCTTACCTGCCATCTCCTGCAGGATGTCGAGATCGCGCAGGATCATCGCCGACTTGGTGACGATCGATACCGGATGGTTCGCCTTGTTCAGCACCTCGAGAATGCCGCGCATGATGCGCCATTCCTTCTCGATCGGCTGATAGGGATCGGTATTGGTGCCGATCGCGATCACCCGCACCTTGTAGCCGGGCTTGGCGAGCTCCCGCTCCAGCAGCTTTGCCGCATCGGGCTTGGCAAAGAGCTTCGTCTCGAAATCGAGCCCCGCAGAAAGCCCCATATAGGCGTGTGTCGGCCGGGCGAAACAGTAAATGCAACCGTGCTCGCAGCCGCGATAGGGATTGATCGAGCGGTCGAAGGAAAGATCCGGCGATTCGTTGCGGGTGATGGCCGTGCGCGGTTTTTCGACCTGCACTTCCGTCTTGAACGGCGGCAGCTCTTCCCACGTCTGCCAGCCATCATCGACGGTCTCCCGCTGCAGCGTCTCGAACCGGCCTGTCGGGTTCAGTCCTGCCCCACGCCCACGCCGCCGATCGACCTCGACTCTCAGACCTGAGGACACGATCATCGCATCGGCAATATCTGCCGTATTGGCAGGCGCGAATGCGGGCTGCCCTGCCAGGGACTGCTCTCTCATCGGATTCTCCCGCGGCGGAAAGCCATCGCCTCCGCCCATTTTGCTGATTAAATTCCTATCCGCAAAACAAGAACAAGGCAAGAACAAAATGAGGAAAACGATGCTGGCAAAATTTTGTGCGGCGCATTATAAATAGTCAATGTTGACGGTTGTTCTCGAATGTCAGGATCAGGAATCTGAGCTGGCACAGACTTTATCGGTATTGGTGGCAGGCGCGGTGGAGGGGCTGGTGAGCGATGTGGTCGTGCTCGATCACGGCTCGCGCGATGGCACCTCGCGGGTGGCCGACGCCGCCGGCTGCCGCTTCCATTCGCAATGGGATATCAAGGACATCGTCCGCGCAGCCCGCGGCGAATGGCTGCTCTTCGTCGAGCCGGGCGCAAGACCCCAGGCCGGCTGGATCGATGAGGTCGCCGAATATATGGCGCTGAACAAGCTGCCGGCGCGCTTCACCGCTTCACGCGGCTACCGGCGCCCGTTCTTCCAGCGTGTCGGCCGGGCCGTGCCGCCGCTGGAGCTTGGTTTGCTGATGCCGAAGAAGCTGGCGCTCGCCACCGCCAAAAGCGGCATGCGGCTCACCGAGTTCGTCAAGGGCCAGAAGCCGCGCCGCTTGGCGAGCGAAATGATTCCGTCCTGGGTCGCGCGCGCTGCTCGATAGGGCCGTCACCCTCTCCATGAGCAAAAGATGGCGCCCAATAGGATTTCGCGCTATAATTCAAACATGGCGCCGTGGAAGCGCCTCGCTTCAACGGAATGGCCATGGAATGCCGGTGAACGGCAGAACAGGTCACCGAAAATCTCCTTTTCTGCCGGGTTCCCGGCGAAAGGAGGTGCGTCATGGCACGCGGCAGGATCTACGGCGTACGCGGTATGATCTATGGCCTGCTGGCCGTCATATTGCCGACATTGGTGATCGCGCATCCGCATTCGGCAGCATCGCAGATGATGCGCAGTTGCGCAGGCCGACCCGAAATCGTCAATTTCCTCGACAAGAACTTCGCCGAAAAGCTCACGGCAGTCGGACTGATCAACCAGAACGCCGTTCTCGAGGTCTATGCCGCCGAAAGCGGCACCTGGACACTCATCGTCACGAACGTTCACGGCATGAGCTGCGTCCTGCTGTCGGGTGACAGCTGGGACACCATGCCCGCCCTGCCGGGCCTTGCGACATAGGGCAAGCGAGAACGGGTTTACTTCGTCGCGCCGCGTTTCAGGTGCTCGTCCAGGCGCGGCATGATCTCGACGAAGTTGCACGGCACGCTTCGATAGTCGAGCTGCCCTTTCAGAATGCCGTCCCAGGCATCCCGGCAGGCGCCGGGCGAACCCGGCAGCACGAAGATGAAAGTGGCGTTGGCAACGCCTGCCGTGGCGCGCGACTGGATCGTCGCCGTGCCGATCTTCTCATAGGAGATCCGGTGGAAGATGGCGGAAAAGCCGTCCATCCGCTTTTCGAACAAAGGCTCCAGCGCCTCTGGCGTCACATCGCGGCCGGTAAAGCCGGTGCCGCCGGTGGTGATGACGACGTCTATGTCTTGGTTCTCAGTCCAGGCCTTCACCCGCGCGGCAATCTTTTCGCAATCATCGGGCACGATCCCCCGGTCGACCAGCCTATGCCCCGCCTCCTTAATCCGCGCCGCCAGCGTGTCGCCTGACTTGTCCGTCTCCGGCGTGCGGGTATCCGAGATCGTGAGAACCGCAATGCCGACCGCGATGAAGGGCCGCTTTTCGTCCAGACCTGCCATCATGCGCCTCCCGAAACCGTTTCCGTCGCCTGGAAATACCAGTCGAGGCGCGCCTCGTGAAGAGCTGCCGCCGCGTCTTTCGCAGCCGCCATCGTCGCAAAGATGCCGAAACAGGTGGCGCCGGAACCGGACATGCGGGTCAAAAGCGCGCCATGGGCCTGCAACATCGCCGAGATCGCCGCGATCTCGGGCACGAGTTCGCGCGCCGGCGGCTCCAGGTCGTTGCGGGCAGCAGCAATCGCCGCGAGCCAGTCGGCAGTCTGAGACCGGCTCAGTGCCAGGCTCAGAGCCGGATTGTTTTTCTCCGCCAGCCGGCGGAAAACCTCGGGCGTCGAGACGCCCTTCAGCGGATTGGCGAGCACCATGGCAAAGGCCGGCAGCTCCGGCACGGATTCGAGCTCTTCGCCGATGCCGCGGGCAATCAACGGCCGGCTCTCAAGGCACATCGGCACGTCGGCGCCGAGCTTCAGGGCGAGAGCTGCGAGCGCCTCCTCGGGCAACGTCGCGCCCCAGAGCCGCGTCAGCCCGCGCAGCGTCGCAGCCGCATCCGCCGAGCCGCCGCCGATGCCGGAGGCGATCGGTAGGTTCTTTTCCAAATGGATGCGGATGGGAAAGGCGAGGGGACCGATCGCCGCGCGCAGGAGATCGCGGGCCTTCAGCACCAAGTTGGTGCCGCTGCCGCCGGCAAGTGTTCCGCCAAAACGGCCCGACAGGGTGAACGCATCGGTCGGCGACGGCACGAAATCCAGCCGGTCGCCGTGATCTGCAAAGGTCACCAGCATATCGAGCAGATGATAGCCATCCGGCCGCTGGCCCGTCACATGCAGGGCCAGGTTGATCTTCGCGCGAGCTTCCTCGGTGATGCTGGAGCATGATGCCGAAAAGTGTGAGCGGTTTTCGGACGACATCATGCTCTATTTCTTTGACCTGTTTCCGGCCAAGTCCTTTTCAGGCATGCCTCCCGCCCGTCAGGATTTCTTGTCGACCGGCGGCGGGATAACGGGTGCCGGATCCGGCTGCTTCTTGTCGGCCGCCTTGGCATCGTCGGTGGCGGGGGGCAGGCCGTTGGCGACCTTGTCCTTGATCTTCGGGATCTCGGCAGCTTCGGGCTCGGAGCCGAGCGCCCGGTTCCACTGGTAGACGGCCTCGAGCTTGCGCCCGACGCGCCAGTAGGCGTCGCCGAGATGGTCGTTGATCGTCGCATCGCCGGCCTTGATCTGTGCAGCCCGCTCCAACTCGTCGACGGCATCGTCGAAGCGGTTAAGGCGGAAATAGGCCCAGCCGAGCGAATCGATGATGTAGCCGTCGTCGGGACGAAGGTCGACGGCCTTCTTGATCATGCCGAGACCTTCGTCGAGGTTCCGGTTCATGTCGATCCACGAATAGCCGAGATAATTCAGTACCTGCGGCTGGTCGGGATTGAGCTCCAGCGCCTTGCGGAAGTTCGGTTCCGCCTGGTCCCACTTCTTCAGCCGCTCATAGGCAATGCCGCGCTGGAAGAAGACGCTCCAGTTGGCGCGGCCGGGAATGGGGCCGATCGTTTCGACGGCCTTGTCGTAATTCGCGGCCATCGCCTGGTAGTCCTTGGCGTCGGAGAGCACGCTGCCATAGGCGAGGTAACTGCGGATGTCCTTCGGGTCTGAGGCGATCAGCGCCTGCAGGTGCTTGCGCGCCTCGTCCACCTTGCCGCCCTGGGCAAGGGCAAGGCCGAGCTGCAGCTCGGAGATGCGCCGCATCGGCGAATTCTCCGGCACCTTCTTGTAGAGCGCGATGGCGCGGTCCATCTGGTTCTGCTTCTCGGCAATGCCGCCGAGCAGCACCAGCGTATCGGCGCTGTTCGGATCGAGCGCATTGGCCGTCTGCAGATACAGCGAGACGATGTCCTCGGCGCCGTCGCGGTTCAGCGCGCCGCCCACCGAAAAGAGCACGCCGGCTGCACCTTCTTCGGCCGTCTTGACCTGCTGCTCCTGCTTCTCGTTCTTTTCGATACTGTCGCGCAGCGCGTTCAGCGGCGCATAGTTCGGCAACAGGTTGTCACCGACGGAAACGGCGTCGAGCGCCTTCTGCTTATTGCCTTGTGTTGCTTCGAGGCGGGCAAGCGCCATCACGGCGCGCATGAAGGTGTCGGGCGCGGTTGCGCCCCCCTCCTTGTCGAGCACGGCATCGTTCAGATGCTTTCGGGCGGATTTCACGTCGCCGATGGCGATGGCGATCGCTCCGGCATTGTAATTCTGGAAGATGCGGAACCAGTCCGGCCCCTTCATCTTCTCGACCATCGTCAGCGCTTCCTTGCCGCGGCCGGCGCCGACGCGGGCCCAGGCGAGCAGCAGGTCGTTCATCATCCGATCGAGATCGTTTGGCCCCTTATATTTCAGGATTGCCTCGGCGGACTTGTAGTCGTCACGGCGTACGGCATCCATGCCGCGCACGATCGTGGTGATACGCTCGACGGAAGGATCGCCCTTCAGGTCATTGGCATATTTGACGCCGTCCTTGATATCGCCATTGAGCAGCAGCGAGATCATCAGCCGCTGGCGAATCTCGGGATTGCCAGGCTCGATCTGCAGCGCCTTCTTGTAGAGTTCGATCGCCGTTTCGTAGTCATGATCGACATCGGCCGTGCGCGCGGCGAGAAAGGCGCCGGAGAAAGTGGTGACGCTGTCCGCATCGAAGTGAACGGCCGTGCCGGAATCGTCTGTCTTGGCCGCATCCTCGGCGTTCGCGCCGCCGACACCGCTGAGCGAAAGGACAGCGGCCAGCGCTGCGCTCGTAAGAAGACGGATGGCAAGTCTCTGCCGCATTAGGAAACCTTTCTTCGACAGCGTCCCGACAAATGGTGTCGGTCGCAAAACCAGTTGCGATCACTGATTCACAACAGGATGGCTTTTTTGAAGCGGCGCTGCAAGAAAATCAGCCTGCGATCAAGGACGTTTGATCAATTGACGCGCTCGATGCAGAAGTCGATCACTTCCATCAGGGCGGATTTCCAGACCGTATCGGGAAGGGGCGCAAGCGCGTCCCGTGCGATTGTTCCGTAATGGATCGCGCGACCGATCGTGTCGCTGAGCGTGCCATATTTGGTGATCAGCCCCAGCGCTTTTTCGAGGTTGGCGTCGGTGCTGTTGCCGGCCTCGATCGCATCGCGCCAGAAGGCGCGCTCATCCTCTGTGCCGCGGCGATAGGCGAGAATGACCGGCAGGGTGATCTTGCCTTCGCGGAAATCGTCGCCGACATTCTTGCCGAGATCGGCCGCCTTGCCGCCGTAATCAAGCGCGTCGTCGACGAGCTGGAAGGCGAGCCCAAGATTCATGCCGTAGGATTTCAACGCATTGCGGCCGGACCGGCCGACCTCGGCGACGATCGGCCCGACTTCGGCGGCGGCGGCAAAAAGAGCGGCCGTCTTGGCGCGGATGACCGAGAGATAATCGTCCTCCGTCGTCTCCATGTTCTTGGCGACGGAAAGTTGCAGCACCTCGCCTTCGGCGATCACGCAGGCGGCGGAAGACAAGACGTCCAGCGCATCGAGCGAGCCGACATCGACCATCATGCGGAAGGCCTGGCCGAGCAGGAAGTCGCCGACCAGCACGCTTGCCTGGTTGCCCCAGATCATCCGCGCCGTCGATTTGCCGCGGCGCAGATCGCTTTCGTCGACGACGTCGTCATGCAGCAGCGTTGCCGTGTGCATGAACTCGACCGATGTGGCGAGCTTGACGTGGTTTTCGCCCCTGTAGTCGAACAGTGACGCGGAAGCCAGTGTCAGCATCGGCCGCAGCCGCTTGCCGCCGGACGAGATCAGATGGTTCGCCACTTCGGGGATCATCTGCACATCGGAGCCGGCCTTAGACAGAATGAGCTGGTTTACTCGCTCCATATCCGCCCTGGTGAGATCGACCAGCGGCTTTATGGATGCCAGTTTGTTTTTGCTTTCTTCAAGCGGTATGACCACGCCCAACGACCCGGACTCCTATTCATTCATTGCATCTGACAATAGAAAGGGGCGATGGACGCGGCAAGGGGTGAATTGTCGCGCTGGGCGAAATTGGAAGGAAAACGACGGCAAATGCATGAGCTTATCCGCGCCAACGATCCCGTTCTTCTCTCCTATGCCGAGAGTTTGATGAAGGATGCCGGAATTCACTGCTTCATCGCCGATCAGGGCATGAGCGTGCTGGAAGGCTCGCTCGGGATGCTGTCGCGCCGCCTGCTGGTGGATGAGGAGATGGCCGATCAGGCGCGCCGCATCCTCACCGATGCCGGTCTCGGCGGCGAGCTGCGCGAGCGGAAGTGAGCTCCGATGACCGCCACTGACACTGTCGATGCCTTTCATCGCGGCGGCTTCCATGTGGTGCAGCCGAAGGGCAGGGGCCATCGCTCCGGCATGGATGCGATGCTGCTTGCGGCTCTGGTCGCCGACGATCGCCCGATCAGGGTTGCCGATCTCGGCGCCGGCGCCGGCGCTGCCGGCCTTGCCGTCGCCTCGCGCCTTGCCGATGCAGAAGTGGTGCTGTTCGAACGCTCGGCCGAGATGGCCGATTATGCCCGCCGCAGCATCCTTTTGCCGGACAATGCCCATATCGCCGGCCGCGTCAGCGTCGTCGAGGCCGATGTGACGCTGACCGCCAAGGCGCGCAACGATGCGGGGCTCACCGATGAGAGCTTCCACCACGTCATCATGAACCCGCCCTTCAACGACGCCGGCGACCGGCGCACGCCGGATGCGCTGAAGGCCGAAGCCCATGCGATGACCGACGGCCTGTTCGAAAGCTGGATCCGCACGGCCGGCGCCATCATGATCTCAGGCGGGCAATTGTCGCTGATCGCCAGGCCACAGTCGATCGCCGAGATCATCAGGGCCTGCGGCCGGCGCTTCGGCGGCATCGAGATCACCGCCATCCATCCGCGTCCGGGTGAAAACGCCGTGCGGATCCTGGTGACTGCGATCAAGGGATCGCGGGCGCGGCTGTCGCTGCGTGCGGCCCTGATCATGCACGAAGAGGGGAGCCACAAGTTCTCCCCTCTCGTCGATGATTTCAACAATGGCCGGGCGGCCTATGCCAGGCTTTAGACTGGCGCCACACTTTTCCTGGAATTGCTTCAGCCGGTGACGAAGTCGAGGAGCAGCTTGACGTTCAGTCCGGCGATCACGACCGCGATCAGATAGGCAACCCCACTCAACCAGCGCGGCGCCACGAGTTCGCCCATCTTGGACTTGTTGGCGGTGAACATGACAAGCGGGAAGACGGCGAAGGAAAGCTGCAGGCTGAGCACCACCTGGGTGAGGATCAAAAGCTCCGCCGTGCCCTGGTCGCCATACCAGATGGTGACGATCGCTGCCGGCACGATGGCGATGGCCCGGGTAATCAGCCGGCGCACCCACGGCTTCAGCCGGATCTTGAGGAAGCCTTCCATGACGATCTGGCCGGCAAGCGTCGCCGTCACCGTCGAGTTGAGACCGCAGCAGAGAAGCGCGATGCCGAACAGCGTCGGCGCGATGGCGAGGCCGAGGAGCGGCGACAGCAGCGAATAGGCATCGCCGAGTTCGACGACGTCGGTCTTGCCGTGCGCGTTGAAGGCGGCGGCTGCCAGGATCAGGATAGAGGCATTGATCAGCAGCGCGAAACAGAGCGCGACCGTCGAGTCGATCGTCGCAAAGGTCAGCGCCTCCCTCTTTTCGGGAATGGTATGGCCATAGGCCCGCGTCTGCACGATGCCGGAATGGAGGTAGAGATTGTGCGGCATGACGGTCGCACCGAGAATGCCGAGCGCCAGGTAGAGCATCTCCGGATTGGTGACGATCTCGGTCGTCGGGAAGAAGCCGGTGAGGACCGCTCCCCATTGCGGGTCGGCCAGCAGGATCTGCACGCCGAAGCAGACCGCGATGACGCCGAGCAGCGCGATGATGAAGGCTTCCACCCAGCGGAAGCCGAGCTTCTGCAGGAAGAGGATCACGAAGACGTCGAGCGCGGTGATGAGCACGCCGAGTTCGAGCGGGATGCCCATCAACAGATTGAGGCCGATCGCCGTGCCGATCACCTCGGCGATATCGGTGGCGATGATGGCGATTTCAGCAAAGGCCCAAAGCGGCAGCGAGACATATTTCGGAAAGGCGTCGCGGCAGGCCTGTGCGAGGTCGCGGCCGGAGGCGATCGCCAGGCGCGCGCAGAGCGATTGCAGCACGATCGCCATCAGGTTGGAAAGCAGCGCGACGGTGAGCAGCGCATAGCCGAATTTCGAGCCGCCGGCGAGCGAGGTCGCCCAGTTGCCGGGGTCCATGTACCCGACGGCGACCATGTAGCCCGGCCCGGCGAAGGCTGCCGCCCTTCGCCATGCCGAGCTGTGACGCCCGGTTCCGACGGTGCGGTAGACATCGGACAGCGACGCCTCGCCGCGTTCGTGCCGCCAGCCGCTCTTTGGATTCGGATTGAGGACGTCCATGCGATTTCCACCTGTTTTATCGTGCGTGCACTATGACGACTTAGAATGACAATGCAAGTCATTCGCAACAACAAATTCAAACCCAATGTTTTCAGGAACGCAGCCATTGCGTTTGTCGTTCCAGCGCATACATGGGTGACGATCGTGCGACCCGAAGCGAAGGATGGGAAATGGCCGGATTCTTGAGAAAACTGATGCCGAAACGGTTCCGCAAGGACGGCATCACCATTCCGGTCGTCCGGCTGCAGGGGGTGATCATCAGCGGCGGCGGCCAGTTCCGGCCGACCCTCAACCTCGCCAATGTCTCTCCGGTCCTGGAAAAAGCCTTCGCCATGAAGGATGCACCGGCGGTCGCCATCTCCATCAATTCGCCGGGCGGCTCGCCCGTGCAGTCGCGCCTGATCTTCACCCGCATTCGCGAGCTTGCCCGCGAGAAGCAGAAGAAGGTTCTGGTCTTCGTCGAGGATGTCGCCGCCTCGGGCGGTTACATGATCGCGCTTGCCGGCGACGAGATCATCGCCGACGCCACCTCCATCGTCGGCTCGATCGGCGTCGTCTCCGGCGGTTTCGGCTTTCCCGAACTGTTGAAGAAGATCGGCGTCGAACGCCGCGTCTATACGGCGGGCGAAAATAAGGTGATCCTCGATCCGTTCCAGCCGGAAAAAGAAAAGGATATCGAGTACCTGAAAAGCCTGCAGCTCGAAATCCATCAGGTCTTCATCTCCATGGTGCGCGAGCGTCGCGCCGGCAAGCTGAGGGACGATGCGGCGGTGTTTTCCGGCCTGTTCTGGAGCGGTACACGCGGCCTCGAACTCGGCCTCATCGACGGCCTCGGCGACATGCGCCAGGAATTGAAGAGGCGCTACGGCCAGAAGACCAAGCTGGAGCTCGTCACCGCCGGCCGCGGCCTGTTCGGCCGCCGGATTCCCGGCGTATCGCCGGTCTCGCTCGAAGGTGCTGCATCCGGTCTCGCGACGGGGCTTGTCGAAGCGGCGGAAGAGAGAGCATTGTGGAGCCGGTTCGGGCTTTGAGAGGAGCAAGAGAGGGGCATGGCACAGCTTATTACGATCCTGGTCCTGGTTTTCTCGGCTTGGTGGCTCTACCGCCGCTTCGTCTCCGATGCCCGCAAGCTCGCCGAAAAGTCGCGCCGCGCTGAAAAGGAGCGCCAGACCGGCGCAATCGGCACACTGGTCAAGGACCCGGCGACGGGAGAATACCGGCTGAAGCGCGAGGGAGAATAAGAGGCGTCGCCGCTCATCTGCCGCCCATCCGGCATGCTAGACCCCTCCCCAACCCCTCCCCACAAGGGGGAGGGGCTTAATTTGCCGCACCCGCTTTCCAGATCTTCGACGTTTCGGGAGGAGCGAGGCGGGTACTCCGGGTTAGTCCCTCCCCCTTGTGGGGAGGGGTTGGGGAGGGGTTTTAGATCTCTCCGCCGCCGCAAAAGTCTTGACCCCCGCCGCCCTCCATGGCACCTGTCGCGCCGATAAATCCCAAGCAATCGGTGCCGTTCGATGTCAGCTATCCCAGACCATATGAACCCGAAGCGCTCCTTCCAGGCGCTGATCCTGACCCTGCATAACTACTGGGCGGACAAGGGTTGCGCGGTGCTGCAGCCCTACGACATGGAAGTCGGCGCCGGCACTTTCCACCCGGCCACCACGCTGCGCGCCCTCGGCCCGAAGCCGTGGAAGGCGGCCTACGTCCAGCCGTCGCGGCGCCCGTCCGACGGCCGCTATGGCGAAAACCCGAACCGGCTGCAGCATTATTACCAGTACCAGGTCATCCTGAAGCCGAACCCGCCCAACCTGCAGGAGCTTTATCTCGGCTCGCTGGCGGCGATCGGTCTCGATCCGCTGCTGCACGACATTCGTTTCGTCGAAGACGACTGGGAAAGCCCGACGCTTGGCGCCTGGGGCCTCGGCTGGGAATGCTGGTGCGACGGCATGGAAGTCTCGCAGTTCACCTATTTCCAGCAGGTCTGCGGCATCGAATGCTCGCCTGTTGCCGGCGAACTGACTTATGGCCTCGAACGTCTCGCCATGTATGTGCAGGGCGTCGACAATGTCTATGACCTGAACTTCAACGGCCGCGACGGCGACGAGAAGATCAGCTATGGCGATGTCTTCCTGCAGGCCGAGCAGGAATATTCGCGCCATAATTTCGAATTCGCCAACACCGAGATGCTGCATCGCCATTTCGTCGATGCCGAGAAGGAATGCCGGGCGCTGCTCGATGCCGGCGCCCCCGGCGACAACGCCAACCAGCGCCTGCACAAATGCGTCTTCCCGGCCTATGACCAGTGCATCAAGGCAAGCCATGTCTTCAACCTGCTCGATGCCCGCGGCGTCATCTCGGTCACCGAGCGCCAGAGCTACATCCTGCGCGTACGCACGCTTGCCAAGGCCTGCGGCGAAGCCTTCCTGCTGACCGACGCCGGCGGCGTCAATCTCTCGAAAGAGGCGGCGTAAAAGCCGTCTCGAAAATTTCCGTCGCTTCCGTCGCTCCGCTTCTTTTGTATTGCGCAAACCGCCCCCACATTGTCTTGTGGGTGTTGCGATCACGTATGGCTTCGGTATCTCTTTTGAAGAGCGGTATTCTTTACTTTAAACCTTTGTATGAAAATTCCGCCCCCAGGATGTTGCGCCTTTTAGCATGGCCCATCTTATGCGCCATGCTGTTCGTCCTGACTTCGTGCAGCAATTTCGACAAAGAATTCACCGTCTATTCGGCAAACACTACGATCGAAGTCTATACCGACGGCAGTGCGTTTGTGTCGGAACACTTCGACATTTTGGTCAAAAAGGCGGAAAATTACGGCGGCGTCTACGTTGATATCCCGCAACGTTTCACGGATGCGTCAGGTGGTGTTCACTGGCGCGATTTCGAACTGGCCGCAGCCCGGCGTGACGGAATCGACGAATATTATTTCAAAGAAAACAATGTGCCGGGTTATTCGGTTTACATAGGAGCGGAGCACTGCAAAAGCTGTTCTGCAGATCTGCTCACCGGTGTTACAAAGATCCAGATCGCTTACTGGCTCGGACGCCTGGTTCGTCAGGAAGGCGATCGCGAGGTTCTCTTCCTGCCGGCCTATATGGGCCGCGTGCACGGCCAGGGAGCGAAAAAAACGCTTACTCTGAAGCTGCCGCCGGGCGGAACGGTACGCCCCTCGCAACAGGATCGGGCGGCGGCCTATGCCATTACGCGGAGCGCACCGAATGAGATCTTGGTATCTATTCCAGTAGGTAAAGCGGATCGAAAGCTGCCGGACATCGAGATCGAATATCCCACAGGGACCTTTGTGACCGTAACGAGCGGCAAGCGGGTGCAGTGGTGGCTTTCCGATCACTTTCTCCCATTCATCAGCATTTTGGGACCGCTCCTCGCTGGTCTGTTTGTCCTCATGAGATTCGGGCAGAGCTGGCGATTGCCTGCACCTTCAATTGCTGTCGATAGCAAGAAGACGGAGAGCATCTCGCCTGCTTTAGCCGCCTATGTGTTTTGGAACTGGAAGCCGGATACTGCAAAGGCGGCCTTCATGGCGTCTGTCTGCCATCTCGCAATGAAGAGACTGCTTCGCATTTCTGGCCTTGGGGAGAATGCTGAAGCTTCGGATTTGTCTGCCAGGCAGGTGCGCAAGAAGGGCAAGGTGGCGCGCGCCAGATGGTATGGTCTTCCAGCTGTGACGCGTTCGGTATTTGGTCGAATTGAAGGAGAGCGGCCCGTCAATGATCGGCGCACCGTCGTATATGCCCTGTATGGTTTCGAACGTGACTTGCACCAGACAGTCGCCGAGGAATATTGGAAAGTTAGAGGCGGCGCAGATCGAGCAGCGTTGACGACTTCGGCTACAATTCTAGTTCTCGGCATTGCCACTGCCTATTTGTCGGGCCTCTTGATTTTTTCCGCGGCCATCTGCGGGATATTGTTCATTGTTTTTCTGGTGGTAACAATGTTCCGCCATCCAGAGCGGTTTCCCGTGGCCACCGGCACCTCCGAGCAGTTCAAACAGGCGATTAGTTTGTTTGTGGGTCTTCCGGCGATACTGATTGTTGCACTTGGCTATATTGGCATGACCGAGGTGATCGGCGAACAGCAGCCATATCTGGTGGCGATCTTGCTGCACATTGCCGGCATTATCGCTGTTTTGGCGATGCTGCGCATGCCAACGTCGAAGCAGCGGCAGATCCGCAATAACATCCTCAGTTTGCACCGTTATTTCCACGGCGAGATCGATGGCCCGCCAATGTCGATCGAATGTTACGAGCACCATCTGCCGTTCGCCGTGGCGCTTGGTGTCGAGCAACGCTGGACCGAACGTTTCAACCTCTGGCGAGAGAGCGAGAAGATGGATGCCTATGCTCCGGATTGGCGAATAAGTTCTTAGACGAGCGGTATTTTCAAAGTCTGATCGAAATCAGTCAAAGAATGACTGCGCCAAGATGACTTTGTTATGCCGAATCACTAACGTGCGATCATCAAATCGGGGAGCCCATCTGCATGTTTGTGACACTCGCTATTATCGTTGTCATCGCGCTTTATCTCGTCTTCGTCTACAACGGCCTGGTTCGCGCGCGGCAGATGGCGGAAGAGGCCTGGTCGGGCATCGATGTCCAGCTCAAGCGCCGCGCCGACCTGATCCCGAACCTGATCGAGACGGTCAAGGGCTATGCCGCCCATGAAAAGACCACGCTCGAAGAGGTGGTTGAGCTCCGCAACAAGGCGCAGGCCGTACCATCAGGCGATGTCGCCGGCAGGGCGCAGGCGGAAGGCCTGCTCGGCCAGGCGCTCGGCCGGGTCATCGCGCTCGCCGAGGCCTATCCCGATCTCAAGGCCAACCAGAACTTTGCCGAACTGCAGGCCTCGCTGGAAACCATGGAAGGCGAGCTGCAGATGGCGCGGCGTTATTACAACGGTGCTGCCCGCGACCTGAACGTCAAGGTCGAAAGCTTCCCGTCCAATCTCGTTGCCGGCCAGTTCGGTTTTGCCAAGCGGGAATATTTCGAAATCACCAACGAGACCGACCGCGCCGTCCCCACCGTGAAATTCTGACGATCCGGCATTTTGCCTTTGCCAGAAAGCGATTAAGAGCAGGGGCAGATCGCGACGCGCTTTAGGGTCGCCCTATCGACGGAAGAACAGCATGACACGCACAGCCAAACTCACGATCATCCCGCCGGGCAGGCCGCTTTCGGGCCGCGCCATGCCGCCGGGCTCCAAGTCGATCACCAATCGCGCGCTTCTGCTCGCCGGCCTTGCGAAGGGCACCAGCCGGCTGACCGGGGCGCTGAAGAGCGACGATACGCGTTATATGGCCGAAGCGCTGCGCGCCATGGGGGTTGCGATCGACGAGCCTGACGACACCAGCTTCGTCGTCACCGGCAGCGGCAGGCTGCTGCCGCCGAAAGCGCCGCTCTTCCTCGGCAATGCCGGCACGGCGACACGCTTCCTGACGGCGGCTGCGGCTTTGGTTGACGGCACCGTCATCGTCGATGGCGACGAGCATATGCGCAAGCGTCCCATCGGTCCGCTGGTCGAGGCGATGCGCACGCTCGGCGTCGACGTCACCGCCGAGACCGGCTGCCCGCCGGTTACAATCAAGGGCACCGGCCGCTTCCAGGCCGACCGCATCCGCATCGATGGCGGTCTGTCCAGCCAGTATGTTTCGGCGCTGCTGATGATGGCGGCCGGCGGCGACCGGCCGGTCGACATCGAACTCGTCGGCGAGGATATCGGCGCGCTCGGCTATATCGATCTGACCACCGCGGCGATGAAGGCCTTCGGCGCCAAGGTCGAGAAGACCAGCCCCGTCACCTGGCGTGTTGAGCCCACCGGCTACCGCGCTGCGGATTTCATCGTCGAGCCCGATGCCTCGGCTGCGACCTATCTCTGGGCTGCGGAAGTCCTTACAGGCGGCGCGATCGATCTCGGTGTTCCCTCCGACGCCTTTTCGCAGCCGGACGCACGCGCTTACGCCACGATCGCCCGTTTTCCGCATCTGCCGGCAGAGATCGACGGCTCGCAGATGCAGGATGCCGTTCCGACCCTTGCCGTGCTTGCCGCCTTCAACGAGACGCCGGTTCGCTTCGTCGGCATCGCCAATCTGCGCGTCAAGGAATGCGATCGCATCCGGGCGCTCTCGACCGGCCTCAACCGCATTGTTTCAGGCCTTGCCCGCGAAGAGGGCGATGATCTGATCGTACAATCGGATCCCGCACTGGTGGGCCAGCATCTGCCGGCAGAGATCGACAGCTTTGCCGACCATCGCATCGCCATGAGTTTCGCGCTGGCCGGGCTGAAGATCGACGGCATCACCATTCTCGATCCCGATTGCGTCGGCAAGACCTTCCCCGCCTATTGGAGGACGCTCGCAGCCCTCGGCGTGACCTATCAGGACAACGATTGACGAAACGCAGCCGAGGCTGCCGGCGGGGAGACAGGGATGGGTCGTCGGTTTTTCGGATTTTGCTTTGCACTGCTCTTGATGCTTGCCGCTCCAGCGGCCTTTGCAGCCGAGGTGATCGACAGTTTCGCCTCCGACATCGCGCTCGAAAAGAGCGGCGCGATGTCGGTGACGGAGACGATCACCGTCAATGCCGAGGGCAATCAGATCAACCACGGCATCTTCCGTGACTTCCCGCTCTATTTCACCGATGCCGCCGGCCGTCGCCGCAGCGTCGATTTCGATATGGTCTCGGTCCAGCGCGATGGCGAGGACGAGCCCTGGCACACCGAATCGATCTCAGGCGGCATCCGCATCTATGCCGGTTCCGCCGATGTGACGGTGACGCCGGGCCGTCATCGATATGTCTTCACTTACAGGACCAATCGCCAGATCCGCTATTTCGACAATCATGACGAACTCTATTGGAACGTCACCGGCAATGGCTGGATCTTCCCGATCCGCTTGGCAACCGCGACGGTGAAGCTGCCGCCTGAGGTCGGCGCGATGGAGACGACCTTCTTCACCGGCCCGCAGGGAGCCACCGGAAAGAACGCCCGCGTCAGCGAGACCGGCGCTGGCCTGGTCTTTTCCACCACCACGCCCCTTCGCCCCAACGAAGGGCTGACCTTTGCAATCCGCATGCCGAAGGGGTCGATCGATCCGCCGAGCGCGGACATGGAAAGCACTTGGTGGCTGAAGGACAACCGCAATTATTTCATCGGCTTCGGCGGCCTGATCCTCGTTTTCGCCTATTACACGCGCTCCTGGCTGAAGGTCGGCCGCGATCCCGCCCGTGGCGTCGTCGTGCCACGCTGGGACGCGCCTGATGGTATCTCGCCGGCGCTGGTCAACTATATCGACAATAAGGGCTTCTCCGGAGAGGGCTGGACGGCGCTGTCCGCCACCGCGCTCAATCTTGCCGTCCGCGGTTACGTCAAGCTCGAAGACCTGAAGAATTCGATCGTCATCCGCGGAACCGGCAAGCCGCTCGGCAAGGAGAAGTTCCAGGCCGGCGAGATCGAATTGCTGAGAGTTGCCGGTGGCGCCGGCTCGACGCTGACGATCGACAAGGCCAACGGCGAGCGGGTGAAGTCCGTCGGTCAGGCCTTCCGCTCGGCGATCGAGAAGGAGCATCGCGGCAAATATTACAATTCCAACCTGGCCTATACCGCCGGCGGCATCGCGCTCAGTGCCGCGGCCCTGGTGATCCTGTTCGTTTTCGGTTCGCTGGAGCCCGACACCATCGCGGTGATGCTGATCCCGATCGTCATCTCGGTCTTCATTTCGGTGTTCGTCGCCGGCCTCGTCAGGTCGCTGCATCGCGGCAAGTCGCTGTTCGGCAAGATCATCGCCATCATCTCCGCCGCGATCGGCGTCTTCGTCGGCATCAGCATCCTGGCGACCATGGGGCTGGCGCTTGCCTCGTCGCTGGTGCAACTGCACGAAACGCCGATGCTCTTTGCCGTCGGCGGCATCGTGCTTTTGAACATCCTCTATTTTTTCATCATGGGTGCGCCGACCCCGCTCGGCGCCAAGATGATGGATGGCATAGACGGCCTGCGCCAGTATCTGACGCTTGCCGAGAAGGACCGGATGAACACGGCCGGCGCCCCGGAAATGTCGCCGCGGCATTTCGAGACGCTGCTGCCCTATGCAGTGGCGCTCGGCGTCGAAAAACCCTGGTCGCGCACCTTCGAGACCTGGCTTGCGGCAGCTGCCGCCGGTGCGGCTGCCGCCTATGCGCCCGCCTGGTATGCCGGCAACTTCAACAGCGGCAGCTTTTCCGATCGTATCGGTGGCTTTTCCTCTTCGATGGCCTCGACCATCGCGTCGACGATTCCCGCGCCGCCGCCGTCGCGCTCATCCTCCGGTTTTTCCGGCGGCGGCTCCTCCGGCGGCGGTGGCGGAGGCGGTGGAGGCGGGGGCTGGTAAGCTTTCCCGCTTGACCTTTTAGCCCTTGGCCCTTAACCGCCAGACAGAAAAGGAAAGGGTCGCGCATGAAGGTTCTGTTGATCGGATCGGGCGGACGCGAGCATGCGCTCGCCTGGAAGCTGGCGCAATCGCCGTTGATGACGGAATTCTACGCCGCACCCGGCAATCCCGGCATTGCCGAACACGCCGTTCTCGTGTCGGTTGACATCGAGGATCACGAAGCGGTCGCGGCCTTCTGCAAGGACAAGGCGATCGATTTCGTCGTCGTCGGCCCGGAGGCGCCGCTGGTTGCCGGACTTGCCGACCGGCTGCGCACCGATGGCCTGGCGGTCTTCGGTCCCTCCGCTGCCGCCGCCCAGCTCGAGGGTTCCAAGGGCTTCACCAAGGATATCTGTGCCCGCTACGATATTCCGACAGGCGCCTACCAGCGCTTCAACAATGGACCGAAGGCGAAAGCCTATATCCGCGCCGAAGGCGTGCCGATCGTCGTCAAGGCCGATGGCCTTGCTGCCGGCAAGGGCGTGACGGTTGCAATGACGCTCGATGAAGCTTTGGCCGCGGTCGACGACTGCTTCGAGGGCGCTTTTGGCGCTGCCGGCGCTGAAGTCGTCGTCGAAGCCTATCTCGATGGCGAGGAAGCGAGCTTCTTCTGCCTCTGCGATGGCAAACATGCGCTGCCGCTCGCAACCGCCCAGGATCACAAGCGGGTGGGCGAGGGCGATACCGGCGTCAATACCGGCGGCATGGGCGCCTATTCGCCGGCGCCTGTGATGACCGCCGAGATGGTCGAGCGCACAATGAAAGAGATCATCGAGCCGACGATGCGCGGCATGGCCGAGAGCGGCCATCCCTTCTCCGGCGTCTTTTTCGCCGGGCTGATGATCACCCAGAAGGGGCCGGAGCTCATCGAATACAATGTCCGCTTCGGCGACCCCGAATGCCAGGTGCTGATGATGCGGTTGAAGAGCGATCTCCTGCCGCTGCTGCTCGCCACCGCCAACGGCACGCTCGATCAGGTCAACGCCGAATGGAACGACGATCCGGCGCTGACGGTGGTCATGGCGTCGAAGGGTTATCCCGGCGGCTACGAGAAGAACACGCCGATCCTCTCGCTGCCCGATGCAGGCGAGGGCGAGAAGGTGTTTCATGCCGGCACGGGTCTGAAGGATGGTGCACTGGTTGCGATCGGCGGCCGCGTGCTGAACGTCACCGCGTCAGGCGGTACGGTCGCCGAGGCCAAGGACCGCGCCTATGCGCTGCTTGACAGGGTGAAATGGGAAAACGGCTTCTGCCGGCGCGACATCGGCTGGCGGGCGATCGAGCGCGAAACCGGCTCGGAATGAGTATAAACCGCCGCGTTCTTTAAATTTTTACCCTTTCCCCTGACGGGATGGAAACAAAGCTGCGCTAATTTGCTCCGAAGGTGAGACGGAGTAACTTTGATGCGTCAGATTTTCCTCGGTGCGGCAATCCTGCTGATGGCAGGCTCAGCAATGGCGTCCTCGATAGAGGTGGTCGGCAAGATTGCTCCGTCCGCTGAAGGCAGCATCGTCACCGAAACCTGCGCCCATTGCCCGCCGCTCCAGGCGGAACTCACCAAGAAGGACTATACGGTGCCGGAGCTGAAGCCCGGCGTCCTCCAAGCAAGTGAAATCCGCGATGTCGGCGGCGAAAAGAAGATCTATCGCACCGAGGGCTGGATGGGCGGCTCGCCCGTCGTCTTCGTCAGCAAGGCGACCCCGGAAGCAATGCTTGCCGCGGCACCTCCAGCCCTGCCTGCTGACGGCATCGACATGAATGCGACGACGGCGGCCGTCATCGGCGGCGACGCCAGGCCTGTCGCGGCCGGCATGGCGGAACAACCCGCAGCCCTTAACGTTTCCGAATTCAAGCTGCGTTTCTAAAGCATGTCGCGCGAAAGTGCGCGGCGGTTTTCCCAGGCAAAGCGCGCAGCGGTTTTGCCGGGAATTGCGTAAAACCAAAGTTCCCTGCCCCTGCCTGATCAAGGTTTCGATCGCTTGGGGTTCCACCTCCGGTGGACCGGATGCACCCTCGAAGAGAAGCGAGGGTGCATTCCTGTTTTAATATGCCTGAAATCCGGCGGTTTTGCCTTGTAAATTACCCCTCGATTTTTAGGGAAATTCGCGCCGCGAACAATAAAGTTAAAGCTTTTTTATAGGGTGGGCATCAATTGTTCCTTACCCGGTCGCAGCATGTTTGTTTTAGCAGCGGTAGACGCGCCCTCTTCTTCGGCGCGCTCGCACAGGCGGTAGAAAACCGCACCGGAATGCAGCCATCCATTCCCGTTGCGAGGCGTCATGAAAAATTTGAAGATATCGAAGCAGCTCATATTGCTGGTCGTCGGCCTGATGATCGCCTTTGCGATCGCCACCTCCCTGCAGATCCGCTCCTCGGTCGATGCGATCTACAAGGAGCGTTACGACATGCTCCGCGCCGAGGTTCAGTCGGCGGTCTCGGTTCTCAAGCTTTACCAGTCCAAGGTAACCGCGGGCGAAATGACGCTCGAGGATGCCCAGAAGCAGGCCTACACCACCGTCAATGGGATGAAATACGATCCCGACGGTTATTTCTTCGGCTATAGCTACGACGTCCAGATGGTATTCCACTACGATGCCTCGAAAGTCGGGCAGATCAACAAGGGCCAGCCGGACAGCAAAGGCAAGCTCTATCGCGATGAGCTGGTCAAGCTCGGGCAGCAGGGCGGCGGTCTCGTCGAATATTATTCCACGGTCAAACCGGGCCAACCCGTTGGCGATTATCGCAAGACGGCCTATGGCCAGGCCTTCGAACCCTGGAAGATCGTCGTCGTTACCGGCGTCTATATGGACGATCTCGATGCTCAGATAAACAGTACGATCCTGACTGCACTCTCCGGCAGCATCGTTCTGTTCTTCCTTGCCATGACGGCCGCCTACATCGTCATTCGCGGCATATCGGGGCCTCTCAACAATGTCCACGCCGCCCTGAAGGCGGTCTCGGAAGAGGACGTTTCCATCTCCATCCCGCATACCGGCATGAACAATGAAGTCGGCATGATGGCCAAGGCGACGCTCTCGCTGCAGGAAAAGATCAGGGAGCGCCATCAGATGTCGGATCGCGAGGCGGCCCAGCAGCTGGCGCTGGAAAGCGAGCGCGAAAACAATCTGCGCCAGCAGCAGGACGAGGCAACGCTGCAGGCGCGCGTGGTGACGACGATCGGCCAGGCGCTGGAGATGATCGCCCGCGGCGATCTCACCGTCCGCTGCGCCGATCTCGGCCAGAAATACGCCGCCCTTCGCGACAACTTCAACGATGCGCTGTCGCATCTCGAAGCCGCCATGGCCAAGGTCAGCGCCAAGGGCACCGATATCGGCACCAGCAAGGAAGAGATCCGCCGCGCTTCCAACGAACTGTCGCAGCGCACCGAACGCCAGGCCGCCAGCCTGGAAGAAACCTCAGCGGCCCTCGATGAGCTGACCGTTGCCGTCCGCCAGACGGCCGATGGCGCCCATGAGGCGAGCAAGCGCGTCCATTCGGTCAGCACCGAAGCCACCCACAGCGATGCGATCGTCACCCAGGCGATCGAGGCAATGAGCGGCATCGAGAAGTCGTCCTCGGAGATCACCAAGATCATCGGCGTCATCGACGAGATCGCCTTCCAGACCAATCTGCTGGCGCTGAATGCCGGTGTCGAGGCGGCCCGTGCCGGCGAAAGCGGCAAGGGTTTTGCGGTCGTCGCCCAGGAAGTCCGTGAGCTCGCCCAGCGCTCCGCCGCGGCCGCCAAGGAGATCAAGGACCAGATCGCCCGCTCCTCCAGCCAGGTCGACCACGGCGTCCGTCTGGTCGGCGAGGCCGGTGAAGCGCTGAAGCGGATCTCCGACCAGATCAAGGCCGCCAACGAGATCGTCGCCAAGATCGCCCACAGCGCTTCCGAGCAGGACACGACGCTGCGCTCGATCTCCTCGTCGATGAACCAGCTCGACGCCGCCACCCAGCAGAACGCCGCCATGGCCGAGGAGACCACGGCATCGGCCGAAACGCTGGCCAGCGATACCGACGAACTGATCGACCTCATCCGCGGCTTCCGCGTCAGTGGCGAAAGCGCTGCCCCGGCCATGCATCAAGGTCGCCGCGCGGCTTAAACGGCACGGGGACAAAGGCGTTTTTATCACGAAATTCTTAGCGGCCGTCGGTTCTCCGGCGGCCGTGCCTTTTGAGGCTCATTGCCTGATACGTTCGATCAGCCGCTCGATCTCATGATCGGAAAACACTTCGACGCCATCAGCTTTCAGCGCCGCCGCCGTCACGCCGTTGCCGGCCTGCTTGCGGCCGGAAAACGTGCCGTCATAGATGAAACCGGATCCGCAGGACGGGCTGCCGTCGATGAGCAGCGCATAGCGGCAGCCGGCCTGCCTTGCGAGCGCCACGGCATTCTTTGCTGCCTGCAGGAACTCTTCCGTCACGTCGGCGCCCGTCAGCTCGACAACCCGCGCCGTGCCGGCCAGCACCTCTTCGCCGGTTGCCGCCTCTGCGATCTCCGCCGGCGGCCGCGGCACCGTCATGCCCGCCGACATCTCCGGACAGATCGTCACGAGCCGGCCCTCTTCCCGCCATGTCTCGATTACCGGATGAAGCAACGGCTTCGCCCGCCCGTCATACCGAACGGCTTGGCCCATAAGACAGGCGCTGACGAGAATCTTGCTCTGCATGTCTATATGAATAACGCTACGGCGGCGGCAATGCCAGACCGCCGATGGCGGCCGAATGTCACCCCGAAATCTTCGAGAAATCCGCAACCGTTCCCGTCGCCTCGCGGATCAGCCGCAGCAAAGCGAGACGGTTGGCGCGGATGGCGGCGTCCTCGTCGTTGACGAGCACCTCTTCGAAGAAGCGGTCGACCGGGCCGCGCAGCTTGGAGAGCGCTTCCATCGCCGAGCGAAAATCCTCGCCGGCGACGGCGTGCGACGCATCCTTCGAGGCGCTGGAGATTGCGGCGAACAATTCCTTCTCGGCATCGAGCTTCAGAAGCGCTGGCGAAACACCGTCGGCGATCACGGTGCCCTTCTTTTCCTCGGCGGCAAGCAGCTGCGTCGAGCGCTTGGTGCCGGAAAGCAGGTTCTTGCCGTCTTCCGAGGTGATGAAGGCCGTCAGCGCTTCGACGCGGCGCGCCACCATCAACAGGTCGTCGGCATCGGGCGTCAGCACGGCGTCGATCAAATCATGGCGGGCGCCTTGGTCGCGCAGGTAGACCTTGAGGCGGTCGTGGAAGAAGGAGAGCAGGTCGCCATCCCTGGTCGTTGCCAGCAGCGGCAGGCGGATCCTTCGCTCCAGCAGGATCCTGACGACACCGAGTGCTGCCCGTCGCAGCGCAAACGGATCCTTCGACCCTGTCGGCTTTTCATCGATCGCCCAGAAACCGATCAGCGTATCGAGCTTGTCGGCAAGGGCAATGGTGATCGCCACTTTGTCCTCCGGCACGCGGTCCGACGGACCCTGCGGCTTGTAGTGGTCCTCGATCGCTGCGGCAACGGAGGCGTCCTCACCCTGCAGCACCGCATATTTGCGGCCCATCAAGCCCTGCAGCTCCGGGAATTCGCCGACGGCTTCGGTGCGCAGATCGGCCTTGGCGAGTACGGCGGCGCGATCGACGAGGGCCGCATCCGCACCAGTTATCTTCGCCAATTCCTTGGCCAGCGTGCGGATGCGGGCGACGCGCGCGCCCTGTGTGCCGAGCTTGGCATGGAAGGTCACGTCAAGCGCATCGAGCTTGGCCATGCGCTGGTCGAGCGGCTTCTTGATGTCGAGGCCGAACTTTGCCGCCGAAGCCGTCAGCATCTCGAGATCCGGCAGATTGCCCTGGTCGCGCTTCCAGAAATGCAGTGCATCCGAAAGCCTGGCCCGCACCACCTTGCCGTTGCCGTGGACGATTTCCTTGCCGCCGTCGCTCGCCTGGATATTGGAAACGAGGATGAACTTGTTCGACAGCGTTTCGCCGCCCTGCGGCCGCGTCACGAAACACTTCTGGTTGGTCTTGATCGTCAGCCGGATGATTTCGGAGGGGATCGAGAGATAATCCTCCTCGAAGCTGCCCATCAGCACCTGCGGCCATTCGACGAGGCCGGAGACTTCCTCCAGCAGGCCTTCGTCTTCCACCAGCTCAAGCCCGTTGGCAAAGGCGATGTCGCGGGCGTCGTGCAGGATGATGTCCTTGCGCCGCTCGGCATCGAGGATGACCTTGGCCTTTTCCAGGTTCACCGCATAATCGTCGAAGCGCCGCACCGTGATCGCCTCGGGCGCGTGGAAACGATGGCCGTAAGTGATATTGGAGGCGGTGATGCCGTCGATCTCGAAGGGGATGACGGTGGTCTCTTCATGCTCCGGCCCGAAGGTGCAGACGATCGACTGCAGCGGCCGCACCCAGCGCAGCGCGCCGGGCTTCGACGAGGCCTTGCCCCAGCGCATCGATTTCGGCCAGGGGAAATCGCGGATGATGCCGGGCATGATATCGGTGACGATCTCTTCCGTCGCGCGGCCGGGCTTGGAGATGACCGCGACGTAGAAATCGCCCTTCTTCGGGTCGCTCACCACCTGCGCCTCGGAGACCGAGGAAAGGCCAGCGCCGCGCAGGAAGCCTTCGATCGCCTTCTCGTTGGCGTCGGTGCGCGGTCCCTTGCGTTCCTCGCGCACATCGGCCGAGCGCGCCGTCAGGCCATGGATGTCGAGCGCAAGCCGCCGCGGCGTCCAGTATTCGCGTGCGCCCTCGTAGGACAGGCCCGCTTCGACAAGCGCATCGGTGACGAGCTTCTTCAGGTCGCCGGCAGCCTTGCGCTGCATGCGGGCCGGAATCTCTTCGGAGCGGAGTTCGAGAAGAAGGTTTGGCATGTCGAATTTCCTTGCCTCCCGCGTGAGGGGAGGGATGGCATGGGCGCCGGGTCAAAACGTTGCTTCTGCTAGCAAAGAATGGCGCATCTGCACAACCGCAAAATCGCCGTCTTTCCGGCATGCTTATCCTGTGGATCGGCGCTTGCCTGTAAACTCCAACATTGCCTTGCCGCTTTTCGCCGCTATGGTCCCGCCACCTTTGTCGAAACAGGAAATCCCCAGGAACCCCCATGGCCGCAGACCTCCGTTTTCTCGCAGCCCGCATCTCGGCCGAAATCAGCGCCCGGCCGGAACAGGCCAAAGCCGCCATCGAGCTGCTCGACGAGGGCGCAACCGTGCCCTTCATCGCCCGCTACCGCAAGGAAGTGACGGGCGGGCTGGACGATACGCAGCTGCGCAATCTCGCCGAGCGGCTGGTCTATCTGCGCGAACTCGAAGCCCGGCGCGACGCGATCGTCGAATCGATCACCGGCCAGGGCAAGATGACCGACGAGCTGATGGTGAAGGTCGCAGGCGCCGAAACCAAGGCCGAGCTCGAAGATCTCTACCTGCCCTACAAGCCGAAGCGCCGCACGCGGGCGGAAATCGCCCGCGAGCGCGGCCTCGGCCCGCTCGCCGAGACGATCCTTGCCGACCGCGCCAGGGAACCGGCGGTGTTGGCCGAAGGCTTCGTCACAGCGGATGTGCCTGATGTGAAGACGGCGCTCGAAGGCGCGCGCGACATCATCGCCGAAGGCATTGCCGAAAATGCCGATCTGCTCGGCAGGCTGCGCGCCCATATGCGCCAGGCCTCGCTGCTGAAGGCGAAAGTTGTCGACGGCAAGCAGGCGACCGGCGAGAAGTTTTCCGATTATTTCGATCATTCCGAACGCTGGGCGACCGCCCCCGGCCACCGCGCGCTCGCCATGCTGCGCGGCTGGAACGAGGAGGTGCTGACGCTGACGATCGAGGCCGACGCCGAGACCGTCTCTCCGAACAAGCCGGTCGAACGCATGATCGTGGCAGCCTACGAGATCGGTACGAGCCGTCCCGGCGACCGCTGGCTGACGGAGGTCGCAAGCTGGACCTGGCGCGTCAAGCTTTCCATGTCGCTCTCGCTCGACCTGATGCGGGAACTGCGCGAGAGGGCCGAAGAAGAGGCGATCCATGTCTTCGCCCGCAATCTCAAGGATCTGCTTCTGGCCGCGCCCGCCGGCTCGCGCGCGACGATGGGTCTCGATCCCGGCATCCGCACCGGCGTCAAGGTCGGCGTCGTCGACGGCACCGGCAAGGTGGTGGCGACATCGACCGTCTATCCCTTCCAGCCGAGGAACGATGTGCGCGGCGCCCAGGTCGAGCTCGCATCGCTGATCCGCAAGCATAATGTCGAGCTGATCTCGATCGGCAACGGCACTGGCAGCCGCGAAACCGAAAAGCTGGTGGCCGACATGCTGGCCGAGTTGCCGGCGCCGAAGCCGACCAAGGTCATCGTCTCGGAAGCCGGCGCCTCGGTCTATTCCGCCTCGGCGACCGCTGCTGCTGAATTCCCCGATCTCGACGTGTCGCTGCGCGGCGCCGTCTCCATCGCGCGCCGCCTGCAGGATCCACTGGCCGAACTGGTCAAGATCGAACCGAAGTCGATCGGTGTCGGCCAGTATCAGCACGACGTCGACCAGCAGAAGCTGTCGCGTTCGCTCGATGCCGTGGTGGAAGATGCGGTGAATGCCGTCGGTGTCGATCTCAACACCGCGTCAGCGCCGCTGCTCTCGCGCGTTTCCGGCCTCGGCCCGTCGATCGCCGATGCCATCGTCCGCCACCGCGACAGCGAGGGCCGTTTCGAGACGAGAAAGGATCTCCTGAAGGTCGCCAGACTCGGCGGCCGCACCTTCGAGCAATGCGCCGGCTTCCTGCGCATCCCCAACGGCAAGGAGCCGCTCGATTCCTCCTCGGTGCACCCGGAGGCCTATGGCGTCGCCAAGAAGATCGTCGCCGCCTGCGGCCGCGATCTGCGCGCGCTGATGGGCGATAGCGCCGTATTGAAATCGGTTGATCCGCGCCAGTTCATCGACGAGAAATTCGGCCTGCCGACGGTCAGGGACATCATCGCAGAGCTGGAAAAGCCCGGCCGCGACCCGCGTCCGAGCTTCAAGACCGCGACCTTTGCCGAGGGCGTCAACGAAATTTCCGACCTGAAGCCCGGCATGGTGCTGGAAGGCACGGTGACCAACGTCGCCGCCTTCGGCGCCTTCGTCGATATCGGCGTGCACCAGGATGGTCTGGTGCACGTCTCCCAGCTTGCCGATCGCTTCGTCAAGGATCCTCACGAGGTCGTCAAGGCGGGGGATGTCGTCAAGGTGCGGGTTGTCGAAGTCGATGCCAAGCGCAAGCGCATCGGCCTTTCCATGCGGCGCGATGACGGCTCATCAGCGCCGCCGCCGCGTGGTGATTCTCGCCCAAACCAGGGGTCGAGGCCGCAGAACGAGCGCCGGCCCGCGGCTCAGAAACCGGAGAGCCAGGGCGCCTTCGGCGCAGCACTTGCCGAAGCCATGAAGCGAAAATAAGGGTTTAGCCGGCATTTCGGCAAAAATGCAACAGTTTGGCAGCGTTCTGAACGGAGTGCTAAATCCGGCGCTTGTAAGGCGAAAGAGAGCTATTAAGTTGATGTGACCATCCTGTCACATTTGCGAGGCGTCCATGGCGTCGGCATTCTTATCGATCGTCCAGCAAATCGTCCGCAAGGGTTCGTTGAAACTTACCCTTGCCAATGGCGAAACCCACACTATCGGCGACGGCACCGGTGAAACCGTTGTCGCCCGCCTTGCCGACCAGGAGGCCGAGGACGCCATCCGGCGCGACCCGGCCATGAAGCTCGGCGAAATGTACATGCAAGGCCGGTTCATTCTCGAACAGGGCAACATCTACGATTTCCTGTCGCTGGTGAAACAGAACACCACCAACGAGATCTTCGATTTCAAGATGGCGGCACTGCTGCTTGGCCGCATTGCCTGGCAGCAGCTGAAGAGCCGCGTGCCGGTCAATCGCAACAAGCACAATGTCGCCCATCATTACGACCTGTCGGCCAAGCTCTTCGATCTTTTCCTCGACGAGGACTGGCAATATTCCTGCGCCTATTTCGAGCCGCCGGGCATTGGTCTCGACGAGGCGCAGCTCGCCAAGAAGCGCCATATCGCCGCCAAGCTTCTGCTCGAGCCGAACCAGCGCATCCTCGAGATCGGCTCCGGCTGGGGCGGCATGGGCATGTACCTGACGGAGGCGACCGAAGGTGCAGAGTTCACCGGCATCACGCTGAGCGAGGAGCAGCTCAAGGTCTCGCGTACGCGCGCCGAAAAGCGCGGCTTTGCCGACCGGGTGCGTTTCGAACTGCAGGACTACCGCACCATGACGGGCAGGAAGTTCGACCGCATCGTCTCGGTCGGCATGTTCGAACATGTCGGCATCGGCCATTATGGCAATTTCTTCCGCAAGGTATCGGATCTGCTCGACGACAACGGCGTCATGGTGCTGCATTCGATCGGCCGCCCGAAGCCGAGCTTCGGCACCAATGCCTTCATCGAGAAATACATCTTCCCGGGCGGCTACATCCCTTCCGTCGGCGAGGTCGTGCCGCCGCTTGAAAAGGCCGGGCTGCTGGTCAAGGATATCGAAATCCTGCCGCTGCATTATGCCTATACGCTGCGCCATTGGCGCGAACGTTTCGTGGCGCGCAAGGCCGAAGCGGTGGCGCTCTACGACGAGCAATTCTTCCGCATGTGGGAATTCTATCTGGCGGGTTCCGAAATGGGCTTCCGCTGGGACGAACTCTTCATCCTGCAGATCCAGATCGCCAAGAACCAGTTCGCCGTTCCCGACAATCGCAACTATATTGAGCGGAACGAAGCGAAGCTGAAGGAATTCGAGGCGAGGCGCGCGCCGCTCGAAAAGGTGACGTTCTGATCCCGCGGAAGTGCCGTTTCCGCTGGCGCTTTTGCCGGGGGACGGATTCTCATGAAAGGACGTGCCGATGAGCAATGCGTTTCCCGAGATCTACTTGGTCCGCCACGGTGAAACCGAATGGAGCCTGTCCGGGCGCCATACCGGACGCAGTGATATTCCCTTGACGTCGAATGGCGAAGAGGCCGCCCGCAAAATCGCCGACCGGCTGGCGGGCCTTAGCTTCTCCGCCGTCTGGTCGAGCCCCTCCGAGCGAGCGCGCAAGACCTGCGCGCTCGCCGGATTCGGATCGGGCGCGGTGATCAAGGACGATCTCGCCGAATGGGACTATGGCGCTTACGAAGGCATCACCACCAAGGCGATCCTTGCCGACCGCCCCGGCTGGCAGCTCTTTCGCGACGGCTGCCCGAAGGGCGAATTCGCCGCCGATGTCGGCGATCGCGCCGACGCCGTGATTGGCGGACTTCGTCAAACGGCCGGCACCATCCTGATCTTTTCGAGCTCGCATTTCCTGCGGGTCCTCGCCGCCCGCTGGCTTGGCCTGCCGCCGGAAGACGGCTCCCGTTTCGTGCTCGATACCGCGAGCATCAGCGTGCTCGGCTATGAGCACGATCTGACCGAACCGGTCATCCGCCGCTGGAACCTGCGTTAGAGCCACTGCGGGACCGGTTTTGCGGAATTCGATAGCAGATGCCACCGGCCTTTCATCAGCGCCCTTTGTTTCGCCGTGGTTAAGATCGGGGTAACGACATCAGGATAGATGTAACGAGCGCCGCCCTTCGCGGCTTTGTCTTTGCGTTTTCTGGAGTGTGGACGTGTCTCATCGATCAGTCGTATCGATCTCTCTGGCTATTGCCCTTTCATCTTTTGGTTCGGTCGCCGCGCAGGAAAGCGGCCAGCACTTCTGGTCCGGCGACTGGTATCTGAGCGTCGGCGTCGCCGGTTTCTCCGCCCCGAAATTCGAGGGCTCGTCGCACAATGAATTCAAGTTCAGCCCGCTGATCTCGGTCGGCCGCCAAGGCGCCGGTCCGCGTTTTTCCTCGCGCAACGACAATCCTTCTTTCGCCCTCATCGACAGGGGCGCCTTCCGCGCTGGCATCGTCGGCAAATTCGTGCCGTCGCGCGATGATGGCGACGGCAGCGAACTGAAGGGCTTGAAGAAGGTCAAATGGGGCGCGGAAGCCGGCGGTTTCGTCGAAGTCTACCCGACCGATTTCCTTCGCGCCCGCGCCGAAGTCCGCCAGGGCATCCGCTCGCATGACGGCATCGTCGCCGATCTCGCGGTCGATGCCTTCACCGATATCGCCCCCGACCTGCAGCTATCTGGCGGTCCGCTCGCGACCTTCGCCACCAGCGGCTATTACGACGCCTATTACGGCGTCAACGCCAAGCAGGCGGCAGCAAGCGGCCTTGATCCCTATAAGCCGTCGTCGGGCATCCAATCCTATGGCGCCGGCGCGGCGCTGACCTGGAAGGCGACGGAAAACCTTTCGGCCAGTTCCTTCCTCGAATATAAGCGGCTGGCGGGTCCCGCCGCCGACAGCAGCCTCGTGCGCGAGCGCGGCTCGAAGAACCAGGTCCTGATCGGCGTCTCGGCGACCTACAAGTTCAATTTTTCCCTGCAGTGATTGACGCGGCTGCGCATCCCTCCCAGATGCGCAGCGCTGTAACACTTTGAATTGCAGGATAATTTCATCCCGGGATCGATTCTGATCTAGGGATGATGCAAGTGGCAGCGCAATGATCGCTTCTTGACCGGATCGGCCGCCCGCCGCTAGATGAGCGGCATGCACGATACCGGCGACTTAAACGATCGCGTCTCCGACGCACCTTCCGATAACTGGGTCTACCGGATCCTGCCGCCATGGCTTTGGCCCTATGCGCAGCTGGCACGCTGGGATCGCCCGATCGGCTGGCAGCTCCTGATGTGGCCGTGCTTCTGGTCGGCGACCCTTGCCGCCAATGCGGCGATCGGCGAGGGGCTCTATTCCGGCAGCGTGCTGGTGTCTCACCTGTTCCTCTATTTCATCGGCGCCGTCGCCATGCGCGGCGCCGGTTGCACCTATAACGATCTCGTCGACCACGAGATCGACATGGAAGTGGCGCGCACGCGGTCGCGTCCGCTGCCCTCCGGCCGTGTCACGCGCCGCCGGGCGAAGATCTTCATCGGTTTGCAGGCGCTGGTCGGCCTCTTCGTGCTGTTGCAGTTCAACTGGTTTAGCGTCTTCCTCGGCGTGCTCTCGCTCGGGATCGTGGCACTTTATCCCTTTGCCAAACGCTTTACCGACTGGCCGCAATTTTACCTCGGGCTTGCCTTTTCCTGGGGCGCGCTGATGGGCTGGGCCGGCATTTTTGGCGGCCTCTCCTTTGCCGCCATCCTGCTCTACGCCGCCTCCGTCGCCTGGACGATCGGTTATGACACGATCTATGCGCATCAGGACAAGGAGGATGACGAGCTGATCGGCGTCCGCTCCACCGCGCGCCTGTTCGGCGACAGGACACGGCAATGGCTGATCGGCCTTTATGGGCTGACGCTGGTGCTGATGTTTATTGCTTTCGCGCTCGCCGGCGCCAATCTCATCGCGTTTCTGGGTCTGCTCGGTGCGGCCGGCATGTTCGCCTGGCAGATCGTCCGGCTCGATATCAACGATGCCGACCAGTGCCTGGCGCTCTTCAAATCGAACAATCGCGTCGGCCTGATCATCTTCTTCGGCCTCTTCGTCTCGCTGCTGTTTGCCATTCCCTGATTGGGACGATGAATGAAACGATAAACCCGGCGCGGGCGCCGGGTTTCAAAATGGCATTGCCACATTGGGACTTTCGCGATCTCGCTTAAGTCCGGGCGATGATTTCCTTGCCTTCGATCTTCATGGCGACGCCCAGCCGGCCGGTGGTGCGGCGCACGAGGAAGCGCGGACGGCGATTGGCGAAATAGGAATGACGGCGGCGCGGCTTGAGGTCGCTGGTGCGTAAGGCGCCGATGTGGTCTTCGAGCGGCCGGGCGACGCCGTCGGCCTCGACCATCAGCATCGGAATGCGGAAGGCTTCGGACCAGCTGCGCCAGTCGGCGGCGATGTCGCTGAGATCATGGGCGACGAGCAGCGGAATGCAGAGCTCGGGATCGGCGTGGTGAAGCTCGAGCGTGACGGTGACATCGCCGTCGCCATGGTCGATGGCGCGGGCGGCGACACCCTTGAAGACGCGCTTCGGCAGCGCAATCGAGAGCGGCAGGCCGCTGGAGGGGAGGACCTTGCGCAGGACCGCACCGCGTTCGTCTATGGTGATATTGACGTCATCCGAACAATCGTGGATGGCGTAGCTGACCTGCTGGGGAAAGCGGGACGGATCGAGGCGTAACGTCGTGCCAGCCCAGGCGGGCTTCATAACGGGATTGTTCATTTCATTCTACCCTTGTCTTACCTGAGAGCCGATTTCCGGTCTTCTCCTTGGGACTTTTCGTCCTCTATCGCCGACAATAGGCACCCGCCGTTCCGTACAGCTTAAAAATTGCGGTTAAGAAAACTTTGCCTCCTCTGATGGTTATCAAAACCGAATCCGGCAGGGTTTCCGGAAGGTGAACGGTGTGGTGTCCTGAAATGATGCATCCACAGGTAAGCCTCAGGTAAGCTTTCCATGGCAAAATGTGCTCACCAGCAGTTCGTCGTTTTTTAGAAATTTGGGTGAAAAGGGCGCTTTTCATGATCTCGGCTTCCCTCGCTTACACGATCCTGTCGCGGGATATGACGTCCAGCCTCAACAAGGTTGCGTCGCAGGCGACGGTCAAGAAGGATGCTCAATACTACGCCGACCATATCAACAAGGTCGAAAACGTCGACGATTTCCTCGGCGACTACAAGCTCTACAGCTATGCAATGAAGGCCTATGGTCTCGAGGACATGACCTATGCCAAGGCCTTCATGAAAAAGGTGCTCGAAAGCGACCTCACAGACCCCAACAGCTACGCCAACAAGCTTTCCGATACGCGTTATCGCGAATTCGCCGCCGCCTTCAATTTCAATGCGCCGGAGAAGGATGTGCAGACAGACGCGCAGGAGGACGACCTGATCGGCCTCTACAAACAGTCCTTCGTCGATGCCGACAAGGCCGCCAGCGCCGAGAGTACCTATTACAGCAACAATATCGATAGCGTGCAGACCGTCGACGACCTGGTCAACAACACCCGGCTGCGCACCTATGTGCTGAAGACTTTCAACATCGATCCGACCTATGCGTCGAAGGATTTTCTGCGGCAGGTGCTGACGAGCGATCTCAGCGACCCCACGAGCGTCGTCAACACCCAAGGCGGCGACAAGTACAAGGCGCTTGCCGCCCAGTTCAGCTTCAATGCCGACGGCACCGTCACCGGCACGGCGCAGACCGCCGCGCAGAAGGCCTCGGTCATCGAATCCTACACCCTGAATTCCCAGTCCGTCATCATCGACAATTCGGTCGGTTCGGACGTCTATTACGTGGGCCAGACGGCGGCGGACTATAACAAGGCCTATTACACGGCGAAGATCGGCACGATCACCAATGTCGACGATCTGGTCGCCGACAAGCGCCTGACCTCTTATATCACGACGGCCTACAGCATGGGCGCCGACTTCACCGCCGCAGCGCTGCGCACGGTGCTGACCGATCCCGGTTATGCGCAGCTGATGGGCTTTACCAATGTCTACAACGCTTTCAACTTCAAGGCTGACGGGTCGGCCTCCAGCACGGCGCGCGTCCAGACGGTCGACCAGGCGAACAATCTGAAGAACGCCGCCGCGATGACCGGCAACTACTATACCACGACATCCCAGTCGACCGGCATCACCAACGTCGATGATCTGCTCGCCGACAATGTACTGGCGCGCTACATCAAGGATGCCTATGGTCTCGGCACGGACTTCAGCAATGCCGAGCTGAAGAACATCCTGACCGATTCGGCCTATGCCGCGGCCCAGGGCCATGCCGATCTCAATGCCGACTTCAACTTCCAGGCAGACGGTTCGATCAACGGTTCCGTGATCCAGACCGCGGCGCAGCGGAAATCGACGACCGACAAGTCGGCGGCGAATGCAGCACATTTCAACAGCATGATCGGCAACGTCACCGATGTCGACGACATCATGTCGGATGCGGTTGCGGTCAGCTATATCAGAAACAGCATGCAGATCGCAGACAGCGTCTCCGATGCGACATTGAGGACTTTCCTCGTCGACCGCACGGCTGCCAGCGCCCAGGGCTACAGCGACGTTCACGACCTCTTCAACTTCAAATCGGACGGTTCGATCGCGACCCTTTACGCCTCGCAAACGGCGACGCAAAGTGCCAGCACCACCAGCAAGGCCGACAATGCGGCAGTCTATTACCAGTCGACCATCGCCGGCATCTCAAACGTCGATCAGTTGCTGGCGGACCAGAAGCTGAACAATTTCGTGCGCAACGCCTACGGCATCCCGTCGACGGTCAGCGACGTCGACCTTCGCGCTATCCTGACCGATCAGAGCGGCACCGGCACCTATGCCGACGTTGCCGCCGCCTTCAATTTCAAGGCGGATGGCACGCTTGAGGACGGCATGGCGGCGCAGACGGCGACCCAGATCAGCAGCACGAAATTTGCCGCTACGGCGCGCACGGATGATTATTCCGCCAGGATGTCGACGATCAGCAATGTCGATGATCTGCTTGCCGACAGCGTCATTACCAATTTCCTGAAGAGCACCTACAATCTGCCGTTCAATATTTCGGACGCCGATCTGAAGAGCATCCTGACCGATGCGACGGCCGCTGCCGCAGCCGGCCATGCCGATCTCAATGCCGACTTCAATTTCGCCGCCGACGGATCGCTTCCTGTCGTCAGCTCGGCCCAGACGGCAGACCAGGCACAGACCACCAACGACAATTATGCGGCGCGCTACGACGACGAACGCGACGAGGCGATCGACGAGGTCGCATCCAACTACCAGAAGCTTATGGCCGACAGCAGCAGCCTGCTGAATTTCTCCGACGTCAACAGCGTCAATGATTTCCTGCGCAGCAATTCGGCGGCCGATTTCAGCAAGAGCAACGACAATCTGCCGGATCTCTTCCATGTGGCGCTGCAGGCCTTCGGTCTGACCGACCAGGAGGTCTCGCGCTCGATGATGCGCAAGATCCTGACGAGCGATGCCTATGATCCGGATGGCTATGTCGCCTCGCTCAAGGATGAACGCATCACCAATCTTGCCCGCGCCTTCAACTTCGGCCCCGACGGCAAGGCGGCATCACCCTTCCAGGCGCTGCCCGACGCGACCATGGCCAAATACGCCACCGACTATAGATCGCATATCACCATGCTGATGAAGGACGGTCCGGTGAAGGACAAGGCGGCGAAGGACGCGACGGCTGAAGTCGACTATTTCGCCAAGGGCATGGCGAAGGTAAAGTCGCTCGACGATTTCCTCGACGACAGCCGCCTGACCGACCTGGTGCTGAAGGCGAACAACCTTGATCCGAAGGATTACGACAAGGCGACGCTCAAGAAGATCTTCACATCCGATCCCGACGACAAGAAGAGCTATCTCAACGCCACCGCCGATGCGCGATTCCAGGACATCGTCGCTGCCTTCAATTTCGACAAGGACGGCAACCTGACCCGCGCCAAGATCGGCACCATCCAGAACAAGGCGGCCGAGGAGCATACGCAGGAGCTCTACGTTCAGCAGACGATGGAAGCCCAGCAAGGCGAAAGCAATGACGGCGTCCGTCTGGCGCTCTATTTCAGCCGCAAGGCCTCGAGCATCACCTCGATCTATGGGATCCTCGGCGACAAGGCGCTCTATCAGGTCATCACAACAGCCTACAGCCTGCCGTCGCAGATCTCGGGCATGGATGTGGCCAAGCAGGCCGATCTCATCAACCGCTTCGTCAAGCTCGAGGATCTCCAGGATCCGAAGAAGGTCGACAAGCTGCTGCGCCGGTTTACCGCGATGTACGACGTCCAGAACGCCACGCAGCAGTCGCCGGCGCTGATGATCCTCACCAACGGCGGCACGCAGTAGGCCTGATGGCGTGCAGCCTCACGGATCGAGGCTGACAACCTTTCCCGGGTTCATGATATCGGCTGGGTCGAAGGCGCGTTTGATGCGGCGCATCAGGTCGATTTCGATTGCCGGGCGGATCGCCGCCAGTTCGTCGCGCTTCAGCTGGCCGATGCCGTGCTCGGCCGAGATCGAGCCGCCATGCGCCAGCACCAGCCCATGCACGATATGGTTCATCTCGCGCCAGCGAGCGATGAAGGCGGCCTTGTCGGCGCCGAGCGGCTGGGAAATATTGTAATGAATATTGCCGTCGCCCATATGGCCGAAGGCGCAGATGCGGGCGCCCGGCATCGCCGCCATGACAGCTTCTTCGGCCTCAGCCATGAAATGCGGGATCTTCGACACCGGCACGGAAACATCGTGCTTGATCGACCCGCCTTCCGGCTTCTGCGCATCCGACATGCTTTCGCGCATGTGCCAGATCGCCTTCTGCTGCGCTACCGATGCAGCGATCGCGGCATCAAGCACCAGCCCGGCCTCGAAACCCTGCTCCAGCACGCCATTCATCATCCGCTCCGCCGTCTCGGCAGAATCCGACGTCGATATGTCGATCAGCACGTACCAGGGATAGGCCGCGTCCAGCGGATCGCGCACGCCGTCGATGTGGCGCGTGGTAATCTCGACGCCGAAACGCGGCATCAGCTCGAAACCGGTCAGCGAGGCGCCGCAGAGGCTGGAGGCGAGGTTGAAGAGGGCAAGGGCATCGACCACCGAATTCAGGCCGGCGAATGCCACCTGATGACCGAGCGGCTGGGGAAAGAGCTTCAGCACCGCGCCGGTGATGATGCCGAGCGTGCCCTCGGCGCCGATGAAGAGATCGCGCAGGTCGTAGCCGGTATTGTCCTTCTTCAGGCGGCGCAGCCCGTCCCAGATTTCGCCGGTCGGCAGCACCACTTCGAGGCCGAGGCAGAGCTGGCGCATATTGCCGTAGGCAAGCACGGCCGTGCCGCCGGCATTGGTGGAAAGGTTGCCGCCGATGCGGCAGGAGCCCTCCGAGCCGAGCGACAGCGGAAACAGCCGCCCATGCGCTTCGGCTGCCTTCTGCACCTCGGCAAGGATGGCGCCGCCGTCTGCCACCAGCACGTTCGCCACCGGATCGACATCGCGGATCCTGTTCATGCGCTCGAGCGACAGGATGACATCGGACTTGCCCTGACGCGGCGTCTGGCCGCCGACGAGGCCGGTATTGCCGGTCTGCGGCACGATCGCCGTGCCCGTCTCCGTCGCGAGCTTCATGATCTCAGAGACTTCCTCGACCGAACCGGGTTTCAAGAGGAGAGGGGAGGAGCCGTGGTAGAGCCCGCGGTTTTCGATCAGATGCGGCGCAAGATCGGCCTCGCTGCGAAGCGCGTATTTTTCGCCGACGATCGCAATAAAGCGGTCGAGATCCTCGTTGGAAATGCTGCTCATCGGGCTCGATTCTCCATCCTATTCCCGGTCCTTCAGTCGCGAGGCGCGGCTGCCCGCTGCAGCCGGTCGTTGATCGCTTCGCCCAACCCTTCCTCAGGAATGGGCGAAAAGGCGATGCTCCGGGCACCGCTGGCATCGGCCCGCTTCATGTAGTCGAAAAGATTGGCCGCGGCCTCTGCAAGGTCGCCGTGCGGGCTGAGATCAAGCACGATCCGCGCACTGTCCGCGCCGGAGACCGCAGCGCTGCCGAAGGCGATAAGCGCTTCGCCGGGTTCGACTGCCGTTGCATTGAGCCGCACGGAAGCACCCGGCGCGTAATGCGAGGCGAGCATGCCCGGCGCTTCGATGGCCGCCGATGCTGCCTTCGCCCGCAGCAGCGGTTGGCCGGCGATGCGCTCGATCTCGCGCGCCGCCAGTCCACCCGGCCGAAGCAGCCGCAGTCGGCCGCCCTCTGCCTTGACGATCGTCGATTCGACGCCGACAGCGCTTGGACCTGCATCGAGGATCAGCGGGATTTTCGCCCCGAGATCGGCTTCGACATGGGCGGCACTCGTGGCGCTGACCCCGCCCGAGGTATTGGCGCTGGGGGCTGCGAGCGGCCGTCCGAAGGCGCCGATCAACGCGCCTGCAAATCCCTTCGGCACGCGGATGCCGACGCTGTCGAGCCCGGCGGTCGCCAGCGAATGGATCGAGCTCTGAGGCTTCAGCGGCAGCACGAGGGTCAGCGGGCCGGGCCAGAAGGCTGCAGCGAGCGCCCGCGAGACCGGGTCGAATTCGGCATGTTCCTCGGCCATCGCGAGATCGGCCATGTGGCAGATCAGCGGGTTGAAGCGCGGCCGTCCCTTTGTCTCGTAGATGCGGGCGATGGCCAAAGGATTGGTGGCGTCGGCGGCAAGGCCATAGACGGTCTCCGTCGGGATGGCGATGGCAAAGCCGTCCGCAAGAGCGGCCGAGGCCGCCTCGAGCGCTGCCTGCCTGTCCGCCGTGATGTCGATTATGCGTGCCATGTCCTGCCCGTGTTAGTCTTGGCAGTCATTAGGCTTTCCGCCGTCCGCGATCAATCGCGTTGTATGCTTGTCGCCCAAAAGTGTGCAGCGGTTTTGGGACAACGACATGCATCAAGCAAGGACTTGAAGCGCGTCGCGCTTTAGAGTTGCCGGATGATTTCGCGCAGCTGTTCGTTGCGGGCGCCGAGCAGCAGGATGTTGCGGATCGCTGCCTGCGGATCGTGGGTGCGGAAGAGCAGGCCGTTGCCGCGCACGGAGCGGTCGATGGTCATCTTTTCCGCGGAGTCCTCGCCCGGTTTGATCGCGACGGCGAAATACATGCGGGAATAACCGACATCGATGCGCTCGAAGAAATTGTCGTTATCGCCGATGTCGGAATAGAAATTGGAGATGTAGAAGGCCCAGCTTACCTCTTCGTAATGGGCGAATTTCGTCCGCGCGGCGGTGACGTGGCAATAGCCGAGATGCGGGCTGTCCTCCAGCGTCCGGTGGAAGATCATCTTCGGAAACTGGATCGAGTGGTGAAAGCCGTTGATGTGCTGATGCGTCTTCTCGCCGGCCACCTGCAGCTTGCGGCCGGTCTTCGCGGCGACCTCGTCATGGGTGAAATACCGCTTTTCCTCGGCCAGCCAATGCCGCCGCTCGCGGGGGATGCGGCCGGTGCGGAGGAATTCGGAATGGGCGGCAATCAGCTGCGGCTCTTGCGATCTGCTCGCATCTTTCGCGTCGAAATAACGGAGTCTGGCCATGGTTCGCGTTCTTCGGTCGGTCGGTGATCATCAGGAGGATAGGACCGTATGCTTAAGGCGATGTTAAAAAATGACCCCACAGCCGGCCGGCTGAAGGGCAAATGCCGGCAGATGTCGCAAACGCGACTGACATCGACATCAGGCGGCCGACCTCTTTGCGGAGCGGGTCTTTACGCCATGTCGCAATTGAGGATAATTGCCCGGAGAGTCGGGCGATGTCATCGACCGGGATCGGCAGCTTGCGGCTTGCCGCATCCTGTCGTCAATTTCGAAGCCGATGTCGCATTACAACCACGCGGCAGGCAGGCTCGGTGATTAAATGACGCCATGAACACTTCTCCCGCAGGAGAAGGAAGCGGGCGCGCTTCCGCCGGCCTTCTTGCCGGAAGGCGGCAGCCGGGTGCACGAGGACATGAAGATGGATATTCGCAGCAACGTTTTGCGTCAGCTCAAGAGCCGCCGTGAGGGCTTCAGCCTCGAACAGCCGTTCTATATCGACGAGGATTATTTCCAGCTCGACATGGAGATGATCTATTATCGCGACTGGCTGTTCATCGGCCATGATTGCGAGCTGCCGAAGCCGGGCGCCTATTTCACCGTCCAGATCGGCAGCTATCCCGTCGTCATCGTCCGCGGCCGTGACAATGTCATCCGCGCTTTCCACAACAGCTGTCGCCATCGCGGCTCGCGCGTCTGCACCAAGGAGCACGGCTCGTCCGTGCGTCTCGTCTGTCCCTATCATCAGTGGACCTATGATCTCGAAGGCAAGCTCGCTTTCGCCCGCCACATGGGCGATGATTTCGACAAATCAGGTTTCAACCTGAAGCCTGTCCATTGCGAAACCGTCGCAGGCTTTGTCTTCATCTGCCTTGCCAACACCGCCCCGGATTTCCAGCCGGTGCGCGACAAGATCGAACCCTATGTCGCGCCGCACCGGATCAGCGAGAGCAAGGTCGCCTTCCAGAGCACGATCATCGAGAAGGGCAACTGGAAGCTTGTCTGGGAAAACAACCGCGAGTGCTATCACTGCGCCGCCAATCACCCCGAACTCTGCCGCACCTATCCCGAAGCGCCGAGCGTGACCGGCACGGATGGCGGCGCCGACGATCCCGAGATCGCCGGCCATTGGGCGCGCTGCGAAGCCGCCGGGCTGCCGAGCAAGTTCCAGATTTCGCCGGACGGTCAGTTCCGCACCGCCCGCATGCCGCTGATCGAGGATGCCGAAAGCTACACAATGTCGGGCAAGCGCGCCGTCAAGCGTCCGCTCTCCGACGATATCTCGATCGGCCATATCGGCACCATGCTGCTCTTCCACTACCCGACGACGTGGAACCACCTGCTCGGCGACCATGCCATCTCCTTCCGCGTCCTGCCGCTCAGCGCCAACGAGACTGCGGTGACGACCAAGTGGCTCGTCCACAAGGACGCCGTCGAGGGCGTGGATTATAATCTCGAAGAACTGACCCATGTCTGGACCGAAACCAACGATCAGGATCGCCGCATCGTCGAGGAAAACGCCTTCGGCATTCACTCGCCTGCCTATGAGCCCGGCCCCTATTCCGCCTTGCATGAAGGCGGCGTCATGCAGTTCCTCGAATGGTATTCGAACTTCATGGTCAACCGCCTGCAGGGCGATCAGGCGAAATTCTCCGTCGTTGCGTAGATCCGGATGAATCCGGATCTAAATTAAAGAAGCAGAGCATGATGTCGTCCGAAAACCGCTCACACTTTTCGGCGTCATGCTCTAAGCGCTTTGCTGCGCCGGTTAATCTCCGGTTCAGTTCAGACTCTTTAAAAGGGACAGCAGCCGGCCCAAGCTGCTTTTGGAACCATTCGGGCGCGAAAGCGTTCCTGGGCAGGCGGTGATCGCTGTAGAATGGAGATGAAGCAATGATCGGGTTGAGAAACAAGATTGCGACCGCAGTTCTGGCTGCTGCCGTAGTGCTGACGGGCTTTGCGCCGTCGCAGGCAATCCAGATGCCCACCGCCCCGCAGATGGAAAAATCCTCCGCCGTCGAGAATGTCCAATATCGCCGCTATTATCGTCCCGGTTACCGGCCTGGCTATCGTCCCGGCGCCTACTACCGCCCCGGCTATTACGGCGGCTATCGCGGATATTCCTATTACCGCCCGGGATACCGTCGTTATAACGGCTACTGGTATCCGCTCGCCGCCTTCGGCGCCGGCGCAGTCATCGGCGGCGCCATTGTCGCGCAGCCGCGTTATGTCGAGCCTGCACCCCGCATGGGTTCGAGCCACGTCGCCTGGTGCGCCAACCGCTACCGGTCCTATCGCGCTTACGACAACACGTTCCAACCCTATAACGGCCCGCGCCAGCAGTGCTATTCGCCGTATTGAGAAACGTGCCGTTCTCGAGAAACGTCTGCCCCTCACCCTAACGAAGGACGGGTCGAGACCCGAGGCTCGACCCCGGTGGTGCCGGCAGGCGGATGAGGGTGCGGGTTGCTCCCCATCGGATCGAGGCTTAGGTCCACGAACCTAAGCTTACCCCCGACAGTCACGCCCGCACGTCTACCCTCAAAGAATGTCCACCCGCCGCAGCAGCCACCAGGCAAAGGCAATGGAGGCGACGATGAGGACGACGGCGTATTCCGTGCCGTAGTCGCCGACGGCGAAGGGCAGGTTTGCCGTGTTCATGCCGAAAAAGCCGGTCACCAGCGTCGGCGGCAGCAGGAAGGCCGTCATGATCGACAGCAGGTATAGGTGGCGGTTGGTTTCGGAGGATTGTTTCGAATCGATTTCTTCGTGCAGCAGGCGTGCCCGGTCCTGCAGCGCATAGATATCGTGGTCGACCGTTTCCAGCCGGCTCGTCAGCCGCCGCGCCACATCGTCGAAGCCGAAGGGCATCTCGTCGTCGTCGGCCGCCGCCGCCCGGCGCATCAGCGCCAGCACGGTGCGCAGATGCCGATGCAGCCGGACCACGGTGCGCCGCACCGGCGCCAGGCGCCGGCGTTCATCGCGCTGCGCGCTGTCGTAGACGATATCCTCGATCTGGTTCAGTTCTTCGGTCAGCTCGATGACGATCGCGATCAGCGTGCGCTGGAATTCGATCACCAGCAGTTCGAAGAGATCGACCGGCCGGGAAAATTTGCCCGGGTTCTTCTCGATCAGCGCCCGCGCCCGTTCGACGCTGCGCAGCGGCTGCAGCCTTGTGGTGATGAGGAAGCGGTCGGACATGGCAAAATGCAGCCAGCCGAGATTGTTGGTATCCTGGGCGAAATCGCGCTGGCAATCGACAAGCGTGCCATAGAGCATCTGCTCGTCGACGGTGATTGCCGCGTGCGTGTCCCGCGTCGTCAGCGCCGATTTCGCGTCCTCCGTTAGCCCCTCCAGCGTATCGAGCAGGGCCGGCACGCGGGCGTCGACAAGGTTGAGATGCAGCCAGTAGAAACAATTGTCGGCGGTCAGTTCCGCCACCGTCGCACTATTGTTCAGTCGCGCCGCGGTCTTTTCTTCGGGCGAGAAGCGATAGGCCCAGACGAAACCGGGTATGTTGACGGGCAATGTATCCATTGTTCGCCGGTCCTTTGCGAAGGCGATGTCTTCCCTTAGAGATTGTTCATGACGTTCATTTGTCCAAAGGTGCAAGAGCAAAGCGCCATGTCAGGCGATTTATCGCATGGTGGCTGAGGAAATCGAAATTGACGTTTACGTAAAAATCAATTAGCCCTTGCCTCGGAGGGGCTTTGCCGCGCGCGAGGCCGGTCTGCGGAGGAAAAACCATGTACAAGGCGCCCGTCGAAGAAATAGCGTTCACGTTGAAGCACGTAGCGGGCATGGGCGAGGCGATTTCAAAAGGGCTGCTCGGCGATCTCGGCGAAGATCTGGTCGACGCCATCCTCGCCGAGGCGGGACGTTTTGCCACAGAGGAAGTGGCGCCTCTCGCCGAAATCGGCGACCGCCAGGGCGCCCGGCTGATCGATGGCGAGGTCCGGCTGCCGGATGGCTGGCGCGATCTCTATCGCCATTGGATCGCCGGCGGCTGGAACGGCCTGACGGCGCCGGAGGCCTTCGGCGGCCAGGCCTTGCCGCATATGCTGAATGTCGCAGCACTCGAAATGTGGAATTCCGGTTCCATGGCCTTTGCGCTCGCTCCTACCCTGACGATGGGCGCCATCGAGGCGGTCAGCGTCCATGGCAGTTCTGCGCTGAAAGACACATATCTCGAAAAGATGGTCTCCGGCGAATGGACCGGCACCATGAACCTGACGGAGCCGCATGCCGGCTCCGATCTCGGCGTGCTGAAAGCCCGCGCCGAGCGCTGCGATGACGGCAGCTACCGCCTGTTCGGCCAGAAGATCTTCATCACCTGGGGTGAGCATGACGCGGCCGACAACATCATCCATCTGGTGCTGGCCCGTCTGCCGGATGCGCCGGCCGGCACACGCGGCATCTCGCTCTTCCTGGTGCCGAAATTCCTGGTGAACGACGACGGCTCGCTTGGGCCCCGCAACGATCTCTTCTGCCATTCGCTGGAGCACAAGCTCGGCATCCATGGCTCGCCGACCTGCACGATGATCTACGGCGACGGAAAATTCGGCGGTGAAAAGGGCGCTGTGGGATGGCTGGTCGGCGAGGAGAACAAGGGACTGGCCTGCATGTTCACGATGATGAACAATGCCCGCCTTGCCGTCGGCATGCAGGGCGTGGCGATCGCGGAGGCCGCCACCCAGAAGGCGCTCGCCTATGCCAGGGAACGCACCCAGGGCAGGGCGCCGGGTTCGAGCGGCGCCGGCATGAGCCCGATCGTCGAACATCCCGATGTCGCCCGCATGCTCCTCACCATGAAGGCGCTGACCCAAGGGGCGCGCGCCATCTCCTATGCCTGCGCCCATGCGATCGACATGTCCCACCGGGCAGGGGAGACTAGTCGCCACTGGCAGGAGCGCGCCGCCCTTTTGACGCCGATCGCCAAATCCTTCTCGACCGATGCCGGCGTCGACGTCGCCTCGCTCGGCATTCAGGTGCATGGCGGCATGGGCTTTATCGAGGAGACGGGTGCTGCGCGTTATCTCCGTGATGCCCGCATCGCCCCGATCTATGAGGGCACCAACGGCATCCAGGCGATCGACCTCGTCACCCGCAAGCTGCCGCTCTCCGGCGGTGATCAGGTGAAGGGCTTCATCGCCGAGCTTAGAGAGATCGCCGACGACGTCCGCCGCTCCAATCTTGATGGTTTCGGCGAGAGCGCTGTGAGGCTCGACGCGGCGATCGGCGATCTCGAGCAGGCGACCGCCTGGCTGATAAAGACGCTTGCCGATGAGAAGGCCGCCGAGGCGCTTTCGGGTGCCACCCCCTATCAGCGCCTGTTCGGCCTCGTGCTCACCAGCTGTTATCTTGCCAAGGGCGGTCTCGCCGAGGGAGTCGATGGGGCAGGCGAGGGCCGCATCGCGCTCTGCCGCTTCGCCGCCGAAAACTTGCTTGCCGAGACCGCAGCCCTGCGCGACCGCGTCGTCAACGGCGCGGCAAGCCTTGCCGCCGCCCGTATCCTGCTTGCCTGAGGAGACCCCATGACCTCTGAGGAAACCCAATGACCGATCACATCATCGTCGAGCAGCCTTCCGCCTATCCCGGCGTCCAGTCTATCCGCTTCAATCGGCCGGAGAAGAAGAACGCCATTACCCGGGCCATGTACCGGACAATGGCCGATGCGCTGAATGCGGCCAACACAAATCCCGGCATCCGTGCCACCGCTTTGCTCGGCACCGAAGGCTGCTTTTCGGCCGGCAACGACATGAACGATTTTCTGGCTGCCGCGATGGGCGGCCGCGGCCTGGAGCAGGAAATCCTCGATTTCCTCTATGCGCTGGTGAATGCCGAAAAACCCGTCGTCTCCGGCGTCGACGGCCTTGCGATCGGCATCGGCACGACGATCCATCTCCATTGCGACCTGACCATCGCATCCAGCCGCAGCCAGTTCCGCACCCCCTTCGTCGATCTGGCGCTGGTGCCGGAGGCCGGTTCCAGCCTCGTCGCGCCGCGCCTGATGGGGCATCAGCGCGCCTTCGCCCTGCTGGCGGCCGGCGAAGCATTCTCCGCCGAGGAAGCGAAGGAAGCCGGCCTGGTCTGGAGGGTCGTTGAGTCAGGCGAGGTCGATGCCGTGACGCTTGGCCTCGCCGCAAAGCTCGCGGCCAAGCCGCCGGAGGCGCTGCGCATCGCCCGCGATCTCATTCGCGGCGATCGTGGCGAGATCATCGCCCGCATCGATGAGGAGGCGCGCTATTTCTCCGCGCGGCTGAAAAGCGCCGAGGCTCGGGCGGCCTTCGAAGCCTTCATGCGCCGCTGAGCATCGCTTCTCGGTGATCTCGGTCAGCAGGCCGACCAACACCGGGAGCAAACGGATAGCGATTAGGCCGCCGGCACATTGAATACCTCGCCGGCCCTGAGCGGCCGGAACCGTTCCGGGGGAATAGCATGCTCGCGCATTGCGTCTTGCAACGCCCTTGCCGGCGCATCGACCGCTTCATTTGTCAGTTGGAACGTGGCGAAGTGATGCCCGGCCACATAGGCCGCATTCGCCAACTTCATCCCGATCACCGCCTCCTGCGGATTCTGGTGCTGCCCTTTCATGAACCAGCGCGGCTCATAGGCGCCGAAGGGTAAAATGGCCAAGCGAAAGCCGCCATGCTTCTGCTGTGCCGCTTTGTAATTGATGCCGTGGTGAAAGCCCGTATCTCCGACGTGATAAATTTTTCCGGCTGGAGTCGACAGGACGAACGATGCCCAGAGTGCCATCCGGCGGTCGGCGGTTCCGCGCGCGGACCAATGGTGTGCAGGCTCCGCATCAATGCTTATCCCGGCGTGCGAAATGCGCTCGCCCCAGTCCATCGATGTCGTCTGCATATCGGGCACGGCACGGCGTATGATCGTGTCATTGCCGAGTGGCGTCACGACACGTAGCCGATGCTTCGCACCCAACCGCCTGAGCGTTGCAATATCGAGATGATCATAATGATTGTGCGATACCAGCACGAGATCAATTGGCGGCAGATCATCGAACGCGATGCCCGGTTGGACGACGCGCTTGGGTCCAGCAAAAGCGAAGGGACTCGCGCGCTCCGACCACACCGGGTCGGTGAGGATATTGAGCCCAGCGACCTGCACGAGCATTGTTGCATGGCCAACCATGGTCACCCTTAGATCCTCGCCGTCGACGTATGGATCCGGCTTGGCCGCAACGTACGGACTTGGGACCGACCTCGGCCAGCGCTCACGGCCACCGCCGAATTGCCACCGCAGCAGATCGCGGAAACCAAGGGGTTCAATACCTTCGGGATTGAAGAAATGCGTGCCGTCGAAATGATCGGACGCGGGGCCGTTATAATAGGGGTTGCGTCTTTTGGTCTTTCCGACAGGCACGCCTATTTCTCCAGCGTCGCCACCACCTCGACATGCGAGGTCCAGAGGAACTGGTCGATCGGCGTCACCCCGGTGATCCGGTAACCGCCCTCGACGAGGATCGCGAGATCCCGCGCCAGCGTCAGCGGATTGCAGCTGACGGCGACGATCCTCTTCACGCCTGAGCGGGCAAGCTCCTGGCACTGGAACTCGGCACCGGCGCGCGGCGGATCGAAGACGACGGCGTCATAGGGCTTGAACTCCTGCGTCATCAAAGGACGGCGGAAGAGATCGCGCTTTTCGACGGTGACCGGTTTCAGCCCTTGCGTATTGCGGGCCGCATGATCGAGTGCTGCGAGCGCCTTTGCTTCGGCTTCGACGGCGTGCACGCGGCCGATCCGCGCCAGCCGCAGCGAAAACGTGCCGGAGCCGGCAAAGAGATCGGCGATCCGCTTCGACTTGCCGGCATGGGCCATGACCAGCTCCGCCATCGCCTCTTCCGCGGGCTTCGTCGCCTGGGTAAAGCCGCCCGGCGGCGGTGAAACCTGGACGCCGCCGAATTCGACCATCGGCTTCGACGGCTCGACGAGGATTTCGCCGTTCAGCGAAACACGGGCGATGCCGCGCAGGCCGAGCGCGGTCTCGATTGCCTTGCGCCGCTGCGGATCGGAGAGTTTCTTCACCTCGTCGACGGAGATGTCGAGGCCGGAAAGCGTTTCGAGCACCGCGACGCGAAAGGGTTCGGCACTGGTCGCCAGCGATGCCGCAATCGCCCTGATCGCCGGCAGCCGGGCCATGATCCCTGCCGACGAGATCGGACATTCCTCGATGGCGACAATATGGTGGCTTTCGGCCTGGTTGAATCCAACAAGCATGTCCTTCTCGGTCTTGCGCGCCGCAAACACCACGCGCCGCCGTTCGCCCGGCCGGGCCGGAACGATCTCGCCGACCTCCGGCGTCAGCCCCTTGGACTTCAGCGCATCGATGACCAGCTGGCGCTTGAAGGCGCGGTAGGGCGCATCCGCCATATGCTGCAGCGTGCAGCCGCCGCAGGTGCCGTTGACGCCATCCGGGCCGAAATGCCGGCAGGGCGGCTCCTGCCGGTCGGGTGAGGGCGTCGTGATCGACATGATCGTGCCCTGGCTCTTGACCCGGGCGATCGCCACCCTTTCACCCGGCAAGGAGAAGGGCACATAGACAGGTCCGCCGGCGCTGCTGGCGATGCCGTCGCCCTGGGCGCCGAGCTTCTCGATCGTGACGGTTTCGGTGCTCACGGCTTCAATCCTGCCAGAAGGAACTCCTGATTGCCGTCGCCGCCGGAAATCGGGGAGGGGATGAGGCCAAGGCTTTTCCAGCCCATGTCCTCGACGAACCAGCGCTCCAGTTCTGCAGCAACGGCGGGAGCGGACGAGGGGTCCTTCAGCATCCCGCCCTTGCCGATCGCATCGCGCCCGGCCTCGAACTGCGGTTTGACCAGCAGCACAGCGACAGCGCCGGGTTCGGCGATCTCAAGGGCCGGCGCAAGCGCCAGCCTCAGCGTAATGAAGGAGACGTCGGAAACGATGAAGGTGGCAGGATGGCCGATATCCTCTGCGGTCAGGTTGCGGGCGTTGAGGCCCTCCCTGTTCGTCACCCGCGGATCGCCGGATATGCGCGGATGCATCTGCCCATGGCCGACATCGATCGCGGTGACATGCGCGGCACCGCGCTGCAGCAGCACCTCGGTGAAGCCGCCGGTGGAAGCGCCGACATCGAGACAGTGATGGCCGGCGGGATCGAGCCGGAAATGATCGAGTGCGGCGGCAAGCTTCAGTGCGGCGCGCGAGACGTAGTCCTGCGCCGGATCGTCGATCTCGATTGCCGCGTCTGCGCCAAACAGCGCGCCGGCCTTCGTGACCACCTGGCCGCCGATCCTGACGGTGCCGCGCTGCACGGCGTCGCGGGCGCGCGAGCGGCTGGCAAAGAGGCCGAGGGAGACGAGAAGCTGGTCGAGACGTTGGGTGTTTTGATCTGACATCGGCTGTGCATGACCGGCAAAGCCGCCGGTTGCAAGCATTTTGTTCCCAGGACCGTCATTGACCCTCAAAAGCTTTCGGCGATAATCCCTCCGCGGCGATCGCGGGGCGTGCCGCAGACACGGGGGTGTTCCATGCTGAAGCTCTTCACTCTGCCTGTCGCGATGGGGCTTGTCGCGGCAGTGATCGCATCGCCCGCGCTCGCGAACGACACTATGGCCGAGGTCAAGACCGGCGGGCTGATCTTTGCCCAATCCGACGATGTCAGCATGGCGGAAGAGGATCTCTTCATCTCCGCTTCGGAAGTGCGTGTCGACTACGTCTTCGAGAACAGCTCCGACAAGGATGTCGAAAGCCTGGTCGCCTTTCCGATGCCTGACATATCAGGCCAAGTGGACAACAATTCCGCCATCTCCGATTATGACAGCGATAATTTCCTGCATTTTTCCACCCTGCAGGACGGCAGTCCGATCACCGCCAAGCTGCAGCAGCGCGTCGTCTCGCTCGGCATCGACGTGACCGACGAGTTCGCCAAGGAGGGCATTCCCGTCCTGCCCTACAGCCAGAAGACGACCGAGGCGCTCGCCAAGCTTCCTGAAACCGTCCGCAAGGACTGGATCGCTCGCGGCCTCGTTTATCCCATGAGCGCCGGCGATGCCAAGGTCGATCTCGTGCCGCTCTGGACACTGCGCTCGACCTATTGGTGGCGCACCACCTTTCCGGCGAAGAAAAAGGTCAGCGTAGCGCACCGTTACAAGCCGGCCGTCGGCGGCACGGTGGCCATCAGCTTTCTCGAAGGTGGTGAGCCGAAGGGTGAGCGCTTCGAGGAATATTCCCGCAAATACTGCCTCGACGGAGATTTCGTCAGGGTCGCCCAGCAGCGTGCGCGGGAAGCCGAGGCCGGAGGCGCCAACTATACCGAAAGCTGGATCTCCTATGTGCTGTCGACCGGCGCCAACTGGGCGGGGCCAATCAAGCGCTTCCAGCTGACGATCGACAAGGGCAAGCCCGGCAGCCTCATCAGCTTCTGCGGCAGCAATGTTCAGAAGATCGGTCCGACGACCTTCCGGATGACGGCCGAGGATTTCGATCCTGCGAAGGATTTCGACATCCTGATCCTCAATCCTCCGGAAACGGCACAGTAATCCTCAGGCTTGGCTGCTGTTGCGCCGCACAAATTTAAACAAATTTAAAGCCTGCCCGGGTAGGGTCGGCGTGATTGTAGCGGTTCATCCAAGCCGCTCGGCGCCATGACGGCGCAAGCGTTTCCACGCCGATCATGTTCTCAGCTTCAAACATCCCGGCGGTTGCGTCTCGTGCGACCTGCCTCGCCGCGTCGACTGTCGTCAGGAGAAATCACCGATGTCCGCCAAAAACATATCCTTGAACGGTAAGCTTGCGGCCACGTTCGCAGCCCTCATTCTCATTTTCGTCGCCGTTTCCGCTTTCGTCTATTCCAAGGCGACGGCGTCCGCGGCCGCGTCTGCCGAGCAGGAAAAGTCCGAGCTGCTCGTGAACCAGATCGACGATGCGTTGCAGGCGATGCTCGAGCAGGCCGTCAACCTGCGTGGCTTCATCCTCTTCCGCAGCGACAGCACCTATGGCGATGTCTTCGCCAACCGCGAGCGCATGCTGAAGGCGATTGCCGCCGCCAAGCAGACGGCGGCCGGCGAGCCGCAGCTGGTCGAGATGATCGACGGCATGCAGAAGGCCGCCGATCTCTATTTCCATGAACTTGCCGAGCCGCAGACCAAGGCGCGCAAGGAAACCGACATGCCGATCGAAGAGGTCGTCAAGATCGGCGTCAACGCCACCAAGGGCCAGCTCGACGGCTTCCGCCAGGCCTCGGCCAAGATCAAGGCCACTGCGCGTGAAAAGTCGAACGCGCTGGCCGCCATCCGGGCCGATGCCAACGGCCATCTGAAGACGACGCTGCTTGCCGGCGGCATCGTCGCCTCGCTTGCCGCCGCCATGCTCGCCTGGCTTATGTCGCGCACCATTGTCCGCCCGGTCGTCGGCATGACGAGCGCCATGGATCGCCTCGCCGGCGGTCAGAACGATATCGAGGTTCCGGCTGTCGAGCGCGGCGACGAAATCGGCCGCATGGCCCAGTCGGTCCTGGTCTTCAAGCAGGCGGCGATCGAGAAGCTGCGCCTTGCCGGTGAGACCGACCGCATGCGCGACGATGCCGAGCGCCAGCGCCGGGCAGGCGACGAGCAGAAGGCGCGCGAGGAAGGCGAGATCCGCTATGCCATCGACGCTTTGGCGGGCGGCCTTGCCGAACTTGCCAATGGCGATATGGCCGGTCGTATCCAGACGCCGTTTGCCTCGCAATATGACAGCCTGCGCAATGACTTCAATCATGCCGTCGAAAAGCTGCAGGCGGCACTGCAATCGGTCGGCCGCAACGCCTCGGCGATCAATGCCGGCGCCGGCGAAATCCGCTCCGCGGCCGACGATCTTGCCCACCGCACCGAGCAGCAGGCTGCCGCGGTCGAACAGACGGCCGCTGCGCTCGAGGAAGTGACGACGACCGTCCGCGACAGCGCCAAGCGCGCCGAGGATGTCGGCAATCTCGTCGAGCGCGCCCGCCTCGGCGCCGAGAAATCAGGCGAAGTCGTCCGCAAGGCCGTCTCCGCCATGCAACAGATCGAGAAGTCCTCGGGCGAAATCTCCAACATCATCGGCGTCATCGACGACATCGCCTTCCAGACCAATCTTTTGGCTCTGAACGCCGGCGTCGAAGCCGCCCGCGCCGGCGATGCCGGCAAGGGCTTTGCCGTCGTCGCCCAGGAAGTACGGGAGCTTGCCCAGCGCTCGGCCAAGGCGGCCAAGGAGATCAAGGCGCTGATCACCACCTCGGGCGAACAAGTCGTTGCCGGCGTCGGCTTGGTCGGCGAGACCGGCAAGGCGCTGGAGGTCATCGTCTCCGAGGTGCAGGAGATCAACCACCACGTCAGCGCCATCGTCACCGCCACGCGCGAACAGTCGATCGGCCTGCAGGAGATCAACACCGCCGTCAACAACATGGACCAGGGCACGCAGCAGAACGCCGCCATGGTCGAGGAGCAGACCGCGGCCAGCCATGCGCTCGCGCAGGAGGCAAACGCCCTCGAAGAATTGCTGCGCCAGTTCAAGCTCGGCCAGGTGGCCCCGGCGCCGCGCGCCAGCGTTGCCGGCAACAACGCCCGCCCGGTCGCCTCTCCAGCCCACGCCCTGACCCGCACCGTCGCCAAGGCCTTCGGCGGAAGACAGGCAAGCGCTGCGGCGACCGTTCAGGAAGAGTGGACGGAGTTCTGAGAGGCGCTTTCTTCGGAAACGGACTTCAAATGAAGAGGGCGGTGCAGTGATGCGCCGCCCTTTTTTCATTGGATGGACTGCCGGGCAGCCCCCTCATCCGCCCTACGGGCACCTTCTCCCCGAGGGGAGAAGAGGGAATCGAGACGTTGCGGCATATCTCTTCTCCCCTCGGGGAGAAGGTGCCGGCAGGCGGATGAGGGGCCCACACGGCACGTCCTCACCCAAATCCTATCCCGCAACCCCAACCGCAACACCGCGCCCCAGCGCCCTGAACACCGTCGAGACGATGCCGGCGCGGTCGAGGCCGGCGTGGGCGTTCATGGCTTCGGGCTTGGCCTGCTCCATCCAGATGTCGGGCATCACAAGCGAGCGCAGCTTCAACCCGTTGTCGAGCAGGCCTTCGGTGGCGAGGAAATGCATCACATGGCTGCCGAAGCCGCCGATCGAGCCTTCCTCAACGGTGATCACCATCTCATGGTGGCGGGCAAGCTGGCGGATCAGGTCATGGTCGAGCGGCTTGGCGAAACGCGCATCGGCGACCGTCGTCGAAAGCCCGGCGGCGTCGAGATCCTCGGCGGCCAGCAGACAATCGGCAAGCCGTGTGCCGAAGGAGAGCAGCGCCACCTTGGTGCCTTCCTTGACGATGCGGCCCTTGCCGATCTGCAGGATTTCGCCGCGCGCCGGCATGTCGACGCCGACGCCTTCGCCGCGCGGATAGCGGAACGAGATCGGTCCGCCATCATAGGCGACAGCCGTGCGCACCATGTGCTTGAGTTCGGCCTCGTCGGCCGCCGCCATCACCACGAAGCCGGGCAGGGTGGTGAGGAAGGCGGTATCGAAGGAGCCGGCATGCGTCGGCCCGTCGGCGCCGACGAAACCGGCACGGTCGATCGGAAAACGCACCGGCAGTCCCTGGATCGCCACGTCATGCACGACCTGGTCATAGGCGCGCTGCAGGAAGGTGGAATAGAGCGCCGCGAACGGCTTGTAGCCTTCGGCTGCCAGGCCGGCGGCGAAGGTGACCGCATGCTGCTCGGCAATACCGACGTCGAAACAGCGCGACGGAAAGGCCTCGGCGAGCTTGTCGAGGCCGGTGCCATTCGGCATGGCGGCGGTGATGCCGACGATCTTGTCGTCGAGGGTGGCTTCCTGCACCAGCGCTTCGGCAAAGACGCTGGTATAGCTCGGCGCATTCGGCTTGACCCTTGCCTGGGCGCCGGTGATGACGTCGAACTTGTTGACGCCGTGATATTTGTCGGCTGCGGCTTCGGCCGGCGGATAGCCCTTGCCCTTCTGGGTGACGACATGGATCAGCACCGGTCCGCGCCCATTGTCGCGCACATTGCGCAACACGGGCAACAGGTGGTCGAAGGAATGCCCGTCGATCGGGCCGATATGGTAAAAGCCCATCTCCTCGAACATCGTGCCGCCGGTGACGTAGCCGCGCGCATGCTCGACGGCGCGGGTGATCGCCCGGTCGATATTCTTGCCGAGATAGGCCGTCAGCTTCTTGCCGAAGTCACGGAAGCCCATATAGGTGCGCCCCGAGGCGAGACGGGCAAGATAGGCGCTCATGGCGCCCGTCGGCGGCGCGATCGACATGTCGTTGTCGTTGAGGATGACGATGAGGCGCGCATCCAGCGCCCCGGCATTGTTCAGCGCCTCATAGGCCATGCCCGCCGACATCGCCCCGTCGCCGATGACGGCGATGACGCGGCGGTCTGATTTGTCGAGGTCGGCGGCAATCGCCATGCCGAGGCCGGCCGAGATCGAGGTCGAGGAATGTGCCGCACCGAAGGGATCATATTCGCTTTCGGCCCGGCGGGTGAATCCGGACAGCCCGTCTTCCTGGCGCAGCGTGCGGATGCGGTCACGCCGGCCGGTGAGAATCTTGTGCGGATAACATTGATGGCCGACATCGAAGATCAGCCGATCATCAGGCGTGTCGAAGACGCTGTGGATGGCGATCGTCAATTCGACGACGCCGAGACCGGCGCCAAGATGGCCGCCGGTGCGCGACACCGCATCGATCATTTCGTCCCGGACTTCGCGGGCAAGCTGCGGCAGGTCGCGATCCTCGAGCTTGCGCAGGTCGGCGGGATAGATGACCTGGTCGAGCAGGGGGGTCTTCGGCAGTTGTGTCACGGGCGGGCGCTCTTTCTTGCTTTTCCTTGTTCCGCTTTATTCGATTAGATTGCGGCAAAACAAGTGCATTTCAGGAACCGAAGGTTTTTACCTTAGAGCATGATGCCGAAAAGTGTGAGCGGTTTTCGGATAACATCATGCTCCCACTATTAAAACATGATGCCGAAAAGTGTGAGCGGTTTTCGGCGGAGATCCAGCTCTATTTCTCGATCCCGATCCGGAGGATTCGGATCATCTGGATCCATTTAGCCTTCCGGCAAAGGCACGAATTCCTCTTCGTCACCGGGAACGATATCGAAGCGGCCGGTGCGCCATTCCTCCTTGGCCTGTTCGATCCGCTCCTTCGAGGAGGAGACGAAATTCCACCAGATATAACGTTTCGAATTGAGCGCCGCGCCCCCGAAGAGCATCAGGTGACAGCCGTCGCGGCCGGCTTCCAGCGTGATCGCGTCGCCCGGCCGGAAGACCAGCAGCTGGTCGGCGGCGAAGCGGTCGCCTGATATGACGACCTCGCCCGACAGCACATAGACGGCGCGCTCTTCATGGCCCGCGCCGAAGGGAAATTTGGCGCCCGGCTGCAGGTCGAGATCGACATAGAGCGTGTCGGAGAAAACGCCGACCGGCGATGTCATGCCTTCGAACGAGCCGATGACCACACGCCCGCGCACACCTGCCGTCTCGATCAGCGGCATGGCGGATTTTTCCGTATGGGCGAAGGCGGGATCGATCTCCTCCTTGTCGTCGGGCAGCGCCAGCCAGGTCTGCAGCCCGGACATCAGCAGCGGATGGCCGCGCAGATTGTCGGGTGTGCGCTCGGAATGCACGATGCCGCGGCCCGCCGTCATCAGGTTGATATCGCCGGGACGGATGACCTTTTCGGTGCCGAGGCTGTCGCGATGGCGGATCTCGCCGTCGAACAGATAAGTGACGGTCGACAGCCCGATATGCGGATGCGGCTTGACGTCGAGCGCCTCGTCGGGCTTCAGGATCGCCGGACCCATGCGGTCGAAGAAGATGAATGGCCCGACAAGCCGCCGCTGCCGGCTGGGCAGCGCGCGGCGCACCTGAAAACCGCCGATATCGCTGGTGCGCGGGATGATCAGGTTCTCGATCGCATCGCAGGCGAAGGCATCGCCGGGCAGGGGATCTTTACCGGGAAAGAAGGACATGGGGATCTCCGATCGCTACAGGGCCGCGCGTCATCGCCCACAGATAGCGCCTGGAGCGCCGCGCGTCCAATCGGATGCGCCAAGACGCTCCAAGACTTTAAAGCGCGCCGCGCGTCCAATCGGACGCGCGTAAAGGACGCTCCAGCACTGAAAGCCCGCCGCGCGAATGACTCAGATTGCGGTGAAGCCATTGTCGACGAAGAGATGGGCGCCATTGACGAAGCTCGACTCGTCGCTGGCGAGATAGAGGGCGGCCCGCGCAACATCCTCCGGCTCGCCGATCCGCCCCTGCTGGGCGGTAATGGCGGCATCCGAAACGTCGACGCCGAGAGCCTGCAGGTCGGCCACCTCGCGCAGGCCGTGCGGCGTGCGAATGAAGCCGGGGCAGACGGCGTTGCAGCGGATGTTGCGGTCGCGGAATTCGACCGCGATGGCGCGGGCAAACATATGCACCGCCCCTTTCGTCGTGTCGTAAAGCACTTCCATCGGCGTGGCGGCAACCGCCGAGATCGACGAGGTGCAGACGATCGACCCGCCGCCGCTTTCAATCATCTTCGGCAGCACGGCCTTGGTCATCAGGAACATCGAGCGCACGTTGACGGCGTGCAGCCAGTCCCATTCCTCAACGGTTGTTTCGAGAAAAGGTTTGATGACGATCGTGCCGGCGTGATTGAAGAGCACGGTCACTGCGCCGTAGCGCGCCTCCACCCCGGCGACGGCGGCATTGACGGCTGCTTCGTCCGAGACATCGGCCGTCCAGCAATCGGCCTCGCCGCCGGCATCACGGATTTGCTTGACGGTCTCTGCGGCTGCATCGCCATTGCGGTCGATGATCGCAACACGCGCGCCTTCCGCCGCAAAAAGCTTCGACGCAGCGCCGCCCATGCCGGTCGCGCCGCCCGAGATAATGGCAACCTTGCCCTTCAACCTGTCCGTCATTCCGCTGTCCCTTCACTGTTTTGCAAAGGGATCATAGATCGGTCCGAAGCCGATGGCCAAGCATCTTCAAAAGGGAGTTTGCTGCCTCAGGCGCCGTCGAGCGGCTCGACGCCCTGCGGCTTGCCGGCGCGGTCGAGCCGGATCTTCTCGATGCGGTTTTCGGCGGCCGAAAGCAGCGTCTCGCAATGTTTCTTCAGCGCTTCGCCGCGCTCATAGATCTCGATCGATTCATCCAGTGCCACATCGCCGCGTTCCAGCCGGGCGACGATGCTTTCGAGTTCGGCGACCGCCTTTTCGAAGGAAAGGCCGGACACCTCCGGCTTGGCGCTGTCAGTCATTCTCACCCCTTCATCATTCTCAGAATATGCATGCCTGCCGATTCGGCGAGTCCCTCGAGATCATAACCGCCTTCAAGCAGGCTGACGACCCGGTTCTTCGCGTGCCGGTCCGCGAGTTCCAGCACGCGCCCGGTCGCCCAGTCGAAATCCTCGCCGGTCAGATTGATCTGCGCCAAGGGATCACGGTGATGCGCGTCGAAGCCGGCGGAGATGATGATGAGATCCGGCCGGAAATCGTCAAGGGCGGGCAGGACGCGCGATTTGAACGCCTCGCGAAAATGGTCGCTGCCGACATTCGGCGACAGCGGCGCATTGACGATGGTGTTGTGCTTGCCCTTCTCGTCCTTGGCTCCGGTGCCGGGATAGAGCGGCATCTGATGCGTCGAGCAGAACAGCACCGAGGCATCGTCCCAGAAGATATCCTGCGTGCCGTTGCCGTGGTGCACGTCCCAGTCGACGATGGCGATGCGCTCGGCGCCATGCGTCTTCTGCGCATGCCGGGCGGCGATCGCCGCATTGTTGAAGAAGCAGAAGCCCATCGCCGTCATCTTCTCGGCATGGTGCCCCGGCGGGCGGGCGGCGACGAAGACATTGTCGGCCCGGCCGGTAAAGACATCGTCCACCGCCGCCATCGCCCCGCCAATGCCGGTCAGTGCGGCCTGCAGGCTCTTGCTGCTGGCATAGGTATCGGCTTCGATCTGGTTGATCTCACCCTCTTCCTCGGGGATCTCCCGCATCACGGCGATGAGATGTTCCTCCGGATGGGCCAGCAGCACCGCATCCTCATTCGCCTGCGGCGCCTGCCGGCGCTCCAGCCGCTCGAAATTCGGATGTTCCAGCGCGACATTGATGGCGCGTATCCTGTCCGATCGCTCCGGATGGCCGTCGGGCGTCACATGTTCCAGGAAGATCGGGTGTTCATAAAGACGGGTGCTCATGAAGACACTCTATCGGTCGCTTATGTCATGTGCCACAGCAGATGGGGCATCGCCTGACGATTTCAACAAGCGCTCTTGCCGCGCCTTCCGACCGTTCGCCCATCGCAACTGTCTCGTTTGCACCGTTTCCGTCGATTAGGTCCATTGCAACGGCGCCGCATCTTTTCGGCGGTGGAGGAGACTGTAACACTTTGAACTATTGCGTAATTTATCCTTAAGCCGGTTCCTGTATAAGCAATTATGAAGTAATGTTGCCATGGGAACTCTGTAAGGCAGATCTGTTGATGAGTCAGTCGAAACGTCCTGATGTGGCGGAAATACGCGTGCCGTTTCGCGATGTCGATATGACCGGCCGGATGTTTCTGGCCTCCTATATTTCCTATGCCGAGTCCGTCCTTGTGAGCTTCTGGTCCTCACGGCCCGATGTCGATGACGAACCCGTCTATAGCCCCAGCAAGGTTTCCTGCTTTCTCCACCGCCCGCTGCACTACGACGAGCCGGCAACCTTCACCGCCACCATCGACAAGATCGGCGTGCGCTCCATCGGCTTCCTCATCTTGATCGATACCGGCGAGGAGCGCGCCGCCGAGGTCGAAATCATCTGGCAGGCCCACGCCCCCGAAGACGAATCGCCGGCTCCGTTGCCGGAGGAGACGCGCGATTGGCTTTATCGGTTTTTGAATTAGGGCCACGGCGCGTGATCGGCCGGAGCCCAAGCCCGGCTATGCGCTGACCGGCTCTGAAACGCTCTTTCGCGAACGCCACTCCTCCTTGGTCTGCGTCTTGACGTCGAACTGGTCGCGCGTCCTTGTGTAGGTATGGCCGCCCATCCTGCCGACGGCGTCCATCAGTTGCTGGTCGATATGCAGGTTCGTCGGATTGACTGCATCGCTTCTGACATAGACGCCGAGGACTTCGCCGAGGATGATTTCGCGCGCCGGGCCGACCTGCAAGGTCGTGTGGCGGCGGCATTCGAGTGCTGCGGGGGCTGCGAGGATGCGGGGGCTTCTGACCATCTGTCCCGGTGCCGTTGCCAGTCCGGCTTCGGAGAGTTCGTCGACCTCAGGGCCGAACTTGATGGCGCAGACTTCCATCTGGTCGACAAGCGCGTCATCGCAGATATGGACCGTGAACTCGCCGGTTTCGCGGATGTTGCGGGCGGTATCCTTGAAGCGCATGTCGGCATAATTCTCGACGCCGATGGCAACGATTGCCGGGTCGTGGGTGAGGACGTTGAAGAAGCTGAACGGGCCGGCATTCGGCAGGCCTTCCTTGCTCACCGTCGTCACCAGCGCGATCGGGCGGGGAATGACCGTGCCGATGAGGATCTTGTAACGCTCGCGCTCGGTCAGCTTGGCGAAATCGAAATGGGTGTGTTGTTTATGATTGCTCATGTCAGGCCTCGGCAGCGACGCGGTGGGTTTCAAGCGGGGTATGACGGCTGAGGTTCTCGAAACCGTCCTTGGTCACGACATACATGTCGCCGATATTGCAGCCGGCCGACAGCGGTTCCAGCCACTGCGTGTGCAGCACGAAGACCATGCCCTCCTCCATCCTGTCGTAGTTATGCGAGGAGATGTTGAAGCTGTTCTGGCCGCCGGCCATGCCGACCGAATGGCCGAGGTTCGGATTGTGCGGTCCGTGCGTTGCCGGGTAGACATGCATGAGCTTGCGGCCCTGCGCCTCCCAGTCGATGTCCTTCACATACTGATGGGGGATCAGGCGTGCTCCGCCATCTTCCATCGGCGACCAGTTGTAGGGCATGGTGCGCGCCTCGGCTGAGGTCAGCATGCCGCGCTCGATCATCGGCTCGAAGGCGGCATTGTTGACGTCGCGCATCAATGCGCCGGGCCTGATCAGCTTTTCGGCCCGCTTGACGCCTTCGGTGCAGGCGGCAAGCACATCCTCCTGATGGCTGCTGATATCGCCGACCGCGATCATGCGGGCGGTCTGGGCGGTATAGCCGCGATAGGTGACGTTGGAGATATAGAGGTTGATGAGGTCGCCGGGCCGGACGATGTGGCCATAGGGTTTGCCGCAATGGGTGCCGAATTCGTTGATGCCGATCTGGTAGCCGTCGCCGGTTTCGCCGCCGAGCGTCATCTGCGCATAGGTGAAGGCGGCAAGGATTTCATGGTCGGTGACGCCTGACTTCGCCACATGATAGGCGGCCTGCGTGCCGATGCCGATCAGCTGGGCGGCGGCGCGGAACATCTCGATCTCGCGCGGTGAGCGGAGCTTCTGCATGCGGTCGAGGATGGCGTTGTCAGCCACGAACTTGCTCTTCGGCATCAACTCGTCGAGCGCCGACCAGAAGCTCAGCGACGTGCGGTCGCCGATCCTGCCGATCTGGGCCTTGGCGAGGCCGAGACTGGCGAGAACCTCGGCGCATTTCTCGGCGGTCTTGAGGACGGAATCGCCGGGACGGTCGGCATATTCGCGGCCGATCGGGCCGATCTGCCAGATTTCGTCGATGAGCACAGGCTCGCCGCCCGGCGGGAGCAGGACGGATTGTGTGAAGAAGGAGAGAAGCACCATCGCCTTGTCGGCATCGGTCGGAATGATCAGCACGCCTTCGCGCATCCAGTCGCAGATGTAACGCAGATAGGCATTCGAAGCGTGGAACCAGCCGACGCTGCCGGCGTGAACGACCAGTGCGTCATGACCGGCTTCGACCGCCTGACGGCGAATTCTGCGAAGGCGATCCTCGAACTCTTCGACAGGAAGCGGCAGCGGCGCGGAGAAATCGAAATCCGGCTGGAAACCGGCCAGCAGCGATCCCATCCGGTAGCCGCCTGCGTTTGTCGCGCGCATGTTCATGAGTTTGTTCCTTCTAATTCAAGCATAGGTCAATGACGGATCGTTCAGGCCTGCCGCGGCGGCGCGAGCACGCGCCGGGCAACCAGCAGTCCCACCAGCGTCACGGCGATCAGAATTCCGGAGATTGCGGCGACGCGCACATCGAGCGATTCCTCGATCAGCGCGAACATGCGCAGCGGCAAGACGGTCGTTCGGGCGTCGGCGAGGAAAAGCGATACCGACACATTATCGAGCGACTGGATGAAGACGAGGAATGCGCCGGCCAGGATGCCGGGCATCAGCAGCGGCAGGGTGACGCGCCGCAGCGTCATGAACCAGCTCGCGCCCATCGTCGTCGATGCCTCGGCAAGCGAGGGATTGAGGCCCTGGGCGACGACGGAGGCGGCGCGGTACATCAGCGGCCCGAAGACCACGACATGGCCTGATACGGTCAGCCAGAGCGACGGCTTGAAGCCGATGAAATTGGCGACGATCAGGGCGGCAAGGCCGTAGACCAGGCTCGGCAGGACGAGCGGGGCGAGCAGCAGCGGCTCGATCGTGCCGACCGTGCTGCGCTTCATGCGCGTCATGCCGATGGTTGCCGGAACCGCAAAGATCAGCGATCCGAGGACGGCAAGGCCGGCGATCTTCAGCGAGTTCCAGGCGGCGATATGTTCGGTCGCCGAGCGCACCGGATCGAGCAGCGCCGCATACCACCTGAGCGAAAAGCCCTGCGGCGGATATTTCAATGTCTGCCCCGAGGTAAACGACATCGTCAGCGCAATCACGATGGGTGCCACGAGATAGATGACGCAGAGCCCGCCGAAACCGTAGACGAATGCCTTGTAGAGCATGACGGGAATGGGATTTTCGCGACGATCACGCATGACCGACCAACCTCCTGTGACGGGATATCATGGTAAGGGCGACCAGCAGGCAGCCGGTGGACAGCAGCAGGACGACGGCGATGGCCGAGGCCAGCGGCCAGTCGAACAGCGTGCCGACTTCGCGGTAGATCAGCTGCGGCACATAGACGTTGCGCGCGCCGCCGATGACGGCCTGGGTGACGAAGGAGCTGCTGGTGCTGGCAAAGACCAGGATCCAGCCCGCCAGCAGGCCCGGCAGCATCAGCGGCAGAAGCACGGTGACAAAGATGCGCCAGGGGCCGGCGCCGGAAACCTGAGCCGCTTCCGTCAGTTGCACCGGCGTGCGCGACAGGATGGCAATCAGCGGCAGGATGATCAGCGGCAGGTCGATCTGGCACATGGCCATGACCAGGCCGAGTTCGGTAAACAGCAGACTGGTCGGCATTCCCGTCAGGCCGAGCGCGACCAGCGCTTCGCTGATCGGCCCCTGGCGCCCGAGGATGACGATCCAGGCGAAGGTGCGCACGACATTGCTGGTCAGCATCGGAATGAGCGTCAGGAAGATCAGCACCTGCCGCAGGTTTCGGCCACCATGCCAGTAGAGAAGCGCGATCGGCACGCCGAGCAAGGTCGTGCCGATGACGGTTTCGAGCCCGAGCCTTGCGGTATTGACGAGGACGCGGAAATTGAATGCGTCGCCGAAGAAGCGGACATAATGTTCGAGGGTCGCTCCGCCGGGGCCGGCGAAGCTGAAACCGACGAGGACGGCGAGCGGCGTTGCGAAGAACGCCACGGCAAGCAACAGCATCGGTAGGACGTATGGGAAGCCGCTCGCCTTCATCACATCACCTCAACCGGCAACGAGCGCGTCGAACTGGCGGATCCAGCCGTCGCGGTTCTTGTTGATCGCGACCCAGTCCGGATAGACCATGGTCTTGATCTGGTCGCGGGTGACATAGGCTTCGATGCCCGGCGTCAGCGCCACGTCCTTGTTGGTCGGGAACATCTCGGTCGGCGGCTCCTTGAGCAGGTCCTGGGCGGCCTTGGAGATCGCGGCATCCATATAGGCATAGGCCGCATCGAGATTGGCCGTGCCCTTGGTCAGGTGGATATTGACGGGGGCTGCCGGCGAGCCGGTTTCGGGTTGGACGAACTCGGCGTTGAGGCCGAGGCTCTTCAGGCGGGCGACGTTGCCGGTCGAGCACATGAAGACGGCGATTTCACCCTGCTGAAACAGCGTCATCTGGTGGTTGGTGCTGTCGACCACGCCCTTCAGATGCTCCGGATGATCCTTGAACAGCTTGAAGACGGCGTCCATGTCGTTGGGGCCGGAACCGAAGATCTTGGCGATCTCGGTATAGGCCATGACGGCGGTGTTCGAGGCAAAGCCGGTCCAGGAAACCTTGCCGCTATAGGCCGGGTTTTCGAAGAGATCGCGATATCCCTTCGGCTTCGGAACGAGATCGGGATTGTAGGCGATGCCGTTGACTTCGATGGTCACGGTCGGGCCGTATTCGCCCTGGAAGGACGGATCGAGCATGCCCCAGTTCTTGAGCTTGCTCGGATCGATCTTCTGGATGAGATCCTTCTCGATGGCGACGGCCATCTGGCCGGGCGACATCAGCAGCGTGTCATAGGGCGGGTTGCCGGGGCTCGCCATGATCTTGGCAAGCTGGTCCTGCGCCATCGCCGGGGCAATGGTCAGGTCATAGCCTGCATCCTTGACCATCGGCGTCAGCACTGTGCGGTAGGCATCCTCCCAACTGCCCGGGAAAGTGGCGGCAACGGCTCCGCCGCCGGCAGCGCGGGCGGAATGCGGAAGCATGGCCGATGCGGCAACACCGGCCGCCAGGAAACCGAACCCACGACGGGTAATCTGAAAGTCCTTCATCACGTTCACCTCTGTTGAATTGTTTCTTCACTCATGATTTCCGGTTCGGCCGGAAAGGCGTGACACCTTGCGGTGTCGATCTCGGCAAATAGCGGCGTTCCCGGTTCGGGAATGAATGTGGTGGGGCCTCTGACCTCGGAGGCGCGCAGGCCTGTGCCGTCTTCCAGAACAAGGTCATGGACGAGGGAGGGGCCGAGCGGCACGGACACGGTCATGCGAACGGGCAGGGTGCTCCCGCCCCGCTGCGTCGACAGGCGAACCTCTTCCGGCCGGAAGGTGATCGTCACCTTCGAGCCGAGGGTGAAATTCAACCGGCGCGGCAGGAGCAGGGTCCGGCCATTGGCAAGGCCGATCAGGGTGCTCTCGGCATCGAGCCGCAGCACCGTTCCGTTGAGCAGGTTGGCCTGGCCGATGAAGGTGTTGACGAAAAGCGTCTTCGGGCGATCGTAGACGGTCATCGGCGTGTCGATCTGCTCGACATTGCCCTTGTTCATCAGCACCAGGCGGTTTGCGAGGCTCTGGGCCTCCTCCTGATCATGCGTGACGATCAGCGTCGTGATGCCGAGCGTCTTCTGCAGGTGCAGCAGCTCGACCTGCAGATCGAAACGCAGGGCGCGGTCGAGCGCGCCGAAGGGTTCGTCGAGAAGCAGAAGGGAGGGGCGTCCGGCGATGGCGCGGGCGACGGCGACGCGCTGCTGCTGGCCGCCGGAGAGTTCCCGCGGCAGGCGGTTGCCATAATCCTTGAGCCTGACGAGAGACAGCATCTCCTCGACGCGCGCCTTGCGCTCGGTGCGGGGAAGCTTCTGGCAGGCGAGCGGATAGGCGATGTTTTCTGCGACCGTCAGATGCGGAAACAAAGCATAGTTCTGGAAGACCATGCCGACGCCGCGCGAGCGGGCCGAGACATTGGCGAGGTCCTGATCTCCCAGCTCAATCCTGCCGTTCTTCGGCTGGATCAGCCCGGCGATGGCGCGCAGCACGGTCGACTTGCCGCAGCCGCTCGGCCCGAGCAGGGCAACGATCTCGCCGGCCTCGATATCGAAGGCCACGTCGCTGATGGCATTCTGGCCACCATAGCTGTGGGTGAGGCCCTGAACGCTGAGCCGTTTGCGTTCAGCCATATTCGGTATGCCTGGCATAGGGCCTCCCTGGTTCTGGGTCGAGGTCACGGATTGCAGCGCTGTCTCCGGCACAAGACGGAGATGCGGTCCGGCGAGAAATTTTGCGTCGAGCTTGTTCATGAGAAACGAATTGCAAGCGGCGTGCCAGTTTTGCCGTCTGTCGTTGACGACGTTGCCAAGTCTATGAAAATAAATCGATATTTTTGACTTATAAAGTTTCGAAAGTTTGTAATAATAATCATTCGATTTAAAATTCGAATTTGCTTTTTGTATAAATTTTCGCCAGTGCCGTATATTAAATGGGCATCAGATAGAAGTAGCCACGGCCTCCGAACGGGCGATCAAGCGCCGAAAAGTGTGGGTTTTGGCCTCTGAATCGGTGTTTTTGGGTCTTGGGGGCGAATGAGACGGTCAGAAATGATGCGGCAGCGCCAGGGAGCGTAAAAATTGTGCATTATACGTTCGAAACTTTATGCGAATTCTATTGCGAAAATCTATCCGAAATATCGTTATCAACAAAAATCCTAGTGATATCAGATAATTATTGATCAAGAACTGCAAGTGGCACGGCGATTGCATGGATGATCCCGAGAATTCACCGATACAAAAATGACAGGGGATCACATGATGCGCATCCAGAAAATCTTGAAGGCCGGAGTTGCCGGAGCGATGGTCACTTTGATCGCGGCCTCTGCTTACGCTGCCGGAGGTGCCGCCGAGAAGATGACGGCCGATGCCGATGTCGCCAAGCTCCCCGGTGTCGTCCTCACGCAAAAATTGGCCGACAGGCTGCCGCCTTCCATCAAGTCATCGGGTGTGCTGAAGGTCGCGACCGACCTGACGCCGCCGATCAGCTTTCATGGCGAAGACGGCAAGCTGATCGGCATCGATGCCGATATCGCTGCCGCACTCGGCGTCATCCTGGGTGTCGATGTTGAGATGACCGATGTCGGTGCGGGTGCCGCAATCGTGCCCTCCATATTGGCGAAGCGCTTCGACATCTCGATCTCGGGCATCAACGACGATCCGGAGTTGGAAAAGCAGGTCGACGTCATCGACTATATGTATGACGCGACGACGATCATGACGATCAAGGACAATCCTCTCGCCATCAAGGGCATGGAGGATCTGTGCGGCAAGAAGGTCGCCGTTCCCGTCGGTACTTTCCAGGCGAGGATGGTCGAGGCGGCATCGGCCAGATGCGCGACCCCAGTCAACATCATGTCGATCCCGAAAATGCCGGATGTGCTGCAGGCCGTCCGCACCGGGAGGGCTGACGCCACGGTCAACGGTTACGCCACCAGCGTCTACACGACCGAACACCAGACCGGAAATGGCAAGGGGCTGCAGGCGCTGCCGGATATCCGCCTTGCCGTCGGTTATCTCGGCATGCTGACGGCCAAGGACAATCCGCAGCTGCGCGACAGCGTCGTTGCCGCCTTGCAGCAGATGGTGGACTCCGGCGCCTACGAGACCATTATGAAGAAGTGGAGCCTCGGACCGCTGGCCGTGAAGACCGTCAAGGTCAACGATGCCGCCAGCATGCCTGCGGATTGACGCCGATGGCCCTGTTTCAAGCGTCACCCATATCGCTCTCCCTTGCGCCATCGGTCGGAAGACCGATGCGTTGGGGCCAGATCGCAACCGGTGCCATCGCAATTTCAGCGCTGGCCTTCTTCGCGCTCGTCGTCGGGCAGAGCCAGAGCATCCAGTGGTCCGAGATCCCCCGCTACCTGGTGGATCCTTCGATCCTGCGCGGCGTGCTGCTGACGCTTGAACTGACGGCAGGCGCCATGGTGTTCGGCATCGTGCTCGGATGCCTGCTGGCGCTGATGGCGACGAGCCAGAACCTGGTTCTCAAGGTGATCGCCGCCGGCTTCGTCTGGTGGTTTCGCGGCGTGCCGCTGATTGTCCAGATCTTCTTCTGGTTCAATATCGCCCTCTTCATCCCGCAGGTCGGGATGGGAAGCTTCACCATTTCGATCAACGATCTGGTGACGCCGGCCCTGGCCGGCTTCCTCGCACTCGGGCTGCATGAAGCCGCGAACATGTCGGAGATCATCCGCGGTGGCCTGATTGCGGTCGATCGCGGCCAGCGCGAAGCGGCCACCGCGCTCGGGCTGAAAAAGACACAGACGTTTCTGACCGTCATCATGCCCCAGGCTACGCGTATCATCGTGCCGCCGACGGGGAACCAGGCCATCGGCATGCTGAAGGCCAGCGCCATCGTCTCGGTCATCGGCATGCAGGATCTGCTGACGCAGGCCCAGGCGATCTACGCCCGGAACTTCCTCGTCATCGAACTGCTGTTCGTCGCCTCGATCTGGTACCTCGCCATCACGAGCGTCGCATCCCTAGGCCAGCATTATCTCGAAAAGAGTCTCGTTCCGAAAGGCCGGACAGCAGAGAAGCCTCGCGCTCCCGGACGGACGTGATCGCCGATCGATCGACCTGAATTGAGATCAACAACGAAGGGGTCGCCAGTGCAGCGCGCCCCATCAGGAAACAGCAGAGGAGCATGACATGAAATTGGGAATCGACAGCATAAAGCTGCCCGAGGCAAAGAAGCGGGGGCCTCTGGCAAGCCTTGATCACGTCAAGGAACTTGGGCTCGCAGGCATTTTCTTCAGTACGGCGCTGGACATGAGCCCCGACCTCGACAGCGGCCTGCTGCGCGAGATCAGGGCGAAGGCTGACGACCTTGGCCTCTATCTCGAAAGCGGCATCGGCAAGATCAATCCCTATTGCAGCGCCGAGGAACCGGCGCTGCGGGCAGCCGGCGGCGGCGATATCATTGCCGGTTTCACGCGGATGATCGAAGCAAGTGCCGCGATCGGCTGCCATGAGCTCTGGGTTGCTCCGGGCAATTTCAAGAGCGAATATCGCGGCCGGCTGGCCAATGACCGCTTCCGCACCGATGTGACCTGGGAAGAGCAGCTGCTCGGGATCGAAAAGGTCCTCCGCAAGCTGGCGCCCGTCGCGCGCGCCAATGGCGCGCACATGAACATCGAAACCCACGACGAGATCACCTCCTTCGAGATCCTGCGATTGATCGAGAAGGTCGGCGCCGATTGCGTCGGCGTCGTCTTCGACACGGCCAACGGACTGCAGCGGGGCGAGCATCCGGTCTTCGCCGCCAGGCGCCTGGCTCCCCATATCCGCCAGACCCATATCAAGGATGCCTATGTCGGGCGCGCTCCAGGTGGTCTCGATTTCCAGACCAGACCCGTTGGCGGCGGCATCGTCGATTTCGCCACGATCCTCCCCATTCTTGCTGACGCCAACCCGACGCTGAACCTGTCGCTGGAAGTTGCCCAGTCTGTCGCCGACAAGCCGCGCAAGCCCAATCCGCGCCAGTGCATCGAGATCGACGATCCTATCTGGCGCGCCGGCCACCCCGACCTGACGGCGGATGAGCTTGCGGCCTATATGGCGATGGTGGATGCCTATGAGAAACGGGTCGCCTCCGGGGCTGTTCTCGACTGGGAGGCCTATGAGAGCAGCCGCTACGGCTATCCGACCTATGAGGTGCAATCCTACGGTTTCGACGAGGCAATCGCTTTCATCCGGCAATCGGCGCGTCATGTCGAGACGGTTTGCGCCGAAAAGGGCATTGCCCTGTCGGTGCCGGAAAAGAAGCAGAAAGCGGCTTGAGTCCCGAGGCGGTGCCGGCCTTTTCCATCGGCGCCGCCTGTCGAAATGCTGGCGCCGGAATTATTTACGCAAAAATATTCTTATGGAAATAATTATCGTGCTTGGATATCTGGTGATCGATCGAATCCACGCCGGGCCGCCAGAGGCAATTTGGAGACTGCAATGAGGAAGATGCGCCGTCAGAGTGCCAAAGTGATGACAGCGGCCAATGGGCCGGTAGAAAGCACCGATACCAATGACGATGTTTCGGAACGCATCCGCTCCACGCTTGCCGCCGCCATCGGCGAGGGTGCGCTCAAGCCCGGCACCAAAATCCTGGAGGAAGCGATCGCCGAGCATTTCGGTGTCAGCCGAACAGTGGTGCGTGGGGCGCTCGGCGTGCTTGAAAGCGACCACCTGCTGGAGCGGAAGAGAAACCGCGGCACTTTCGTTGCCGAGCCGAGCGTCGAGCAGGCCAGGAGCCTTTTCGAGGCGCGGCGGAAGATCGAGGGCCTGCTGCTCGAACTGGTGATCGACCGCGTCACGCCCGAGCAGCTGGATGCGCTGCAGAAGCTGACGGATGAAGAAGAGCACATCCACCACCACGGCGACGAAAAGTCGAAGACGGTTCTGTCCGGCAAGTTCCACATCGTGCTTGCCGAAATCGCCGGCAACCCCGTGCTGACGGAAGTGCTCGCCAAGATCGTCGCCCGGCTTTCCCTCGTCATGTCCTTGTACGAAGAGGACCGCAAGGACGACTGCGGCGCGGACCATCATCGCATGATCGTTGCCGCCTTGAAGGCGAAAGACCTCGCCAAGGCGCAACAGCTGATGGACCACCACCTCGCCGACATCGAGGGTCGCGTGCGCCTGACCGAAGGGCAGGGCGACCGGCACACATTCCTGGCCGTGCTGGAGAATTTTTCCTGATGGAGACCCGCGCGCATCGCTGATGCTCGCTCTTGCTCCCGGCATGAATCAACAAGAATCCGTCGCTCTACCTTTTTTGACTGTAGCAACTCCGCCAAAGGGCGACGCATAGCCAGGAATTGCCCGGCACGCACTCCGTGCAGGCGCTTCATGTCCGATACCGCAATGCATCCAATAACAGCGCAAACGCCGCAGAGTGCTGTTTGCGACTTGGGTAATAGAGATGGTATCCGGGGAATGGTGGACACCAGTCCGTTAAGACTCGGATTAGTCGTCCGTCGTCCAGGTAAGTCTGCACGTGATCTTCAAGCATGTAAGACAAGCCGATACCGGCAAGGGCGGCATTCATTCGCAGCGAGCCGCTGTTGAACACGACCTGACCATCAACCCGCACTTTCACCGCCTTGCCATCTTTCTCGAATTCCCAGGCGTTGATCGCCTTGGAGGTCGGCATGCGAATGTTGATGCACTTGTGTCGTGTGAGGTCATCCGGGTGTTGCGGTTCTCCGTATCGCGCGAAATATGCGGGAGAGCCGACCACTGCCATGCGGAGATCCGGGCCGATCCGCATGGCTATCATGTCCTTTTCGACCTGCTCTCCAAGTCGCACGCCCGCGTCAAACCGTTCAGCAACCAGGTCAACCATCACCGAGTCGACAATCACCTCGATGTTGATATCGGGGTAGTCGAGGAGAAACTTCTGCAGCACTGGCCAAAGGACCGTATCGGCCGCATGTTGGCTTGTCGTAATCGCGATCCTGCCCGCCGGCCGCTCTCTTAGTTGGGTCAGCGCTTCCAGTTCCGCGTCGATTTCCTCGAAATGGGATCCGAGTGACGTCAGAAGCCGCTCTCCCACATCGGTGGCGGAGAGATTGCGCGATGTTCGCGCCAGCAGCCGCAATCCCAGGCGCTCCTCGAGATTTTTGATCGTCTGGCTGAGTGCCGATTGGGAAACGCCGAGCTTTGCCGCCGCCTTAGTAAAACTTCCCTCACGCGCGACTGCGACGAACACGGCAAGATCATTATAGCTTCTATTGGCCATGCATTAGAATTCCTAATAGGGCCTAGATCATTTCACCATCTTTTCGATGGAAGCAAGCCAAGTTACTCATGATGCCAGACGTGCCTGCCGATTGGTTTCAGTGGCCAGCAAGATGCTAACCACCGATGGAGAGACGCATGAAAACCGGCCGCCAGAACAGACGCCAGTTCCTTTCAATTGCTATGCTCGGCCTCGCCGCACCCATCTTTTTGCGAGGAACCATGGCAATCGCGGCAGACCCGATCACGGTGAAGATCACGAATGGTATCCTGCGAGGCGCAGCAGCAAAGGGGGCGGTGAGCTTCAAGGGTATCCCCTATGCCGATACGACGGCCGGAGCCAATCGTTTCAAGGCGCCGCAGCCCGTACCTCATTGGAGCGGGGAGCGAGACGCCACGCGTTACGGCTCGCTCTGTCCGCAGATCAATACCGGAATGGATGGGGCGATCTTCGAATGGTATAATCAGCAAGAGCCGCTCGGCGAAGACTGCTGCGTCCTCAACGTCTTCACGCCTGACCTGAATGCCAAGGCCAAGCGCCCGGTGATGCTCTATATCCATGGCGGCGGCTATATCAATGGCGGCGGCGGCAGTGCTGGTCTCGATGGCAGCAATCTCGCTCGCTACGGCGACGTGGTCGTTGTGACGATCAACCATCGTCTCAATGCATTCGGCTATACCTATCTTTCGCATCTCGATCCCGAGGCGTTCGGCGATGCCGCTAACGCCGGCAACCTCGATATCATTGCCGCCCTGGAATGGGTGCGCGACAATGTCGAGGCCTTCGGCGGCGACCCCGGCAGCGTGACGGTTTTCGGCCAGTCCGGTGGCGGATCGAAGATCATGACCCTGCTGGCCATGCCAAAGGCGCAGGGCCTCTTTCATCGCGCCATCAGCATGAGCGGGGCGGCTGGGCTCAATGTCGATCCGGCTTCGGCGATGGAACCCTATGTCAACGCGCTCATCAAGGAACTTGGTGTCGATCCGAAAAATCTTGCTGCCATGCAGCAGATTCCGTTTCAGACCGTTCTTGACGCGCGGTCCCGCGCGGTCGTCGCCTCGGGTCTGGAAGGGGCGCGGCCCGTGATCGACGGAAAGCACATCATCGCACAGCCGATGACCCCGCCCGGATTAGCGATGCACATCAATGTGCCGTTGATGATGGGCAGTACCAAGACCGAGGCCAGCCTGTTCTTTCAGAGCGACATGCGGAATTTCAACCTTACTGAGGCGCAAATGCGTGCGCGGATGCGCTCTGTCTTCTCGGTCGATGATGCCAAAATCGATAGCATCATGGCGGCCTACCGCAAGGACGCCCCTGAGATGACGCCTTCGGACATCCTGGTCGCGGTCGCATCGGATGTGCAGTTCCGTCGCCCGCTCACGGAGGCAGCGGAAATCAAGTCGGGCGCATCAGGCCAGGCACCTGTTTATATGTATAATTTCACCTGGACCATTCCGTGGCAGAACGGCGTGCTCGGCTCGCCGCATGCGGTCGATATTCCATTCGCCTTCGGCACGGTGAACGAAGCCGGAGCCATGACCGGAGCGGGTGTTGATGCGATGGAAACCTCGATGAACATGATGTCGGCCTTCGTGAATTTTGCGCGGACGGGCAACCCGAACAATGAGCGCCTGCCCGAATGGAAACCATATGACAGGGGCACGCGGACGACGATGTTGATCGATGCGGATTGCGAGGCCGCCAGCGACTGGCGTGGCGAGGCGCGTCGGGCCATTGCCGACCTGAAGATCGATCCTTTCAATCGTGCCGCGCTTTATCGCTATGCGGCGTGAAAGACCGCTCGCTTAGGTGCTGGGCGATGAGATCGCAGACGCCCCTCGGGTTCGCTGCCGTCTGAGATCACTCACGCTGTCCAATCATCTGACCGCCATGCTTGCGACCAGATCGCTGAACCTCTCTCCCTGAATGCCGACATGGGTCCGCAGCAGGCGGCGGGCTTCATCTCCGTCTCCGGCAAAGATCGCATCGACGATGGCGCAATGTTCTGAGAAGGACGTCGACAGGCGGTTGCGCACGCGCAGCTGGAGGCGGCGATAAGGCCGCAGGCGGCGGTGCAATTGCACACATTGCTCCTCGAGGAATTCGCTTCGGCCGGCCGCATAGATCGCCTTATGGAATTCCTCATTGTCGTAATAATAGGCATCGCTGTCACCGGCAGAGGCTGATTGCTCGCAGCGGCTGTGGGTGGCCGTGATCGCTTCCCGGGAGGCCTTGTCCAGCCGTCGTGCGGCGAGCGACCCGGCCAGGCCCTCCAATTCGGCCATCACCTCGAACATCTCATAGACGCGGTGCGGCCCCGGATCGATGACGATTGCGCCTCTGCGCGGTCGAATTTCGATGAGGCCGATCGCATCGAGCTGCATCAGCGCCTCGCGCACCGGCGTGCGGGAGACCCCGAAACGCGTCGCAAGCACCATTTCGTCGAGCCGCTCACCGGGGGAGAACTCGTTGGAAAGAATTGAATTTTCAATCTCATCGCGAAGCCATCGGCCGACATTCTCGGACATTCGTTTCAATTCCCTCATACATAAAAGCATTTCTTGTATACACGATCATTGACCTCGTGTACGAAGAGTGGCATTCTACATACTACCGGTGAAACCCGACGATGGGAAGCAGCCGTCAAAAACGGCCCGCACCCAGCCGGCCAAACAGAAAATGCCAGCAGAAGAGAGGAGAATGGCATGTCTGAGGCTTCCTTCTTCACCGACATGCTGCAGAGCATCACGGATCGCGGACGCCAGCTTCTGTTTTCCGGCTCCCGCGCCACGCAGGTCGCAGCCAAGGCCGATCTCCAGACACTCTGTGAAATGCTGCTGTCGAGCCGGGGCGAAGCCTCGGGCATGGCGCTTGCTGCCGAGATACTCGATCGCTGGGGCGCGCTCGAGAGCGAGGGCGCGCAGGCATTCCTCGATATGCTGCATGAAAAGTTCGGCCCCGACACGGCCAAGCTCGACCAGACGATCGAAAATTACCGCACCGACAAAAGCTCTGCCGCGATCATTGCGCTCCACCAGGCAGCCGAGCCGCGGCGACAGGAGCTTCTGCGCCGATTGAATCACGCGCCGAACGGCACCGCCAAGCTTGTCCGGATGCGTGAGCAACTGCTTGCTTCCAAAGACCAATCCGCAGGATATCACGCGCTTGACGCCGACTTCACGCATCTGTTCGGCTCCTGGTTCAATCGCGGCTTTCTCACGCTGCGACCCATCGACTGGTCGACGCCGGCCTATATCCTTGAAAAGATCATCAAATACGAGGCCGTGCACGAAATCGCCGGCTGGGAGGAGTTGCGCAGTCGTTTGGCACCGGCCGACCGCCGATGCTTTGCCTTCTTCCACCCCCGATTGGCCGACGAGCCGCTCGTGTTCGTCGAGGTGGCCCTCACACGATCCGTGCCCAGCGCGATCGGAGATGTGCTGGTCGAGGGCAGGGAGCAGATCAATGCCGACGAGGCGACGACGGCTGTCTTCTATTCGATCTCCAACTGCCAGGATGGCTTGCGCGGCATCTCGTTCGGCAACTTCCTGATCAAGCAGGTCGTGGAAGACCTGCGCAGAGACCTGCCCGGCCTCAAGAATTTCGTCACGCTGTCGCCCGTTCCAGGCTTTGCCCGTTGGCTTGCCAAGGCGCGTGCCTCGGCCGCCGACCGGTTGTTGCCGGAAGCGGCCCGCGAAACGCTGATGCTGCTGGACGACGCGAGCTGGCCTGACAACGAGAATACGGCGAGCGAAGTGGAGCGCGTGTTGCTGCCTCTTGCCGCGCGCTATTTCCTGACCGAACGGACGCCGGAGGGCCGCCCCATCGATCCTGTCGCCCGCTTCCATCTCGGCAACGGCGCTCGACTGGAAAGACTGAATTTTCTTGGCGACCGCTCGAGCAAGGCGATGCAGCAGGCCCACGGCCTGATGGTCAACTACCTCTACAAGCTCGACGACATCGTGGCCAACCACGAGGCCCTGGCGCAGCGCGGCGAAGTGATTGCCTCGCCTGCCGTCAAGAGCTTGCTCAACCAGAACGACGAAAGCCGCCGCGGCGGCAATGGCCAGCAAGGCTCCCGGCCATTCGCACAGATAATGAACTCAACGCTTGGAGGAGGGCGAAAGTGAGCAACCATCTTTTCGACGCCATGCGGATGGCTGCGCCCGGTGACGCACCGTTCATCCGGATCGATAGCACGCGCACATGGACCTATGATGACGCTTTCGCTCTTTCCGGCCGCATTGCCGGCGCGATGGACACACTCGGCATTCGCCCCGGCGACCGGGTGGCGGTGCAAGTCGAGAAAAGTGCCGAGGCACTGATCCTCTATCTCGCCTGCCTTCGAACCGGCGCCGTCTACCTGCCGCTCAACACCGCCTATACGCTGGCTGAGCTCGATTATTTTATCGGCGATGCGGAGCCGCGTTTGGTGGTTGTCGCGTCGGCTGCGAGAGAGGGTGTGGAGACAATCGCCAAGCCTCACGGTGCGATCGTCGAAACGCTCGATGCCGACGGCAGCGGCTCGTTGCTGGATCTCGCCCGCGATGAGCCGGCCGACTTTGTCGATGCCTCGCGTTCCGCGGATGATCTGGCTGCGATCCTCTACACGTCGGGAACGACCGGACGCTCCAAGGGGGCGATGCTCACGCATGGGAACCTGCTCTCGAACGCCCTGACCTTGCGAGACTATTGGCGCGTCACCGCCGACGATCGGCTGATCCATGCCTTGCCGATCTTCCACACCCATGGGCTGTTTGTCGCCACTAACGTCACGCTGCTCGCCGGCGCCTCGATGTTCCTGCTGTCGAAGTTCGATCCGGAGGAGATCCTGTCGCTGATGCCTGAGGCAACGATGCTGATGGGCGTGCCGACCTTCTACGTGCGCCTCCTGCAAAGCCCGCGCCTCGACGAGCAAGCGGTCGCCAGCATCCGCCTCTTCATTTCCGGTTCGGCTCCGCTGCTGGCCGAAACCCATACCGAGTTCCAGGCCCGTACCGGTCACGCCATTCTCGAGCGCTACGGCATGACGGAAACCAATATGAATACGTCGAACCCCTATGAGGGCAAACGGATTGCCGGAACGGTCGGTTTTCCGCTGCCTGATGTGACGGTGCGCGTCACCGATCCCGCCACCGGGCTCGTGCTGCCGCCTGAAGAAACGGGCATGATCGAGATCAAGGGGCCGAACGTCTTCAAGGGCTATTGGCGCATGCCGGAAAAGACCGCGGCCGAATTCACCGCCGACGGTTTCTTCATCAGCGGCGATCTCGGCAAGATCGACCGGGAAGGCTATGTCCACATCGTCGGCCGCGGCAAGGATCTGGTGATTTCGGGTGGATACAACATCTATCCGAAAGAGGTCGAAGGCGAGATCGACCAGATCGAGGGTGTGGTTGAGAGCGCTGTGATTGGGGTGCCGCATCCCGATTTCGGAGAAGGCGTAACGGCCGTCGTCGTGTGCAAGCCCGGCGCCGTCCTCGATGAAAAGACCATCGTCAGCGCCCTCCAGGACCGTCTCGCCCGCTACAAACAACCCAAGCGCATCATCTTCGCCGACGACCTGCCGCGCAACACCATGGGTAAGGTTCAGAAAAACATCCTGCGGCAGCAATACGCCGATCTTTACACAAGGAGCTAGAGCAATTCCAGGAAAAGTGTGAAGCGGTTTTCCGTACGGAATTGCGTAAAAACAAAAACTTAGAGCGGCGCTGCGTTTCCATGAAAAGCTGAACCGCTCCAAAGCGACCGCGCCCTCTGGGAGGAGGGTGCGCCGACATCCAGCATCGATCTTAAAACAGCAACTACGGCGCTGGAGGCGTCGGAGGGAGGGGAATCATGGGTATTGAATTACTGGCCATAGGCCTGCTGGTCGCGATGTTCATCATTGCGACGATCCAGCCGATCAACATGGGTGCGCTCGCCTTTGCCGGCGCCTTCGTGCTCGGCTCGATGATCATCGGGATGAAAACCAGCGATATTTTCGCCGGCTTTCCGAGTGATCTGTTCCTGACGCTCGTCGCCGTCACCTACCTCTTCGCCATCGCGCAGATCAACGGCACGATCGACTGGCTCGTCGAATGTGCCGTCCGCCTGGTGCGCGGGCGGATCGGCTTGATTCCCTGGGTGATGTTCCTGGTCGCCGCCATCATTACCGGTTTCGGTGCCCTTGGGCCTGCCGCGGTCGCCATTCTTGCACCCGTCGCGTTGAGCTTTGCCGTGCAATACCGCATCCACCCGGTCATGATGGGCCTGATGGTGATCCACGGCGCGCAGGCGGGCGGTTTTTCGCCGATCAGCATCTATGGCGGTATCACCAACCAGATCGTTGCGAAGGCCGGCCTGCCTTTCGCGCCCACGTCGCTGTTTCTCTCCAGCTTCTTCTTCAACCTGGCGATCGCGGTGCTGGTCTTCTTCGTTTTCGGCGGCGCAAGGGTGATGAAGCAAGATCCCGCATCACTTGGCCCCTTGCCCGAACTCCATCCTGAGGGCGTATCGGAGTCGATCAGAGGTCACGGCGGCACGCCTGCAAAACCGATCAGGGAGCATGCCTATGGCACGGCGGCCGATACCGCGGCGACGTTGCGCCTGAACAATGAGAGAATTACCACCTTGATCGGCCTGACGGCGCTCGGCATCGGCGCCCTGGTTTTCAAGTTCAACGTCGGCCTCGTCGCCATGACCGTGGCCGTCGCGCTGGCGCTGCTGTCACCGAAGACCCAGAAGGCAGCAATCGACAAGGTCAGCTGGTCGACCGTGCTGCTGATATCAGGCATCATCACCTATGTCGGCGTCATGGAGAAGGCCGGGACGGTCGACTACGTGGCGAACGGCATATCCAGTCTCGGCATGCCGCTGCTGGTGGCGCTCCTGCTTTGCTTTACCGGCGCCATCGTCTCGGCCTTTGCATCCTCGACCGCGCTGCTCGGCGCGATCATCCCGCTCGCCGTCCCATTCCTCCTGCAAGGACACGTCAGCGCCATCGGCGTGGTCGCGGCGATCGCGATCTCGACGACGATCGTCGACACCAGCCCATTCTCCACCAATGGCGCCCTTGTCGTCGCCAACGCGCCGGACGACAGGCGAGAGCAGGTGCTGCGACAGCTGCTGATCTACAGCGCCCTGATCGCGATCATCGGCCCGATCGTCGCCTGGTTGGTGTTCGTCGTGTCCGGGCTGGTGTAACGGCGGCTGCCAGGAACCATCGCTTTCCGCCGCAGGTCATGGCCCGCGGCGGCCAACTTCCTCCTTCAACTGAACCACTCTTAAATTGTTCGTCGTTCCCGGCCGGCCGAAAGGGATGCCCGCAACCACGACGATATTGTCTTGGGGGGAGGATAATCCGGATTTGCTCGCCATCTGCCGGGCGTAGTCGACCGTGTCTTCATAGGTGACGATCTCCTTGGAATGGATACTGACAGCCCCCCAAAGAAGACAAAGCTGCCTGGAGACCAGCTCGTCAGGCGTAATGGCAAGAATGGGCAACGAAGGTCGCCTGCGGGCAATTCTGGCAGCGGTCGTGCCGCTGGATGTAAAGGCCGCGATCAGCGGTGCGTTGATGGCTGTTGCCAGGTCGGCAGCGGCGGACGCCACCGCGTGGGGCGGTGACTGTTCGATTTCCGGTTCAGACGCGGCAATCAGCGAGCGGTAGAGTTTGTGGCCCTCGGTACTCCGGATGATGCGGTCCATGATCTCCACCGTCTCGCGGGGAAACCTGCCGGTCGCGGACTCGGCAGACAGCATGACGGCATCTGCTCCGTCATAGATCGCCATGGCGACGTCGGAGGCTTCCGCCCGTGTCGGCGTCGGCGCGGCCACCATCGAATCCAGCATCTGGGTAGCGACGATGACGGGTTTGACGGCAAGGCGGCAGGCGCGAATGAGTTCCTTTTGACGGCCGGGAACCTCCTCTGGCGGAATTTCGACGCCGAGATCGCCGCGCGCCACCATGATGCCGTCCGAAAGACGAATGATATCATCGATCTGATCGAGCGCCGAAGGCTTCTCGATCTTGGCGATCAACCCGGCCCTCTGACTGACGAGTGCGCGCGCCTCGATCATGTCGCTGGCCTTCTGCACGAAGGAGAGAGCCACCCAGTCGACCCCGAGTTCCAGCCCGAATTCCAAGTCGCGCCTGTCCTTCTCGGTCAAAGGCGAGATATCGAGAATTGCCCCGGGAATATTGACGCCCTTGCGATCGGAAATCACCCCGCCGACCACGACCACCGCCATTATCGTTTCAGCTCCGATGCCATCGACGCGGACCCTGACGCGGCCGTCATCGATCAGCAGGTCGTCGCCCGGCTTGACGGCTGCGAATATCTCGCGATGAGGGAGTGGAATGGAATCCGCTATGCCCTCGTCTGTTCCGAGAACGAAGCGGATCCGATCGCCTTTCGAAACCGAAATCGCGCCGTTTCGAATTCGTCCGACACGGATTTTCGGACCCTGAAGGTCCTGCAGGATGCCGATCGGTCTTCCAGCTTCTCTTTCCAATGCGCGGATCGATCTGAAGACAGCCGCATGATCCTCGTGTGAGCCGTGGCTGAAGTTGAGGCGAAACGTGTCGACGCCCGTTTCGAACAGCGACTTCAGCATTTCGGGAGACGCGCTTGCGGGCCCGACAGTCGCCACGATCTTGGCCCTGCGATTGCGATGCATCGAAATTTCCTCAGGCTTGATCGCCGTTTCAGACGACGAGTATGGCGCGGATATCATTGACATTGGTGAGCGTCGGCCCGGTTTTGACCAGGTCCCCGATCTCGTCGAAGAATGAATAGCTGTCGTGCGAAGCGAGATAGGCTCGGGCATCGAGGCCCTTCCTGCGGCCGCGCTCCAATGTATCGGGCGTGACGACTGCACCCGCCGCATCTTCAGTGCCATCGATGCCGTCGGTATCGCCGGCAACCGCCCATATTCCGGCATGTCCCTTCAGGGCCACCGCAAGTCCGAGAAGGAATTCGGTGTTGCGGCCACCGCGGCCTGCGGGTTCGCAGCCGATCGACACCGTCCCTTCGCCGCCCGACAAAAGGACGGCAGGCCCGCGAAGGGGAAGCCCCTTGATCTTTGCGGACAGGGCGATGCCAGCCATCACCGTGCCGAGCTCGCGCGCCTCTCCCTCGATGGCGTCGCCGAGGACAAGGGTTTGCAGGCCTGCATTGGCGGCCGCTTTCGCTGCGCTATCGAGGGCGAGCGAGGGGGCAGCGATGATGCGGACATCGCTTGCGAGATCGGCGGGTTTCGGCGTCTCGCCGCTGCTATCGAGGACGGCGCGTGCCGTATCGGGCAGGACGATCCTGTAGCGGGATATGATGCCGCGAACCTCGTCGATCGTGCTTTCATCGGCGATCGTCGGGCCGGATGCGATGGATGCAGGATCATCGCCCGGCACATCGGAAATGACCAGGGTGACGACTTTCGCGGGCCGGGCGGCCAGCCCGAGACGGCCTCCCTTGATGCGCGAGAGGTGCTTGCGAACAGCGTTCATCTCGGTGATTGTCGCGCCGCTCGCCAGAAGCGCGCGATTGACGTTCTGCTTGTCCGCCAAACTCATGTCGCCCGCCGGAGCGACCAGAAGCGCCGACCCGCCGCCCGAAACGAGAGCAACCACGAGATCCCCAGGTGTCAGCCCGCGAACGGCTTGCAAGACATCGGCAGCCGCCGTTTCGCTCATCGCATCCGGAATGGGGTGCGATGCCTCGATGATGCGGATACGACCCGCGGGCACCGCGTGACCATAGCGTGTTACGACAACACCGGAGACATCGACATCCGGCCAGGCGCTATCCAGAGCCGCCGCCATGGCCGCCGATGCCTTTCCGGCGCCGACGACGATGCATCGGCCCTTTGGCTTGTCCGGAAGGTTTTCGAGAACCGCCCGCTGCGGACTGGCGCTTTCGATCGCTGCATCAAAGATCTGATGCAGCGTTTCCCGTGCTTTCTGATCGGTCCAGGACATCGTCGTTCAGACGTTCGACGCGTAGATCGCATCGACGACCGCGTCGGTGACTTCCTTGGTGTTGGCCGTCCCACCGACGTCAGGCGTCAATATGCCGGCCCCCGTCACGCGTTCGACGGCCCGCATCAGGCGTGCGGATGCATCTGTTTCACCGAGATGGTCGAGCATCTGCGCCGCCGTCCAGAAGGTCGCCACCGGGTTTGCGATGCCCTTGCCGGTGATGTCGAAAGCAGAGCCATGGATCGGCTCGAACATCGACGGGAAGCGGCGTTCCGGATCGATGTTGGCGGTCGGCGCGACGCCGAGGCTGCCTGCGAGCGCGCCTGCAAGGTCCGAGAGGATATCGGCATGGAGATTGGTGGCGACGATGGTGTCGAGACTCCTGGGATTGAGGGTCATGCGGACGGTCATGGCGTCGACGAGCATCTTGTCCCAAGTGACGTCAGGGAATTCCTCGGCCACTTCGGCCGCGATTTCATCCCACATCACCATGCCGTGCCGCTGGGCATTGGACTTGGTGACGACGGTCAAGAACTTGCGCGGCCGGGACTGGGCGAGCTTGAACGCATAGCGCATGATGCGGGTGACGCCGACGCGGGTGAAGATGGCGACTTCCGTGCCAACCTCTTCCGGCAGCCCCCTGTGTGCACGGCCGCCGTGGCCGGAATATTCGCCTTCGGAGTTTTCGCGGACGATAACCCAGTCCAGATCGCCAGGGCCGCAGTTGCGCAGCGGCGGCGTGATCCCGGGCAAAATCTTCGTCGGGCGAACGTTCGCGTACTGGTCGAAGCCCTGGCAGATAGGCAGCCGCAAACCCCAGAGCGTGATGTGGTCGGGAACATCAGGCGCTCCGACGGCGCCGAAATAGATGGCGTCGAACTTCTTCAGCTGCTTCAAGCCGTCCGTCGGCATCATGACGCCGTGCTTCTTGTAGTAGTCGGACCCCCAGTCGAAATTCTCGACGTTGAACTTGATCCCGCCTTCGCGCTTCTCGATGGCAGCCAGGACACGTGTACCGGCAGCGATGACTTCAGGACCGATGCCGTCGGCGGGGATGGTGGCGATTGCATATTCACGCATTGGTATTCTCCGATCGTGTCAGGGGTGATCAGTGTTGACTGGCGGCGCGGGTATCAGTCGTCTTGGGGCCGGACCGTGCCAGGACGAGGGTGAGGATTGCCGAGATCAGCAGAAGCCCGGCGACGAAGTAAAGGCCACCGGCGAAACTCCCGGTCGTGTCCTTGATCCACCCGATCATCGACGGACCGACGAAGCCGCCAAGATTGCCGATGGAGTTGATGGTGGCGATACCTGCCGCCGCAGCCGGGCCGGAAAGGAAGAGGGTCGGCATGCTCCAGAGCGGCGGCTTCGAAGAGCTGATGCCGATGTTGACGAGGGTGAGAGCGATGAGGACGGTATATACGCTGGTCGCACCCGTTGCGAAGGCCAGTCCTGCGGCCGCGAGCAGGCAGGCTCCGACCACGTGCCATGTCCGTTCGCCGGTCTTGTCGGAATGACGTGCCCAAAGGATCATGGCGACCACGGCGAAGATGCCCGGAATAGCATTGATGAAGCCGACCTGGAGCGCCGATAGGCCGAACTGTTTGATGATCTGCGGAGCCCAGATGCCCAGGGTGTAAAGCCCGGCAGAGGTGCCGAAATAAACCAGGGCGAGGGCAATGACACGGATGTCGGCCAGTCCTGCCAGGATGCTGTGGCTGGCCTGGCTTTTGCCCGCCTGCTCCGCATTCATTGTTTTGACGAGCCAGCTGCGTTCTTCGTCCGTCAGCCATTTCGCCTTTTCCGGACGATCGGTGAGATAGAACAGGACGACGACGCCAAGGATGATGGCTGGGGCTGCCTCGATCAGGAACATCCACTGCCAGCCGGCAAGGCCGAGAAAACCGTGCATTTCCATCAGCGCACCGGAGATCGGTGACCCCAGGACCGTGGAGAGCGGTGCTGCGGCCATGAAGATCGCGGTCACGGCGGCCCGGCGGCGGGCGGGGAACCAGAAGCTCAGATAGAGGATGATGCCGGGAAAAAAGCCCGCTTCGGCGACGCCGAGAAGGAAGCGCAGGGCGTAGAAGCTGGTGGTCCCCTGCACGAAAGCCATGAGGCCCGACACGATCCCCCAGGTGATCATCACCCGGGCGATCCAGATGCGGGCGCCGACCTTGTTGAGAATGAGGTTCGAGGGAACTTCGAAGAGGAAGTAGCCGACGAAGAAGATGCCCGCACCGATGCCGAAGACGGTCGACGAGAAGCCGAGGTCCTGGTTCATCGTCAGGGCGGCAAAGCCGATATTCACGCGGTCGAGGAACGCGATGAAATACAGCAGCATGATGAACGGTACGATGCGGAATGTGATTTTGCGCAGGACGCGCGTTTCCAAGTCGTGAGTCACGACGGTCTCCTCCCAGATTGGACGATAAACGAAGCGCACCTCCTGCGCTTGCGAATATCTATGACCACCGTCGGCTTGATCCTCAAGCGACACAGGAATATATAAAAATTTGATATAATCGAATTCTGGAGCAGAACTTCGTGGACCTGAACCAGCTTCGATGTTTCGTGTCGGTAGCGGACGAGCTTCATTTCGGGCGGGCCGCTCAAAAGCTTGGCCTCCTGCCGGCGTCGCTATCGAGGCACATACGCCTGCTTGAAGAATCCCTTGGGACGCGGCTGATGGCGCGAACGACACGCAGCGTGTCGTTGACTGAGGACGGCCTCGTCTTCCTGGAGGGCGCGCGGGAGATTCTGGTCAAGACCGAAGCTCTTCAGCAACGGTTCCACACTTCCCGCCAGGCAAGAGCGGATGTGCTGCGGATCGGGGCGATCGACAGCGCGGCCGCAGGGCTCGTCCCCATGCTGCTGCACGATTTCCGCCAGCAATGTCCCGACGTCTCGACGCAGTTGTCGGAAGACAAGACGATCAGGCTGATCCCGAAACTTCTGTCGGGTTCATTGGATCTGGCATTCATCCGCGCTCCCGATATCGTCGATCCCAAGCTGAAGACGATGTTTCTCTTCCATGAGACTGCGGTCGTCGCCATGTCCGAGAACCATCGGCTGGCTTCGAGGGCCAGTGTGAGAATCGAAGATCTTGCCGACGAACCGTTGATCGTCCCGGAGCGGCGGTCGCGCCCGCATAGCCATGACCTGACGATGAAGCTGTTCATCGAGGCGGGACTGCAGGCACGGGTGGCCCAGCTTGCCGAAGAAAAGCAGACGATCGTCAACCTCGTGGCTGCGGAGATCGGGCTGGCGATCGTACCCCAATGGACATCACGGCTCGCCGTCAGCGGCGTCCGTTACATCGCTCTGGATATGGGAGGGACGGCGGCGATGAACAAGCTTCCCCTATCGGTCGCGTGGTTGAAGGGCGTCCGCGACCCGGGACGGGACCGCATTCTCGCAATGCTTCAAGACAAGCTGGCCCACTATGCCGAGCTTGCCTGACACGGCGCATCCAGTGCGTTTCACCCTTGAATGTGTTTGGACAAGGCTGAAGCACCATGCCCGGTCAAAGAGTGCGCTTGTTCGAAACTTCGCTTGATGCTAGGAAATTTGCATGGACAACACCGTGATCAGCACTTTCGTGATGATGATGCCGCGCTCATAGCGTGGCGGGTTTCGTGCGTCCAGAATGCACCAGCGACCGCCCTCGAGGCGGTCTTTTCATGGGTCGATCCGTCTCGCGGGCAATAACAGCCTTCGAAAGGAACACCGATGAACAAGATCTACATCACCACCTCGATCCCCTATGTGAATGCCGCGCCGCATGTGGGCTTTGCCCTCGAACTGGTCCAGGCCGATGCCTATGCCCGCCATTTCCGGCTTCTCGGCCACGACATCAGGTTGCAGTGCGGAACCGACGACAACAGCCTGAAGAATGTCCGGTCGGCGGAAGCCTCGGGAGTGCAGGTCAAGGACTTCGTCAATGCGAACGCGGACAAGTTCGAGCGCCTCGGCCGTCTGCTCGATATCTCCAACGAGGAATTCGTCCGCACCTCCCGTGATCCAAGGCATATCGCCTGCGTCCACGCCTTGTGGAGGGCATGCGCCGGAAATGGCGACCTCTATCGCAAGGCCTATGAGGGTCTCTATTGCGTCGGTTGCGAGCAATTCTACGAGCCGTCGGAACTCGACGACGGGCGCTGCCCGGAACATGGCATTGCCCTTGAGACCATCCGCGAGGAGAACTGGTTCTTCCGTCTTTCCCGATACGGCGACCGGCTGCTTGAGCTTGTCGAGACGGGCGAGCTTCGCATCGTTCCCGCCCATCGGCGCAACGAGGTTCTTGCCCTGCTGCGGCGTGGCCTGACCGACATCAGCGTGTCGCGCAGTGCGGAGCGGGCGCGAGGCTGGGGCGTTCCCGTCCCCGATGGAGATGAGGTGGTCTACGTCTGGTTCGATGCCCTGGCGAACTACCTCACAGGTCTCGGCCACGGCTCCGACCAAGCCCTCTTGCAGTGCTATTGGAACGGCGGCCAACGCATCCATATTGTCGGCAAGGGTATCTCCAAGTTCCACGCCATCTACTGGCCGGCCATCCTCTTGTCCGCTGGCCTGCCGCCGCCATCGTCGATCCTCGTGCACGGCTACGTCACGGTGGCCGGCCGGAAAATCGGCAAGTCGGCCGGCAACGGCATCGATCCCGAACGCATCATCCAATCCTATGGGACGCCGGACGCGCTACGCTATTACCTGCTCCGGCATATACGCTCGGGAGACGATGGCGATTTCTCCGCCGAACGTCTCGAAGCCGCCTGGTCGGGCGAGCTCGCAGGGCAGCTCGGAAATCTCGCCAACCGGGTGCTTGCGCTTCTGTCCACGTCATTCGGCGGAATCGTTCCGCCTGTGCCGGACAGCGCGTTCGTAGACGAGGCTGCCCGCCTTCCGGGGAAGGTGGCGCAAGCTTTCGATGCCTACGAGCTGCATGTCGGCCTCGCCGATATTTTTGCGTTTATCGGCGAGGCGAACAGGCGGTTTACACAACGCGCGCCGTGGGCGGATGCGAAAGCCCTGCTTGCCGATCTCACGCACGAAGATCGGAGGGCGACCGCCGCTCGTCTTAGCGCTTGCCTGGCCGAGCAGGTTTATGGCCTTGCCATCATTGCCCGCTGCCTCCTGCCGCTCCTGCCGAGCTCGGCCACAAAGCTGCATTCCAGGCTTGGAATACCGTTACCTCGCCTTTATCGGGACCCCTTGACCGTGGCTGGAGTCAAAGCCGCCCCGCAAGCCGTCCTCTTTCCGCAAAGAGCGGCGGCTTGAGGAGGCAGCCCGAGACTCTCTGCGCTGCAACTTTAGGCAGCGCAGAGTTCGAGCCTGGCGGCGGTAAGAGAGGGTATTCATCCTCGTCCGGATCGCACTGACAGCAGAGATTCGGATGATCTGTAGGATCGACCAAAACTCTGTGTCACATCGCAGCAGCCAAGATCCCAGTGTAGGTCAAATGATGCAACAACTGATCCGCTCCGTGCGCGGCCCAGTAAGGACGGGTTGTCATGGCAGCCGGATGGCGGCGCGAATGTACGGCCTTCAAGTGATCGATGGTGAAGTGAATTAGAAATTCGGCCAGCGCCAAGACCGCGACCGTCGCGCCATCCAGCCCGAACAAAAACAATCCCGGAAGGGTGCCTGCGACGTGGATCGCTGCATGGATATAGCCGCCCGGATGGCGGATATCGCCCTTGCCCTGCAAAATCCAGGCCGGCTGCAAGAGATAGTCGGCGGCGAAATGCTTGACCTGCAGCCAGGCGAGTAGGCCAATAAGGGAAGATGCACTTTCCATGATCCTTCCTCCCTCAAATCGGGGGCGATTTCCGGTCCAGGGTAAAGATCGGCACCGGTTGCGATTTGCCCCGCACTACCGTCTCTCCCAGCGAGCGGGCATCGAGCCGCCCGTCTGCCCGTTCCCACGTCTCGCCACTCAACACGATTTCAACGCCTTTGTCTTTGGCGACGCCGACCAGGCGGCTCGCGAGATTTACGGCATCGCCAATCGCCGTGTAGCTCAGGCGTTCGGCCGAGCCGATATTGCCGACGAGTGCCGTCCCGCTGTTGATGCCGATCCTGACCCGCACGGCGTCATGCTGGGGCGCAAGCGGCGGGATGGCATGCATCGCGTCACGGATCGCGGCCGCCGCACGGCAGGCGCGCGACGCGTGATCGGGCTCGTCGTTCGGGGCATTCCAGATCGCCATCACAGCGTCGCCGATGAATTTGTCGACCGTGCCGCCCTCGGCGTGGATCGCGGCGATGGAAAGCGTCAGGAAGCGGGTGAGATGCGGCTCGACACCGGCGCCGAGTTCCTCGGTCATCTCCGTAAAGCCCGGCAGGTCGGCGAAGAGAACCGTGATGTCGGTGAGCTTGCCGCCGGGCCTGGGCTCGATGCCGCCGTTGACGAGCGGCCTGACGACATCGAGCGGCATGAAGCGGGCGAAGGCCGATAGCCCCGAAGACATCCGTTTCAGCGCGACGGAGAAGTCATTAAGTTCAACCAGCACGGTCGGCGTGTGGCTGACGGCATCGAGTTCGAAGCGTTCGACCGCATGCAGCTGTCGGGCAAGGCGGGCGAGCGGCCGGGCGAAAAGCAGGCGGGCGAAAATAATCGCGGTGACAGCGGCGAGTAGCGCGATGCCAGCGACGATGAAGAGCACGCGCTTGGTGTTCTGATCGATATCGCCGGCGAAGGTGGAGCGCGGAATCGCCGTCAGCAACCGCCAGTCTTCAAATGGCAGCGCACTGGACGAGATGAAGACCGGCCCGAGAGCGTCACTCCGTTGCAGCGTGCGGAAGACGCTTTGAGGATGGGTTCGGCGCGCGGATGCGACGGCAGCAGAAAGCACGTCGGTCTTCGGAAAATCCGCGAGATGGGCGGCCATGACGCCGTCCGACGGTTCGGATGTAGCGAGGACCACATCGTCCTTCGCGAGCACATAGACTTTGCTCTCGGAAGGAATGTTGAGGCCCTGCAATGTCAGCGACAGCTGTCGCAGGCTGACCGCTACCATGACGACACCTTCGAGCCGCCCGAAGGCTTCGACCCGTTTGGAAAGAACGATCGAAGGCTCGAAACCGCTTGGCAATATGTCCACGACGGTCCATGCCGCACCGGTGCTGTCTTTGCCCTTGCGATACCAGGACGCGCCCTCCGTCACATAGGCGCTCTCGGTCTTGACGCGTTCTTCGAAGAATATGTCGCCGGGGATCGGCTTGTATCGGTCACGGCGCAATGTTCGAGGTTTGCCGGGCGCGGCTTTGCCGATTTCGACCATCTCGATCCGGCCATCGGGGGCGGCATGCGAGCCGAAGAAGCGCCCATCGGTGAAACCGAACCCGATCCAGGCGATCGCCGGCTGCTCACGCAGCAGCGAGAGAAATAAGAACTCGCGCTTGACCTCGTCGTCGGGCTTGATGGCGCCCTGGAAGAAGACGGAGCGGATTATTTCAGCCGTGCTCGATACGAGTGCGAGTTGCGAGGCGAGTTCGTTGCGGACGGCCCCAGTGCTCTGCGCATCCAGGGCCGCCACGACATTATCGACATTGGCACTCGCGGTGCGTTGCCAGATCAGATGTACCAGGATCGCCGTCGAGATGACGGCAAGCAGCAGCAGCAGGGTGACTGCGCGGCCCATCTTCACGCGGGGAAGGAAATCAGCGCTCATGGCGGTCGGTGATGAGGCGGACGCTGCGCTCATAGCGAAGATAGGCCAGGCCCCAATCCATGAAAACCACGAGGCGATTGCGGAAACCGACGAGGAACCAGAGATGGGCGAGGTTCCAGACCAGCCAGGCCGAAAACCCGGACAGCTTGATCCGTCCGAAATCGGCGACCGCCGCCTTGCGGCCGATCGTGGCGAGATTGCCGAAATGCCGATAACGGAATGGCTCGACCGGATTGCCCGCGATGAGCGCCCGGATGGCATGCGCGGCATGCTCGCCCATCTGCTTGGCGGCCGGGGCTATGCCCGGCACAGGGCGGCCATCCTCGTTCTTCACCGCGGCGGTATCGCCGATGACGAAGATGTTGTCGTGGCCGGGGACATTCAGCCGTTCGTCGACCACCGTGCGGCCGGCGCGGTCGGCCGCGGCGCCGAGCCATTTGGCCGCTTTGGATGCCATGACACCCGCGGCCCAAAGCACGCATGCCGAGCCGATGTGGCGGCCGTCGGCGAGCATGACGCCTTCGCCATCGCAATGGGTGACGGCAGCCGTGGCCAACACTTCGACGCCCAGGCCTTCAAGCTGACGCTGCGCCTTTGCCGAAAGGCAGGCCGGCATGGTGGGCAGGATACGGTTGCCAGCTTCGACCAGGACGACGCGTGCCGAAGCGGCATTGATGTGACGGAAGTCGCGAACCACGACCTTGCGGGCAAGTTCGGCAATCGCACCGGCCATTTCGACGCCTGTCGGGCCGCCGCCGACCACAACGAAGGTCAGTAACGCCTCGCGCCGCTGATCATCCTCAGTGACTTCGGCGCGTTCGAAAGCGGAGAGAATCCGGGCACGGATCTCCGTCGCGTCGCCGATCGTCTTCAGGCCCGGCGCGCTTTCGGCCCACTCCTCATGGCCGAAATAGGCATGACGGGCGCCAGTGGCGACAACAAGATAGTCGTAGGGGATAGAGCGCTCGGCGGTGTGAACAACCTGCATGGCTTTCTCGATCCGCTCGACCCTTTGCATCAATACCGTCACATTCTTCTGGCGCGACAGGATGCGGCGGATCGGCATCGCGACTTGCGCGGGGGATAGGCCTGCAGTCGCCACCTGGTAGAGCAGCGGCTGGAAGAGGTGATAATTGCGACGGTCGATAACGGTGATATCGACCTGGATGCTCTTGAGCGCCACGGCTGCGGCAAGCCCGCCGAAGCCGGCACCGAGAATGACCACGCGTGGGCGGCCATTCCCGGGCATTGGGCGGATCATGTTCGGCGCACCGCCCGTCATCGCGCCCTCGGCTTCGATCCGCATGGCTCAGCGCTCCCGCGAGAAAAAGCGGCCGGCGAGATGGTCGAGCGAAATGACGCCCGCGCCTCGCGCGAAAATCAGCAGCAGCGGAGCCGCCCAGGTCAGATGTTCGCCCCAATGGGTGGGATAGACGAAGATCTGGATCGTCGCCACGACCCCAAGCAGCATCAGTGCCGCGAGACGCGAAAAGAGGCCGAAGAAGATCAGGATTGCACCCGACAGTTCGGCGGCCGTGGCGAGCAGGGCCGCGACACCGGGATCGAGCACCGGCAGGCGGTATTCGAAGGCGAAGAGCTGGACCGTGACGGGCCAGGAGGCGAGCTTGCTCTGCGACGATTGCCAGAACACGTTCGCAACAGTGAGCCGCGCAACGAGCTGCACGGCCGAAAGCGGCACGGATGAGGCTAGTCGGAGTGCCTGCGAATAAAGGCCGGCGAAGCCGCCTCGTTCGGGCATGGATGTCGGGGTCATCATGGTCATCGATCCATTTCCTTGTCAGTTGATGTTTGCAGGTTGGTGGCGGACACGCGTGACGAGTCCGTCGGCAAAGAGACCGCCGATCGAGGCGACGAGGTCGAAATTCGGATCGCGCGCGGCGGCTTTCTTGACGGCATGTTCAAGTCCGCGGCCGCTCTTTAGCGCCTGCAGAAAGGCGTAATGGGCGCCGTTGAGGCGAAGAAAGCGAACGCTGTCCCGGTTCCGCCACAAGGCGATCCGCTGCGGTTGCCTTCTGATGCCGCCAAGCTGTTCGAGATCGCCGCTTGCCTGGTGCGCCGACCAGATGTCGAGCGCCGGCCAGCGGCAAAAGAGCAGTCGCAAAGACGGCTGTAGGATCAACTCGGGCATGGTGTCTTCGCCACCCCGGGAGAGTTCCGTCATATTCGCCGGCGGCAGCGGCGGCGCATCCAGCGCCTCGGCGATCAGCCATTCAAGGCGCGCCGTATCGGCGATGAAGGGCATAGGCCTGAGGTCTTCGAGCCGGCCGAGGAAATCGGCGAAGTCGCTGCCATAGCGTACCAGCCGCGCTTCGGACGGCGGGCTCACGCGGATGAAACTTGCGGCAATATGGCGGAAATACCGCTCTCCAATCAGGCTGACGCCGACAGGGAAGACCGACACGAGCGTGGCACTCAGCGATGCGAATGTGTTGTTGCGGTAGATGTTGAAGCGGCGCATGGGATCGAAGCGGCCGCCCGTGTCGAATGAGGGACCGAGATCCGGCCCTTGACGGCAAAGGATAGCATCCGCGACGGCGTGCTGCAGTTCGAGTTCAGACAGCATAACGCGCCCTCCGTGTGACGGAGTTGCTCGCGAAAACCGACGGTGTGATCGTCGTCAAGGCCGAGATCGCAGGCATGGCGCCGCGTGCGAGATTGCTCGTGGAGGGCAGCTCGATGCCGTGGAACCTGCGGTCCGGCTGCTGGGCGATTTGCGGCGCACCACGCTTCTCGAAACTGATCGAGGCGGCCATCATGTCGGCCCACATTGCTTCGCCGAGCAGCACATCGAGCGCGGGAACTTCGGTGTCCCATTCGATCAGCGTCGGGCGTGGGCCGATCTTGCGCAGCACATGCGCATAGAGCGACCAGACGGCCGGCGGCACGCGCGAGCCGTGATCGTCGATCAGCACGATGTCGCCCTCGACCTCGTTGACCGCATGGCCGGCCAGATGGATCTCGCCGATGGCATCGGCGGGCAGGTCGTCGATGAAGGCCTTGGCGTCGAAATCGAGATTGCAGGCCGAGACATAGACATTGTTGATGTCGAGCAGGAGGCCGCAACCGGTGCGCTTGACGAGCTCGGCGAGGAATTGCGCCTCGGTCATCGTGGAATTGGCGAAGGCGATATAGGCCGACAGGTTCTCGATGAAGACGCGGCGCTGCAGCCTGTCCTGCAACTGGTCGACATTGGCGACGACGATATCGAGCGCATCTTCGTCGTAGCGGAGCGGCAGGAGATCGTTGAGATAGGCGCCGTCGGCAACGCTCCAGGCCAGATGTTCCGAGACCAATGCTGGCTGAAACCGGATGCACACGCTCCGCAACCGGTCCAGATGGTCCCGATCAAGGCCCGAAGCGCTGCCGAGCGAGAGACCGACGCCATGCACCGACAGCGGATAGGTCTCGCGCAAATTTTCCAAAGCATCGACGGCGGCGGAATCGCCCATGTAGTTTTCAGCATGGACCTCCAGCCATCCCGCCGAAGGCCGGCGGGAGATCATATCGGAAATATGCGGGGAGCGCAGACCAATGCCCGCGGCATCCGGTACTGGAAGATTGGGAAATATCTTGGACATTGGTCACTCCTTCATATGGGTTGAATGAAGCTTGGGAGGCCTCAGGCCTTGGGTTCGATCGCGCCGCCGGAAATCTTGGCGCAGGTGCCGGCCGGCACGTAGACCCAGGCATCACCCTGGTTGTCGGCCGTCGAGGTGCCAGCGCAGGAATGGGTGGCCGTCTGGCAATCGTTGAGGCCGGCCTTGACGACGCCGTAGCACTTCTCGAACGAGAATTCGGGCTGTGCAGCCGGGCCGGCAAAGGCGCTGGAGGCAGCCATGGAAGTGATGGCAGCAAGGGCGGAGCCGATGAGGATGCGGGTCGAGTTCATGGAAATGTCTCCTGGTTGAGGTTGGATCAAACCGGTTTCCGGCTTGACTGGAATTACTTTCCCGCATTGCCGGTGATGTTTGAAATGCTGTTGCGGCATGGTTTTCATAGGTTGGCGCTATGCGCGGCAGCGGCTGGCGAGAAGGCAAAAAATACCCCCCGGCGGCGACCGGGGGGAGGAAGTGGCATGCAGCGAGGGAGGGCGCGGGACGGAACCGGCGACGCGGAAGGAACTCCTTGGAAAATCAGAGATATCGTTCGCGAATGTCGACTGTCGATCGCTTGCCGATGTCCTGGTAGTTGGCCAGCAGCCACATGTCGGCGCATTCCCGGCCGCGGTCGCGCAGATCGACCAACGCCCCCCAATCGGCATTGAGCTTGCTCGACACGGAGAGGCTCTTCATCGTCTCGTCATCGGAGATGCCGTGCACGAAGATGCGCTTGAGATTGCCGGTACTTTCCGGAGACGCATCGATCAAATCGGTGACGAAAGCCACCGCCCGCATTTCCCGCAGCAGCGACGAATTGAAACTGATCTCGTTGATGCGATTGAGTATCTCGGAGGCGGTGTGTGGCACCTCGGCACGCTCGATCGGATTGATATGGACGACCAGCACATCCGGCGTGTCGCAGCCATAGATCAGCGGAAAGATCGCCGGATTGCCCATATAGCCGCCATCCCAGTAGGACTCGCCGTCGATCTCGACCGCCTGAAACAGGAAAGGCAGACAGGCCGAAGCCATGATGGCATCGATCGACAGTTCGTCATTGCCGAACACTTTGACCTTGCCGGTCCGGACATTGGTGGCGCAGATGCTGAGCTTCACCGGGCAGCGCGCCATCCGGATCGCATCCATGTCGACCGATTGCTCCAAGATCTGCCGGAGCGGATTGAAATTGAAAGGGTTGAACTGGTAGGGCGACATCAGCCGCGTCACCATGTCGAACATCATGAAGGCCGGCGAGAATTCCAGCGCCCGAGATCCGGTCATCTTGTCGAAGATCGTCGGCTGTAGAGGCCCGGATGCCGATGCATGGCTGACGCGCCGCCAGAAATTGGCGAGCGCGGTCTGCGCCCCGCTCCGCCCGCCTTCGGCCAGGCCATAGGCCAATACCGCGGCATTCATTGCGCCGGCGCTGGTTGCGACGACACCTTCCAACGACAGCTTCGGCTCGTCGAGCAGCCGATCGAGCACACCCCAGGTGAAGGCGCCATGCGCGCCTCCGCCCTGGAGCGCCAGATTGAGCGTCCGCGGCTCTCGCTCAGAGGAGGCGACAACCGCGCTGTCGGAGATTATTTTCTTCACACCTGCGTGCTTGTTCATGGTCCTCACTCCCGATTTGTTTGTGTTGAGATCAATGCGCCGTCCACCCGCCGTCGACCGGAATGGCCGTGCCGGTGATGGAGCTCGCCAGATCGCAGCAGAGAAAGACGCTGAGGGCGCCCATTTCCTCGACGGTTGCGAAACGCTTGGTCGGCTGGTTCTTGAGAAAAACGTCGCGGATCACTGCGTCACGGGCGATGTTATGCGACTTCGCCTGCGCGTCGATCTGCTGCTCGACAAGCGGCGTCCAGACATAGCCGGGGCAGATTGCATTCGACGTCACGCCGAACTCGGCACCCTCAAGTGCAATCGACTTGGTGAACCCCACCATGCCGTGCTTTGCTGCGACATAGGCCGACTTGAAGGGCGAGGCGACAAGGCCGTGAGCTGAGGCGACATTGATGATGCGGCCATAACCGCGCTCGCGCATGCCGTCGAAAGTGGCCTGGACAAGATGAAAGGCGGCCGACAAGTTGATCGCCATGATCGCATCCCACTTCTCGGGCGGAAATTCGCCTATGGGAGAAACATGCTGGATGCCGGCATTGTTGACGATGATATCGACCTGGCCGAACCGTGCCTGTGCGCGCTCCACCATCATCAGGATAGCGTCGCGCTTCGACATATCGGCGCTGTCATAGGCGACATCGACATCGTTGCCTTCGGCCATCTCGGCTCGCAACGTTTCAATCTCGGCCGGATCGCCGAAACCATTGAGCATGATCGAGGCGCCCGCCCTTGCCAGCGCATGGGCAATGCCAAGGCCGATGCCGCTGGTCGAGCCCGTCACGATCGCCGTACGACCTTCGAGCATCTTCCGGCCAGCCAGGGCTTCGGTTTCTGTAGCAAGCAGATTGAGCATCGCATTCTCCATTTTTAGGCGCCACGACGTGTAGCTTCCCGTTCAAAATGGCGCGGCTGCAGTCATAAGAGAAATGCCGCTCGCTAATGGAATTGATAATTCAGTGGCATTGGCGGAAGATAGCACGCGGGACCAGAATAGATGCACTGGCATACATTTGGGTTATTGGGGAGCGGATATGGATATTCATCACATCCGGTATTTTCTGGCCGTTTGCGAAACGCGCAACTTCACGCGCGCGGCGCAGAACTGCAATGTCACCCAGCCCGCGCTGAGCCGCGCCATTCAGCAGCTCGAGGACGAGGTGGGCGGGCTGCTTTTCCGCCGCGAACGGAACCTCACCCACATCACCGATCTCGGCAACCTATTGCGTCCGCGTTTCCAGCAAGTGCAGGACGAACTTCTGGGCGTCAAAACCGAGGCGTCGAGATTTCTCTGCCTCAACGATGCGCACCTCAAGGTCGGCATCATGTGCACGATCGGACCGCGGCGCTTTACCGGCCTGCTCACCGACTTCAACATGCGCCACAAGGGCATCCAGCTCCAACTCGTCGAGGGCATTCCGGCCAAGTTGTCGGGCTTGCTGGAACAGGGCGAGCTCGATATCGCGATCATGTCGAGCGCCGACAATTTTCCGGAACGCTTCGATGTGACGCCGCTGTTTCGGGAACGGTTCATGCTGGCCTTTCCGTCGGGGCACCGGCTCGGCCAATACGATGCGATTCCGATCGCCGCGATTGATGGCGAGATCTATCTTCGCCGTGTCAATTGCGAGTACTGGGACTACCTGACAGATCTCTGCGACGCCCAGGGCGTGAGCACTATCGTCTCCTATTCGAGCGAACGGGAGGATTGGATTCAGAATCTTGTCGCCGGAGGGCTCGGTATCTGTTTCATTCCGGAATACAGCGCGGTCGTGCCTGGCCTGCAAGTCCGGCCCGTCGCCGAACCGGAGGTGACCCGCGAAGTCTGCCTTGTAACCGTAACCGGCCGCCGCTTCTCCCCCGCCGTCTCGACTTTCGTCAGCGCGGTCAAATCGTACGGTTGGGCCACGCTGCCAGGCCGCTCGCACTGAAAGCATAACGAATGCAATGATTTGTGCTCCGTGTCCTGGTGATGCGGAGGCGTCCGTACGCCCTGCGTTTCACGATAGCTTCAGGCTATGGAATTGAGAATGAGGCGGCATTTCTCATTCGCCATCGAACTCTCCATGCTCCTTGTCATGCCCGGCGCGAACGCTTCATCCGGGCTCAACAAGGAGAACTCTGATGAAATTCGACCTCAATGCCAAGCGCATGACACTCGCCACCGTCCTCACTCTCGCATCCTTCACCGCCATCCCGACCGGCTATGCCTATGCCGGCGAATGCCCGGTTGATCAGGTCGCCGAAAACGGCATGCAGCCCGGCGAAATGATGCCGAAGAACGTGACCGACGAGGTCATTTCCTCGATCGATCTCGCCTCCAAGGGCGATGCCTGGAAGAACAGTGCCCTACGCATGCGCAAGCTCGTCGTGCAGCCCGGCGGCGTCGTGCCGTGGCATTCGCATGAGGCTCGCCCGGCCAATATCCTGATCGTTTCGGGCTCGATCACCGAATACCGCAGCACCTGCAAAGTGCCGATCGAGCACAAGGCCGGCGACGTGACTGCCGAATTCGGCATGCTGTCGCATTGGTGGAAGAACAATGGCAGCGAGCCGGCTGTCCTCTACTCCGCCGACATCCTGACCTCGGAAGCGCAAAAGCACGAATCCATGTGAGCCGCTCCCAGGCTCGCTGAAAGGCGTCTCCGGTCCCGCCAGATCGGAGATGCCGCACCACTTCATCCAACCTTTGGAGCGATCGCCATGACCGGCATCGAGCACGTCCTCAATCCGCCGCGCGCGAATCTCGGAGCCGACACCGATCGTTGGCGCTTTGCCGTCATCGCGCTGATCGCCTTTCTGACGCTGGTCGATCTCTTCGCGGCCCAGGCGATCCTGCCCGCACTGGTCGAGAAATTCCAGGTCAGTCGCGCCGCGATGGGCTTTGCCGTCAATGCCAGCACTTTCGGCATGGCCGTCGCCGGCCTTGGCATTGCTTTCTTCGGTCGCAGGATCGATCGCCGCAGCGGTATTTGGATCAGCCTTGCGCTGCTTTCCCTTCCCACGACGGCTCTCGCCTTTACCAACGATCTGACGGTTTTTGCCATCCTCCGCATCGTCCAGGGCCTCTGCATGTCGGCAGCCTTCACGCTGACCATTGCCTATCTGTCGGAACACTTCTCGGCAACCCAGGCGACAGGCGCCTTGGCGGCCTATGTCACCGGCAATGTCGCGAGCAACTTCTTTGGTCGCATCCTGTCCGCAATGGTAGCCGGGTTCGGTGGGCTCGAAATCAATTTCCTCACCTTCGCGGCCCTCAACATCGCGGGAGCGCTGCTTGTCTGGCTCACCCTCAAAAAGACGTCGGCCATGATGCAGACCAGCGATGACGGATCATTCAACATGCGCCGATGGACTTATCATTTCGCCGATGGTGAGCTGCGCCGCGTCTTCGCGATCGGCTTCCTCATCCTTTTCGTCTTCATCGGAACCTTCACCTATGTAAACTTCCAACTTGTGGCTCTCGGCTTGTCGCCGATGACCCTCGGCCTCGTTTATCTGGTATTTCTGCCGTCGATGCTGACCACGCCGATGGCAGGCAAGCTCGCGGTCCGAACAGGGGCAAAACTCGGGATCATCTCGACGCTTGGGCTCGCCATTGCCGGCCTCGCGGCACTTCTCAGTCTCAGCTTGCCTTTGGTGTTGGCCGGACTGGCGCTTGTGGCAATAGGGACATTTCTCGCCCAAGCGATCGCCACCGGATTGGTTGGCCGACGCGCAGTCACGGACAAGGCAGGCGCCAGCGGAATTTACCTCGCCTCCTATTACACCGGGGGTCTCGCAGGTAGCCTCGTACTCGGCCAGATCTATGATCAGATGGGCTGGTCGACCTGTGTCGGCGTGCTCGTCGCAGCGCTGCTTGCAGCCATCGTGATCGCCCTTCCCATCGGCTCAATGCCCGGTCCATCCCGGCGATGATCCAGGGTCACCGAAACGCACATGGAACGGCATTCTCCATGTTCTCATTGATCAGTCGAAGGACGATTCGGTGAATGCGGACCTTGCCCGCTGATGCAACAGCCCACGCTTGACGTGATCCAGAATGTCATGAAAGTTTCATATTCAGGCTATTTTCGAGAGCGGGGAAATAATCTACTATTTTAATCAGGAAACAAGATTTCCTGAAACAAACGAAGGAGACTGATTGAGTATATTTCTTATGACTACCATGCTCATCGCAGGCTTTGTCCTGTATGCCCTGATCACCGGGGCGGCACGAGGGCGCACTGCCCAGTCCGCTGCAAACACCAAGCGCAGGTCGGGCAGTTCAGGAAATTCCGGCGATGGAGGTGGAGGCTGGTTCGATGCCTCAAGCGACGGCGGCTGTGATGGCGGTGGCGGAGATGGTGGAGGAGGAGACTAGATCAAACTGAAACCGATAGAATGCCCGACCGCCTCAAGGCGGTTTTTTGTTGCCCGGATTCCCGGCGCGGCTGTGCCCCGGGTCAATCCAAGGGCATCACAAAGGTGAAGCGCGTCTCCTTGTCATCGGAACTGACCGTGATCGTCCCGCCATGGGCGCGGGCGATTTCCGAAGCGATGTGCAGACCCAGCCCCAATCCTCTTTGACTTGTGCCGGCTTCGCCTGTGAAGAAAGGCTGAAAAAGCCGTGTCATCGCGTCGCTGGAAATCGGAGCGCCGCCATTGGCGATCCAAAGCTCCAGTCTTCCGTCGACAGTTGCCGCCGAGAGCCGCACCGGTTCGTCCGGTGTGCCATGGGTCAGGGCATTCCCCAGAAGATTGGACACCAACTGGCCGATCCGGCCGCTGTCGCAGTTTATCGGCCCGTCGAATTCGATCGTCACCTCAATTGCGCGGTCGAGATGACTGAAGCGGAGTTCTTCGATGACCTGCCGCAAGAGCGGCTCGAGATGCTCCGCCCGCCTCTCGAGCGTGATGCCGCCACCCAATCGTCCGCGCGCGAAGTCGAGGACGTTATCGATCAGGGCGGACATGCGAACGACGCTGCCCTGCATCAAATCGAGAACCTTAATCGCCCGATCGGTCTGCTTCTCTTTTCGCAGCATGCGCGCTGCGGCTGCAATCGAGGCAAGCGGGTTGCGCAGGTCGTGGCCGAGAACAGCAATGAATTCTTCCCGCAACTCGGCGGTTTGCTGTTCGAAGGCGAGTTTGGATTTGATGGTGGCGCCGGCAGCATCGGCGGCTGTGCGCGCATCGACCAGCTCCCGTTCATAGCGGCGACGCTCGGCAGCCTGAAACATCGTCACGCGGGTGAAAAGCAGGGCACCGTCTTCTGCACGTCTTTCCACGGCATTGGCGAGCACAGGCAGCTTTCTGCCGTCCACTGTGACAAGATCGAGGGCAACCTCGTTGAAAAACCCTTGCATGCGCAGCAAAGGCGCAAAATGGGTTTCGTAGAATATCCGGCCCGAGGTGTTGAGAAGGTCGTGAAGTCGTTTGCCGAGGAGCTGCTCGGCAGGGATGCCGATCCAGGTCGACAGCGTTCTGTTGACCTTGACGATGCGCCCGTCCGGCTGCAGCGAAAGATAGCCGCATGGCGCGTTTTCGTACAGGTCCTCGAGGTCTTCCGCCGGCATGGCGACCTGCATATCGGCATCGCTCATCGGACGAACCGCCGGATTGCCGATATGACCTCGTCGGGAGCGCTGAGGTTAGGGCAGTGGCCACTCGCATTCAGCACGACCAATTGGCTGTTTGGGACCTGCTGATGGACGAATTCGCCGACCTCTTCGCAGGCGATGACATCATTCCGGCACTGAAGGATCAGCGTTCTGGCAGTGACTTCAGCAAGGTCGCTGCGATTGTCCGACGTGAATGTCACCCGTGCGAACGCCTTGGCAATGTCCGGATCGGTGCGGCAGAAGCTATTTGTCAGCTCTTCGCCGAGTTCCGGTCGATCGGGATTGCCCATGATGACGGGCGCCATGGCGGCAGACCACCCCATGTGGTTGTCGTCCAACGACGCCAGCAGTTCGTCTATATCTGCCGCGCTGAAGCCGCCGTGATAGCCATCGTCATTGATATAGCGCGGCGACGGCCCGACGAGGACCAGGCTTTCAAACAGTTCCGGTGCCTGCAGCGACGCGATGACGCCGATCATCGCGCTGACCGAGTGCCCGACAAACACCGTTTGCGTCAGGCCGAGCGCGCGGCAAATTTCGACGAGGTCATCTGCATAACCCGACAATGACGAATATTTCCGGGCGTCATAAGCCGCAAGATCGGATCGTCCCGCGCCGACATGATCGAACAGCACTGTCTTGAAGTCGGCCTCAAAAGCCGGCGCCACGAAGCGCCACATATTCTGGTCGCAGCCGAATCCATGCGAGAAGATCATCGCACGCTGGCCATCGCCCCGGATTTGAACATGATTTCGATCGATGACGGTCATCTCGTCCTCTTCCCTACTTTCATAGCATGTTCCGCCTGTCATGGATTGAGGAAAGATCGGGGAGGCAACGGGTTCGATGGTCGTGTGACATGACATTCCGGAAGGCGGCCGCCCGGCCGTTTGCGACATGCCTCAGCCCGTCACTTTCCGGAGCTTGAAGAAGAATCGCCGAGGGTCGTCGTGCACGCACATCATCCCGGCAATGCCCTCATCGTCAATCCTCCGGAAGTAGTCCACGATCGGCTGTTTGTCGTAGACCATCGCAGCCGTTTTGACGCCGTCGAGGGCCTGAAGCCTCAATGAAGCTGTCGTGCCTCTGGCTCGAAGCAGCTTCTGCAGATACGAGAAGCTGTGGCGGGCGACGAACGTCCGGCCAAGGGGCGCCATCTTGATCGCCAGCCCAATAGGGAAAAAATTTGGCTCGATCGGCACGAGACGGCCCGGTCTCCACTGGAAGAGCAGGGCGTCCGCCCGCATGCCGGAATGGAAGCGCTTGCCAAACCAGTTGAGATTCTCGAGCACGCCGTCCAGTGGATGACCCGACGGAATGCCGACGCCGCTCCAAAGGCCGACCATGTCCTTTGGCCGGATGGGCTCCAGCGACCGGAACCAGGCAGCCATCTCCTCCTGCTGGTCGCCTGGCATGGGTTCTCCTTCAGGGATGTTCATTGCGGAAAAATGAAAAGAAGGCTTGGAAGTTCCCGTTCATGCGGACCGGGCGGAACGTCTGGTGAGACTTTCGCATAGATCCCATATCTTTAAGCCCAACGGCCCTCGAAGGAGCCGTTGGGGCATTCGCCAGACAAGATCGACCTCTGCGTCAGGCGCGCGACGGCAGCAGTGGATAGCCGACCATGACGGCGCGGCCAAGCAGGGCTGCGACGAAAGCCTTGATCACATCGCCGGGAATGAATGCCATCGAGCCGACGAAGGCTTTCGTGAAGCCGAGGCCGGCGACGGTCGCCAGATAGGTGATGCCGAAGGCGTAGAGCACGACGATGCCGCCGACCATGGCGGTGAGGAAGAAGCTCACCGTCTGCACCAGGCCGGATTGCTGATGGTTGACAAGCCGTTCGCTGAGATAGCCGGTGACGAAGGCGGCAAAGACCCAGCCGATCAGGAAGCCGGCCGTTGGCGATGCGAAGATGGCAAGCCCGCCGCGGCCGCCGGAAAGCACCGGCAGGCCGATCGCGACCAGCACCAGCACGATCAGTACGGCAATCGCGCCGCGCCGGGCGCCGAGCACGACGCCGGCCATCATCACGCCGAGGGATTGGGCGGTGATCGGCACCGGAATGAAGCCGAGCGAGATCGGCGGCAGCAGGCCGAGCGCCACGATGATCGCGGCAAAGAGGGCGGTAAGAACGAGATCGCGAGTGCTCATCATGAATTCCGTGTTTATCAATCGTTAACTCACATGCCGCCGAATGCCGCGCGCGTCAATCGCCGCGGCGATATTATCTGCATCCCTCAGCGTCAAGATGATCAGCGGCGCAAGCAGCGTCGTCGGCCGGACCTTCAGCCCGCGTGCCTTGTGCGCCTCGCGGATCGCCTGATAACGGCCGACGATCTCCGGTACGAAACGCAGCACCAGCCCGAGCGCCAGGCCGATATCGTCGGCCTGCACCCAGCCGGTGCGTTCGAGCGGGCGGGCAAGCGCCGTCACCTCGTCGATGAACTCGGTGATCGACGTCGTCGCCGTCACGGTAGCGGCCAGCAGCATCAGCGCCGTCAGCCGCAGCAGGGGCACGAGCGCCTCCTGCCAGGGATTGAAGATGAGGTTGAAGAGTGCCACGACCGCGATTGTCAGGAAGATCGGCCGCAGCCGCCTGAGCCCATCCGCAAACGGCAGGCCGACCATCCGGTAGAGAACCGCCGTCAGCAGCACGGCGGTCGACAGCAGGACGAGATTCCCGGTGATGAACAGCACGACGCCGAAGATCGTCAGCGACCACAGTTTTAGCCGCGGCGAAAGCCGGTGCATCACGCTGTTGCCTTCGACATAGAGCGACTGCATCAGGCGGCGATCTCCTTGTAGCGGGCGATCGCTTCGGCAGCCGGCGCATCTGCGGCAAGCCGCCCTTCATGAAACAGCAGCACCCGCTCGAAACCGGCGATCAGCTCCAGATCATGCGTGATGATGATGGCGCTTTCCGGGAGACCGGCGATAATCCCTTCGACCAGCGCCCGGTTCTTGAGGTCGAGTTGGTTGGTCGGTTCGTCGAGGATGAGGATGCCCGGCCCCGTTGCCAGTACCGAGCAGAGGGCCGCCACCTGCAACTCGCCGCCGGAAAGCTCATGTGCGCGCCGATCGGCCAGCGCCTCGGCGCCGAAGCGGGCCAGCACACCCTCGACCTTCGCCTCGATCTCCGCCTTGGTGAAGCCGCGCCGCTTGAGCCCGAAAGCGATGTCGTCTTTGACGATCGGCAGGATGATCTGGTTCTGCGGCGACTGGAAGATGAAACCGACATCGGCCACAGCGGTTTTCTCGTCGCTGGTGTCGCGGCCGTTGACGGTGACGCGGCCGACCGACGGTTTGGCCAACCCGTTGATCAGCCGCGCGAACGTGGTCTTGCCCGAGCCGTTCAGCCCGATGACGCCGATGCGTTTTCCACTGATGCCAAGCGTCAGCGGCTGCAGCGCCACCCGCGCCCCGAAACTGACCCCGGCGCCTTCGAAACGAATATCCAAACCAATCCCTCGCATCCATGCGATCCCGCTTCTATACGGGTAATCGAGGGTGATGAAAGAGCAAATTGCGCTGTCGATATCGGGTGGCTAGGAAGATTTTCCGGATTATGATGGGGCCATGACGAATCTGCTTTCCAATTCCGACGCCCGCCGTGTCTTCCTTGCCAAGCAGGGCCTCAGCGCTCCGCCGAACCGCGCCTTGACCAAGGCCGGCTTGTTGCAGCTCATCCATGAACTGGGTTTCGTCCAGGTGGACAGCATTCAGACGGTGGAGCGGGCCCATCATCAGATCCTGTTTTCCCGCAACCAGACCTATAGGCGCGAGCACCTGACCGCGCTGCTCGAAAAGGACGGTGCGCTGTTCGAGCATTGGACGCACGACGCTTCCATCCTGCCGAGCGCCTTCTTCGTCTATTGGAAGCACAAGTTCCTTCATCAGGAGAAGGTGCTCATCGAACGCTGGCGCAGATGGCGCGGCGAGGGCTTCGAGGCGGCGTTTGCGGAGACCTATGAGCGCGTTGAGCGCGACGGTGCAATCCTCTCACGCGATATCAAGGCCGATGGACACGTTTCCGGCGGCTGGTGGAACTGGCATCCGAACAAGACGGCGCTCGAATATTTCTGGCACACCGGCAAATTCGCCATCGCCGGCCGCTCGAACTTCCAGAAGATCTATGATCTGGCGGAGCGCGTCATCCCGGCCGAATTCCGCGAGCCGGAGGTGAGCCGCGAGGAATTTGTCGACTGGGCTTGCCGCAGCGCGCTCACCCGGCTCGGCTTCGCCACCCATGGCGAGATATCAGCCTTCTGGAACCTGGTCTCGCCCGATGAGGCCAAGGCCTGGGTATCAACCCATCGCGACGAACTGATCGAAGTGCTGATCGAACCGGCGCTCGGCGGCAAGGCGCGGCCATCCTGGGCTTTTGCCGATTTCCTGTCGACGCTCGACGACTATCCCGGCGCGCCGCCCCGCATCCGTGTGCTCAGCCCCTTCGACCCGATGATCCGCGACCGCAACCGCACCGAACGCCTGTTCGGCTTCTTCTACCGCATCGAGATTTTCGTGCCCGAGCCGAAGCGCGAATATGGCTATTACGTCTTCCCGCTGCTCGAAGGCGACAGACTGATCGGCCGCATCGACATGAAGGCGGACCGGAAGAAGTCGACGCTCGACGTCAAGCGGCTCTGGCTGGAGCCGGGTGTGAAGCCGTCAGCCGGGCGGCTGGAGAGGCTGGAAGCGGAGTTGGAGCGGCTCGCGCGGTTTGCCGGCGTGGAGAAGGTCGTGTTTCTGGAGGGGTGGAGAGGGTAAAGCCTTCGCCGGAGCAGCAGCATCCTGCGCGAAAACCCCTCCCCAACCCCTCCCCACAAGGGGGAGGGGCGGCCGTGTGGCGCCCGTCGCATTTCGTTCCTGACGATACGGCATGTGGTGGCGTATTTTTGGTGGCAGGACCGGGCCGCGGGTTAGTCCCGTCCCCTTGTGGGGAGGGGTTGGGGAGGGGTCTTTGTCTCTGCCTTGCCGACCGCTGAGCTCCCCTCAGCAGATCTCCGTCGTGCTGATCTTGATGCCGAAACCTTCGAGGCCGACATAGTGGCGCTCGCGGCTGGTCAGCAGCTTGATCGAGCTGACGCCGAGATCCTTGAGGATCTGGGCGCCGAGGCCGATTTCCAGCCATTCGCTGTCGCGCGTCTGGGCTTCGGCATGGGCCTCGCGGCCCTGGTTGCGGGCCTTGCGGCCGTTATCGTGGTGGCCGACGCCGACGGAGCCTTCGCGCAGATAGACGATGACGCCGCGGCCTTGCACGGAAATCTTCTGCATGTAGAAATCGACCGGGCTGTTCTTGCCGAAGAGATCCTCGGCGACATTCTCCGGATGCAGGCGCACCGGGATGTCGACGCCGTCGCGGATGTCGCCGAAGACGACGGCAAGATGCTGCATCGGGTCCCAGGGCAGGGAATAGGTATGGGCCTTGGCCTTGCCGAACGGCGTCTCGATGTCGAAGCTGGTGCCGAGTTCGATCAGCGTTTCCTTGCGCTGGCGGTAGGCGATGAGATCGGCGACGGAGACGAGCTTCAGCCCGTGCTGCGCGGCGAAGTCGACCACCTCAGGGCCGCGCGTCACCGTGCCGTCGTCGTTGACGAGCTCGGAGATGACGCCGATCAGCGGCAGGCCGGCGAGCTTGCAGAGGTCGACGGCGGCTTCCGTATGGCCGGAGCGCATCAGCACCCCGCCTTCGCGGGAAACCAGCGGGAAGATGTGGCCGGGACGGACGAAATCGGAAGCGCCGACATTCGGATTGGCGAGGTTGCGCACCGTCAGCGTCCGGTCGTCGGCGGAGATGCCGGTCGTCGTGCCGTGCTTGAAATCGACCGAGACGGTGAAGGCCGTCGTATGGGCCGAATCGTTTTCCGCCACCATGGCGTTGAGGTTGAGGCGCTTGGCCTCTTCCTTCGGCATCGGCGCGCAGACGATGCCGGAGGTATGGCGCACGATGAAGGCCATCTTTTCCGGTGTGCAATGCACCGCGGCGACGATCAGGTCGCCCTCGTTCTCGCGGTCATTGTCGTCCATGACGACGACGATCTCGCCGGCCTCGAAGGCCCGGATGGCGTCGACGACGCGCTTCTGGTCGTAAGACATGGGCGAGCGCTCCTATTTCAGACGGCCGGTCTGGCCGCGGTCGCGAAGATAATGGTCGGCGATGGCGCAGGCGACCATGGCCTCGCCGATCGGCACGGCGCGGATGCCGACGCAGGGATCGTGCCGGCCCTTGGTGCGGATATCAACATTCTTGCCCTCCGCATCGATCGACTGGCGTTCGGTCAGGATCGACGAGGTCGGCTTGACGGCGAAACGCGCCACCACCGGCTGTCCGGTGGAGATCCCGCCGAGAATACCGCCGGCATTGTTGGAAAGGAAGATCGGCGTGCCGTCATTGCCCATGCGCATCTCGTCGGCATTGTCTTCGCCTGAGGTTTCGGCGGCGGCAAAACCATTGCCGATCTCGACGCCCTTGACGGCGTTGATCGACATCAGCAGCGAGGCGATGTCCTGGTCGAGCTTGGCATAAATCGGCGCGCCGAGGCCGGCCGGCACACCTTCGGCAATCACTTCGATGACGGCGCCGATCGACGAGCCGTTCTTGCGGATGCCGTCGAGATATTCCTCCCAGACCGGCACGATCGCCGCATCGGGCGAGAAGAACGGGTTCTGATCGACCTGGTCCCAGTCCCAGTTGCGGCGGTCGATCTTGTGCTTGCCGATCTGCACCAGCGCGCCGCGCACGGTAACGCCTGGTACGACAAGGCGGGCGATGCCGCCGGCGGCAACCCGCGCAGCGGTTTCGCGCGCCGAGGAGCGGCCGCCGCCGCGATAGTCGCGAATGCCGTATTTGAGGTCATAGGTATAGTCGGCATGGCCGGGGCGGTATTGCCGGGCGATCTCGCCGTAATCCTTGGAGCGCTGGTCGGTGTTTTCGATCAGCATGGAGATCGGCGTGCCGGTGGTCGTCATCGTCTCGCCGTCGGCGTCGAGCATGACGCCGGATAGTACCTTCACCAGATCGTCCTCGCGGCGCTGCGTCACGAAGCGGGATTGGCCGGGCTTGCGCTTGTCGAGCCAGACCTGCAGGTCCTCGAGCTTGAAGCTGAGCCCCGGAGGGCAGCCGTCGACGACGCAGCCGAGCGCCGGACCATGGCTTTCGCCCCAGGTGGTTACGCGGAAAAGGTGACCGAATGTATTGTGCGACATGTGTTCCCACGGTGGCGCGCCAAAGCCGGTCGCTGCCGGCCGCGCCATTGCTTGAAAAGGCGCGACACTCATAGGCCAAAAAACCGCCGAGGCAAAAGCCTTTCTTTGCGCCAAACCGGCAGCTCAGGAAATGCTGTTTCCGTTCGTTGCCACGGACGGGTGGCGCATGTTGGCCCCATGCTCTCTGCTCAGGCGGGGAGGGGGAAGGGCGAGACCTGTCGGCAGGCCGCGATCAGGACGCCAGCCGCCACCCCGTTCCTGTGGCTTCGTTGGTGAAATCGTCGAAGGAGAGCGGCCGCGAGAAGGCAAAGCCCTGCAGGATATCGCAGCCGAGATCGCGCAGCAGTGCGGCATGTGCCGCCGTCTCCACCCCTTCGGCCACCGTCTCGACGCCGAGCGAGCGGGCGATTTCGATGATCGAGCTGACGAGTGCGCGCTCCTGCGAGGCATTGACGATCGGCTGCACCAGCTGGCGGTCGATCTTCAGCCGCTTGGGCTTCAGCTTCAACAGGCTGACGATCGAGGTATGGCCAGTGCCGAAATCGTCGATCTCGATATCGATGCCGAGCGCCTTGATGCGCTCGAGATTCTGCGAGACGACGTCCTCGCTCTCGTCGAGGAAGATCGATTCCACCAGCTCGAAGGAGATTTCGCCCGGACGGATATGCAGGTCGGCGAGCGATTCCAACAGGCTGCCGTCATGCAGCCGCCGTGCCGAAACATTGACCGAGACCTTGGGCACCACAATGTCGCGCGCCGTCCAGCGCACCTTGTCGCGCAGCGCCGTTTCCAGAACGATCCGGTCGAGCATCTGCACGACATTGATCTCCTCGGCGATGCGCAGGAACTTGTCGGGCGTGAGCAGCCCCTTGGACGGGTGGTTCCAGCGGACCAGCGCCTCGACGCCGGTCAGCTCCATCGTCCGGGCGCAGAATTGCGGCTGATACCAGGCGGTGAATTCGCCGTTGTCGATGCCGGCAAGGATCTCGTCGGCGGTGCGCTTGGTGTTGATGATATCGGCCTGGAGATTGTGATTGAAGAATTCGAAGCGGTTGCGGCCCATGCTCTTGGCGCGGTAGAGCGCGATATCGGCATTGATCAGCACCTTGCGCGCATCGACATGGATGCCGTTGGCGAGCGCAATGCCGATCGACACGCCGCAGCGGCAGGAAAACCCCTGGAAATCGATCGGCTGGCGCATCTCCTCGATGATCCGCGTCGAAAGCTGCGCCATCTCCTTGTCGCCGACGTCGAGTGCCAGAATGACGAACTCGTCGCCGCCGATGCGCGCGACGATGTCGCTGCCGCGGACATTCTTGGCAAGCACTTTCGAGGCGTGCACCAGCATCGCATCACCGGCGGCATGGCCGAGCGTGTCGTTGATGTCCTTGAAGCGGTCGAGATCGATATGCAGGATCGAGAATTTCTGCCGCTGCTGAAGGCCGTCCTGGGTGAGATTTTCGAGCGCGATGTCGAGCTTGCGGCGGTTGGCGAGGGCGGTCAGCGGATCGTGCAGCGAATTGTGCTCGATCCTGTTCTTGACGAGCTCGAGCTCGATATTCTTGGCGACCGCCTCGTCCTTGGCCGCTTTCAGCCGGATCGTCATCAGCACGTCTTCGGTGGCGTCGAAGGCGATGCCCATGATCTTCATCTCTCCGGCCCCCGTCTGGTGGACCTTGCCGACCGAGCGCACATAGCGCACCGAGCCGTCGTCGACGATCACGCGGCAGACGAGGGTGTGCGTGTCGCCGTTGCGCTTGAAGTGGCGTGCGCTTTCAAGCGCTAAGGCCCGATCCTCGGGGTGGATGCAGCCAAGCCAGGTCTCTTCGGTCATGAAGCCGTTGCGCGGCGCAAGGCCATAGAGTTCGTGCATCCGCTCGTTCCAGATCGAGCCGCCGAGGCCCGGCCGAGCCTCCCATATGCCGCACTGATAGGAATTGAGCGCTAGGTCGAGCCGGCTGGAAAGCTCGGCGAGCTGCCCCTCGCGGCTCGACAGCTCTTCGAGCGCCAGCTCCAGCTCGGCATTCTTGACCTCGCTCGTATCCATGGCCTTGCGCAGCGTGTCGGTGGTCTCCGCGTCGGCGGTCACGTCCCAGACGATGCCGATCGTCTTGCTGACGCCGCCGGCGTCCGTATAGAAGGCGCCGACCGAGCGCAGGTGGCGGATGCCGCCGTCGCCAAGCAGGATCCGGTACTGCGCCGTGCAGGCGGCACCCGCAATGCTGCAGCTGAAGAAATGCACTTCGGCGGTTTCACGATCCGCGGGCAGGATCGCCGCTAGCCATTCGTCGAGGGCCCGGCTTCCTTCTGCCGCCGCTTTGCCGTGCAGGGCTGCAGCGCGCGCGTCCCAGAGCAGACTGCTCGAATGATCCTCCAGCTCCCAGATGCCGATATTGGAGGATTCCAGCGCCAGGTTGAGCCGCTGCGACAGTTCCAGCAGTTTTGCCTCGCGCGTCTCCAGCGCGGTGATGTTGCGATTGCGCTCGCCGAGCAGCAGGGTGGCGAAGAAGATCGGCACGATGATGATGAAGCCGGCGGCAACGATGATCAGGCGCAGCTCGGTGCGGTTTTCGGGTATCGCGTTCCAGCCGCTGTTCGGGACAGCGGAAAGCTCCCACTTGCCGCCGGCAAAACCGATCTTCTGGCGCATCGGATCCTTGCCGTCGATATCGGAGGACCCGAAGAACGGCGCCGGGGGAGGAGCTTTGGCGGCTGTCGGCGAGCCGGTATCGCGAATGGCGATCGAAAGATGGCCGAGATGCGGATAGCGCTCCTGGTTTTCGCGGTCGCGCGCCGGCATCAGCCCGGTCGCCTGGTAGAACATCGTCTGGTCGATGGCGACTTCGACCGCCCCCCAGATCCGCCGTTGGCCATTCTCCTTGACGTAAACCGGGAAGAAGATGGCAAAGGCGTCCCGGCCGTCGGTGCTGATCGGGCCGTAGAAGCGCGCCGACTGGTTGCCGGTCGCGCTGGTCATCGCCTTGCGAAAGAAGAGAGCCTCGCGCACGTCGCGGCCGATCCGCTCATTGCCGGATTGCGCCGGGTGGATGTCACGGATGATGAAATCAGGCGCGACGGCGATATGAATGAAAGACGGGTTCTGGATCAGCAGCCAGTTGATCTGGCGCTCCATCTCCTCCCCGTTTGCCGCGCTGACGGAGATCAGGTTCGTCAGGTCGCGCACGACGCTGAGGTCCATGTTGATCTCGGCCATGACCCGGGCGCGGATGAGGTTCGTCTCGTTTTCGGTGCGGATACGAAGTTCGCGCACATAAGACGCAGTATTGGCCTGGTCGAGCCCGAAGCCGACCATGATGACGACGAGGGCGACAAGCGACGAAACCAGAAACGAGACGCGGCTATTCTTCAACACGCGCCGCAACTGCTTGCTGTCGCTGAGCCTGGATAACAAAATGAAACCCCCATGTTGACGAGCAACTGTAGGGCGCGCGGGTTAATTTACGATTGCCCGTCGGGCATGCCGAGAGATCGCGGGAAGGGAAAAACCGCGGATTAACGCACCATCTTGATTATATTTAAAATCCTATTCATCAATTGGGCGGGAAAAGCCATTCTTACGGGCAATTTTCGCCATATTCAGGAGCTTATCTGTGGCCAGTCATGTTCTCGTGCAGCGTCTTAAAAGGATTGTCGCCATGCGTTTCGTCGTCGCCACGCTTTTGGCAACAGCAAGCTTCCTGTCACCGATGAGCGGTTTTGCCGAGAGCGCCGATGTCGAGGCGACCATCAAGAAGGTCGACACGGCCAACCTCGTGCTGACGCTCGACGACGGCAAAACCTATCAGGCGCCCGAGGAATTCAATTTCGACGGCCTCGAAGCCGGCGTGAAGGTGATCGTCTTCTATACCGAGGTCGACGGCAAGCGCGTCATCAACGATCTCGATATCGTCAAATAGGCAGCGGATGGCTGCCCCTCACACTAACTTACCGGGGTCGAGCCACTCGTCTCGACCCAGGCAAAGATGCCGACAGGCGGATGAGAGGCGGGCTTGGCAATACCTATAGCCAGGCGATCGTCCGCTCAGTGGTTTCGATCCGGATGATCCGGTCCTGCGGGATCGCGCCTTCTGCGGCAGTGCTTTTCGGCAGGTCGGCGATCGTCTGGAAAAGCGTGCGGATGACGCCGCCATGGGTGACGCAGACCGTCGGACGATCGACGGAGTTCAGCCAAGAGCCGGTGCGCCAGGAGAGGATTTCATAGCTTTCCGCATCATCGCCAGGCGGGATGAAATCCCATTTCGAGGCGTTGCGTTCCGCCACCCGCTCGCGCTGCGTCGCCTTCAACTCCTTGATCGTCGAGCCCTCCCAGTCGCCGAAGGAAATTTCCACCAGCCTCGGATCGGTGCGATAGGCAAGCGGCGGCAGGCTCATGGCGGTGCGCATGATTTCCATCGTCGCGCGCGTGCGCTGAAGCGGGCTTGCGACAAAATCGAACTCGTCGACCGTGTCGCCGAGAATCTCCGCCAGCGCGACACCGTTCTGCCGGGCCTGTTCCAGGCCCGTGGCATTCATCGGGATATCCTTCTGACCCTGCAGACGGCGCTCCGCATTCCAGTCAGTCTGGCCGTGTCTGATCACGTAGATAAGCACGGTCTCGCATCCCTATGGAGAAATCAGTCCTTGACGACGGAAATGTCGGGCGCGTCGACCGCCTTCATGCCGATGACATGATAGCCGCTGTCGGCGTGGTGCACTTCGCCGGTGACGGAGCGCGACAGGTCCGACAGGAGATAGAGGCCGACATCGCCGACTTCTTCGATGGTGACGGTGCGGCGCAGCGGCGCGTTATATTCGTTCCACTTCAGAATATAGCGGAAATCGCCGATGCCGGAGGCGGCAAGCGTCTTGATCGGTCCGGCCGAAACCGCGTTGACGCGGATGTTCTGCGGTCCGAGGTCGACGGCGAGATATTTGACGCTGGCTTCGAGCGCGGCCTTGGCGACGCCCATGACGTTATAGTTCGGCATCACCTTTTCGGCACCGTAATAGGTCAGCGTCAGCATGGCGCCGCCATCCGTCATCAGCTTCTCGGCGCGGCGTGCGACCGAGGTGAAGGAATAGACGGAGATCTGCATCGTCTTGGCGAAATTGTCGGCCGAGGTGTCGACATAGCGGCCGGTCAGCTCGTCCTTGTCGGAAAAGCCGATCGCATGCACGAGGAAATCGATCTTGCCCCACAGCTTTTCGACGTTCCCGAAAACCTCATCGATGGTGGCTTCGTCGGCGACGTCACAGTGGCCGACGAGCGTCGCGCCGATTTCGGCGGCGAGCGGCTCGACACGCTTCTTCAGCGCATCGCCCTGGTAGGTGAACGCAACTTCTCCGCCCTGCGCATGAATGGCCTTGGCAATACCCCACGCAATCGAACGATTGTTGGCGACACCCATGATGACGCCGCGTTTGCCTGCCATGAGGCCGGATGCTTGAGCCATATTTCGCTCCCTAGGATTCTGATCGATCCTGCCTATGGCATAGGCCGTTAATCGGTTCAAGCTTGGCCGGGATCATCAACTGTTAGGGATCGTAATAAAGGGTGCGAATGTCATAAAAATTTCATAGGAACAGGCCTTCGCGCATGCTCCGCATGAGATCGGTGATTTTGTCGTCGGGTTTTTCCCACAGGATAATGCGCAATTCGACAACGAGATCGCCTCTGCCGCCCTCTTCGCGGGGCAATCCCTGGCCGGGAATTCTAATCGTCTTGTCCGAGCCGGACCATGCGGGGATCGTCACGTTCAGCGGCCCGCTCGGTCCTTCGATACGCGCCTCGGTGCCGAGCACGGCATTTTCGATGCTGAGCGGCAGCACCGCGTGCAGATCGAAACCATCGACGGTGAAGCGCGGATCGGGTGCGATGCGAATGTTGATGACGGCGTCGCCGCGCTGCATGCCAGGCAGCTTGAAGCCCTGTCCCTTGAGCCTGATCTCGTGACCGTCGGTCGTGCCTGCCGGCAATGCGAAGCCGATTTCGCGGCCCTCCGGCAGCGACGCGGTAATCCAGCCGCTCTTCAACACGTCGTCGATCGTGACCGTCGCCGTCGTCACCTCATCCGGCGCTTTATCGAGGCCGGTATCCTTGGCGCCGGTGAAACGGCGCACCAGGTTTGTCAGGATGCTGAGCGGCAGCGACAGGTTGGCGGCGGCATTTTGCCCAGCTTCGCCCGCTTCCTCGTCGCCCTTGATCTCGGCCTCGGCGGCATCGCCATCCATGCGCTTGCCGGTCTCGCCCTGGGCGTTTTGTGCCTGCTGACTTTGAGCCTGCTGATATGGCGTCTGCTGGGCGCGACCCTGCGCCTGGCCGCCGCCGGCGGCGCGCGCCTGGGCGCCGAAAATGCGATCCACCATCTCGTCGGCGGCCTCGGTCGCGCCTGCCTGTTGCCTGGAGCCGTCGGCGGCGGCCTTCTGGGCGGCACGCGCCAGCTCTTCCATCACGCGCTCGGCATTGGCCTGCGCCGCCTTGGCGCGCACGGCTGCCTCGCGGGCGGCCTGGCGCTGCTGCATGATCGTCTGTTCGTGCTTCTTGGCTTCGGCCATCCGCAAGGCATTGTCGAACAGGCTGCGTTTGCGTGGGTCCTTCAAGGTTTCATAGGCGCGGCCGATCTCGGCGAACCGGGCCGTCGCCGTCGGGTCGTCCTGATTATGGTCGGGATGGGCTGATTTGGCCATGTTGCGCCAAGCCGCCTTGATCTCGTCTACTGCCGCGTCGCGCTTGACGCCCAGAATTTTATAAGGATCGCGCATGTTAAAACCGCCGGTGTTGCGATGCGGCAAGCCTCGTCCTTGCCCGGCATCCCCGTCCAATAAAACGTGTGTGGCGTCACCCGCCGCAAAGGCAGGAACAGCCACTCTCAACGCCGATCCTGCGGCGGAGTTGCTAATCACTTGTTATTTCTGTGAAGAGATGTGGGGTGTTTCGCGGTAAATGGTTAGCTCTTTGCTAAGCATTCGGCAGAAAGCGGTCGCGCGTTAACCTGTTGGCGAGGGCGCTGCGCGTCTTTCGGACGCGCAAAGGGACGCGGTAATGGTTTGAATTTAGCCTTAGGCGGCGTGGACACTTGTCTGATCGATAAGATGATGGCGGCGACGCGCGACTACCGACAGACCACGGGAACCGGCGTTCGCTCCCCGGGTTGCCGCAATGAAAGCGATCTGTACCTCCGTGAACTTCGACTTTTCATGCCGAAAACTCCGTCTAGACTGGAATTTCCAGTCTCAACCGGTCCGGAAAATCGCAGGTGTCAAAGCGGCAACAATGCGTCAGGCTTCACATCACCGATTGATGCGTAACTGTGGGTTTCCCTGACGCCAGGAAGTGGCAGAATGACCCGCTGCAGGAATTCCTGAAACGTCGCCATATCCGCTATTCGTGCTTTGACCAGGTAGTCGAAGCCACCAATCACCATATGACATTCGATGATTTCGGGTGCCTTCGCAACAGCCTCCGCAAAGCGGTCGAAGACGTGCGGCGCGGTGTGATCGAGCCTTACCTCGATAAAGACGAGCGTGCCACGTCCGATCTTTGAAGGCTCGAGCACAGCCCGCACAGCGCGGATAAAGCCTTCACTGAAAAGCCGCTTGATGCGTTGGGATGCGCCGGTCGGTGACAATCCAACGCGTTCGGCGAGGTCAAGAACAGTGCGGCGACCATCTTCTTGCAATAGCCCGAGCAGCATCCGATCGACACGGTCCAAGTCACTCATTTCTGATTCACACTTTCTTGGGTTGATATGCGTGATAATCACGTAAATATGTCGAAAATACTATATTTTATCGCGCAGTTTGCCGCAATACGGTTGGAAAGGAACTAAACCCCGACCAGACGAAGGCAAGCAACATCATGCACAGAACCCAACCTGCCTTAAGCACTCACACCAAAGGTGAGATCAAGATTCTCTCGCTGAGCGAAGCGGAGGTCAAAACATGTATCGACCTGCGCAAGCTGCTCGACGCGCTAGCGGACGGGTTCAAAGCGCTCTCCGACGGTCGTGTCGTCAATCCAGCGCGGCCACAACTCGATATTCCGAATGCGGGCTATTCGTTGGCGATGCCAGCCTGGATGAAGGGAATGCATTTGACCGTAAAACTGGTCAACGTGTTCGAAGGCAATATCGCCCGGGGCATCCCCAGTCACCTCGCAACAATACATCTCTTCGATCCAGAAACAGGAACGCCTGTTTGCATTATGGACGGCACCTACATCACGGCTGTACGCACGTCTGGTTCGGCCGTCCTCTCAGTGCGAGAACTCGCCAGGTGTAATGCCAAGGTCGCGACCGTCGTGGGCGCGGGCGTTCAAGCCAGCCAGCACCTTCGTCTGTTGCCGCTCGTTCGCGATTTCCAGGAAATTCGGGTGTTCTCTAAAGATTTTGCTGATGCGCAGGCGCTGGCTTCACGTCATTCAGGCATCACTGCCGTCGAGGATCTTGAGGCGGCGATACGCTCTTCAGATGTCGTGTGCCTCGCGACGCACTCCTATGTTCCAGCAATATCCGCAGAATGGGTTCAACCAGGAACGCACGTGTCTTCGGTTGGCGTCGCGCCCCCCGGCGGCGAACTTCCGATCGATTTGATGGCTCGCGGCACCCTCTTTGTTGAGGCGCGGGATTCGTTTGCACCAACACCCGTAGGCTGCTGCGAACTTGCAAATATTGATCCCGAGGCAAGCACCGATCTTGGCGCGATGTTGCTGGGGCAGCGACCAGGTCGGACCTCAGATCAGCAGGTCACAATCTACAAGGCCATGGGCGTCGCCATGGAAGATATGGTGACAGCCGACCTCGCTTACCGCGAGGCCAAGCGCCTGGGTGTGGGCCAAACTATTTCTCTCTAGGTGGCCTGGGCTGTTATCTGATCCATAGGACGATCGCTGCGATCGTGACGACGGCGAGGTCGTTTCTGGCGGTTTTCTCGAAGCGCGTTGCGACTCTTTTGAACTGCTTCAGTTTGGAGAAGCAGCATTCGACCACACGACCTAGGAGGCTCAGCTCTCCCGCTGGATCAGCTCTCGGGCTGGAAGCTCAGAAGTTGCCAGTTGCCGCCGCCGACGAGGCAGGTCTTGCCGTAGAATTTGGCGATGCCGACATAGGAATGCCGGGTCGTGCGGAACTGGCGGCAGACCTGGCCGGACTCATTGTTCTCGACGATCGTATCGATGACGCCGGCACTGCCCGTCGATGCGTTCGCCCAGGGAAGCGGCTGGCCCTCGAGCCTTTGCACGTCGGCCGAGGTCACGGCGTTGCGCACGGTCATTTCGTCGGAAAGCGTATCGGTGCTCGGCGGCGTCTGCGGCACGGTGCCGGTTGCCACCGACCGGTCGACCTTGGCTTCACTGAGGAAATCCATGCCGCCGCCGACGCAGCCGGACAGCGACAACATCGCGACGCCGATGACGAAGAACACAGTGCTGCGTTGCCGCAGGCCCTTTGTATGGCGAGATGACTTTGTTATGACTTCCACCCTGCATCCTGTCCAGTTATCAAAAGCTGGGCGAGTTTTGAATAATCCGGGGCATTTGAACCAATATGTCGGCAAACGAGTTAACAAGCGGTGACTTTACCGAAAGTGGCGAGCCCTTCAAGCTCTTTGCCGAATGGCTGAAAGAAGCCGAGGCCTCAGAGCCCAATGACCCCAATGCGGTGGCGCTGGCAACGGTCGATGAGGATGGTCTTCCGAATGTCCGCATGGTTCTCCTGAAGGGATTCGACGACGACGGTTTCGTCTTTTACACCAATTTCGAGAGCCAGAAAGGCCGCGAAATTCTCGGCCAGAAAAAGGCCGCCATGTGCTTTCACTGGAAAAGCCTGCGGCGTCAGGTGAGGCTGCGCGGCCCCGTCGAGATCGTCACCGATGCCGAAGCCGACGCCTATTTCAAGACGCGGGCGCGCGGCAGCCGCATCGGCGCCTGGGCCTCCAGACAATCCCGCCCGCTCGAAAGCCGTTTCGCGCTCGAAAAGGCCGTGGCCGAATATACAGCGCGTTATGCTATCGGCGAGATTCCGCGCCCGGCCCACTGGTCGGGCTTCCGCATCCGCCCGACCTCGATCGAATTCTGGAAGGACCAGAAATTCCGCCTGCATGACCGCGTCGAGTTCCGCCGGCCGTCACCGGAAGGCGAATGGGACAAGGTGCGGATGTATCCCTAGAGCAATTCCGTTTTTCTTCGAATCACGAAATTGCTCTATCTCTTTGTTTCACGCAATTCCGGGCGCAAAACCCGCTGCACACTTTTGCTGGAATTGCTCTAACGGGCTTTACCTGCCCATCAGCTTCAGCGGTATGCCGGAGGCGAGCGCCGAGACGTAGCGTCGCTTCTGGTAGAAGCCGTTGAGCGAAATGCGCGGGAGATAGCCGGTCAATTGCGCTGACGGCAGCCCGGGCTGCGTGGTGACCGCAAGGGTAAAACCGAGATTGCGAGCGATGCGCGCCTCGCGGGCGGTCGCAGCATCAGGCGTGCCATAGGGATAGGCGATCGTCTCGGGACGGATGCCGGTCACCGCCTCGACGTAGTCCGCCGAAACCTGCATTTCGATTCGCGCTTCGGCTTCCGGCAGGCGCGCGAGCGCCCGATGGCTGATCGTATGGGCGCCGAGCGTTGCGAGCGGATGTGCCGCCAGCCATTGCAATTCGCCAGGCCCCATCACCAGTTCGCGGACGATATCCGTCGGCTCGATGCCGTTTTCGCGCGCCAGCAGATCGATGGCGGCAACGGCGCGCGCCTCGTCGGAGCCGTGGATATAGTTGGCAAAGCGGTCGAAGGCATGCCACTGCTGCTGCGGGCTGTCGAGCGCCAGCCGTTCTCTGCCGCGGCCGAAATCGAAGCGGATTTCCGGCACCTGGCGTAAGAGGATCGCCAGCGTCTCCCACCAGATACTGTGGGAGCCCTCGGCAAAACCCTTGGCGACGAACACCGTGAACGGCGCTTGATGCCGCTCGAACACCGGCAGCGCATGCTCCAGATTGTTGCTGTATCCGTCGTCGAGCGTGAAGGCAGCAAACGGCGCTCCACCCTCGGGCTCTGCCAGCAGCACCGGCACTTGATCGAGGGGCACGAAACGATAGCCTTCCCGCCGCAGCCGCCGCAGCGCCGCATCGAGAAAACGGGGGGTGATTTCGAGATGCGCATTCGGCTCGAAAGCCTGGGGCAGGTGCGGGCGGACATGATGCAGGGTGAAGACGATACCGCGCCCGCGTGCTTCGCGCATCAGCCCGACTGAGGCGAGCAGCCAGGAAAACTCGAGCCCGGCGCCGATCGCCAGTCGCTTGCCCAATCGCTTGAATTGTCCCGTCATGCGGCGCTTTTCCCCTGCCTTTTCCGGAAACTAGCAAGTGCGACTTAAGCCTTGCTGAATCCCGATCCGGCACGGGTCTTTCATTTCCTGTTTACCAAGACGATGAAAAGACTAGAAAAATGATAGGCGTTGCCTCAAAGTCGCGCCAAACTTGCGGCTTCTGTCACATTACGGCACAAATGCCGGTCTGACCGAGAGCCCGCATCAAGGGCAGCGCATCAGGTGCCAGCGTATGAGGGGCCAGGGTATGAGGGGAAAGTGCATGAGAAAGCTTTTGGCGGCTGTTTTGACCGTAACGCTTGCCGTTTCGGCGCCGCTTGCGGCCCTTGCCGGCAACGCTTCGCTGATCCTCGATGCCCGGACCGGCAAAGTTCTCGCCTCCGAAAACGCCGATACGCTGAACCATCCGGCCTCGCTGACGAAGATGATGACGCTCTATCTCACCTTCGAGGCGTTGAAGCGCGGCAAGATCACCTGGGACACCCCGATCCGGATGTCGAAATACGCCGCTGCACGCCCGCCGACCAAGCTTGGCGTCAAGGCGGGCGGCACGATCACCGTGCGCGAGGCGGTCTATGGCATGATCGTCAAATCCGCCAATGATGCCGCCTCCGCAATGGGCGAGAAGCTCGCCGGCTCGGAAAGCGGCTTTGCCCGGGTGATGACGGCCAAAGCCCGCCAGCTCGGCATGAGCCGCACCGTCTTCGTCAACGCTTCCGGCCTGCCGGACGGCCGTCAGGTCACGACGGCGCGTGACATGTCGACGCTCGCCATCGCGCTGATGAAGAATTATCCGAACGAATACCGGCTGTTTTCGACGGCCAGTTTCAATTTCCGCGGCCGGACGGTGCGCGGCCACAACAATCTCATGTACCGCTACCAGGGAATGGACGGCATCAAGACCGGTTATACCAACGCTTCCGGCTTCAACCTCGTCAGCGCGGTCAGAGACGGCAACCGCCGCGTCGTCGGCGTCGTGCTCGGCGGCCGCACCGCCCGCAGCCGCGACGCAAAGATGGCCGGTTTGCTCGACCGTTATCTCGGCCGCGCCTCGTCTTCCGGCGGCGCAAAGCTGATGGCGAGCGTCGGCGCAAGGGAACCCGTCGAAGTCGCGTCCGCCGCCGAGGCCTCCGATGTTCCGGTGCCGCTCAACGCACCGCGGCAAGTCGACGATCTCGCAGCCAAGAGCCTTGCCTATGCCGATGACGCCGTCGTGCCGCTGGATCGTCCCGTCGCGATGGACGAGATCCTGAACGCCGGCAAGACGCCGAAGACATCGGCAGAGAAGGCCAATGGCGACTGGCAGATCCAGATCTCGGCCGCTCCCAGCGCCGATGCGGCTCGTGCGCTTCTCGCCCTGGCGAAGTCGGAAGCCGGCGCGCCGCTCGTTTCCGCCTCGCCCTATACCGAGGCGGTCGGGCAGGGGGTCAACAAGATCTATCGCGCCCGCTTCGTCGGTTTCGCCAGCAAGGATGCCGCCGTCTCGGCCTGCGATGCCCTGAAGCAGCGCTCCTATGACTGCATGCTGCTGCCGGATCGCGGCTGATCGCCGTCCGGCACTCTGGACAATCCCGTTCTGGACAATTGTTGGGAATCAGCGTCTCCTCCATAAACAAAAGGAGAACGCTCATGCTGCGCCGTCTCGCCGATCAGTTCGAAACCTCATCCGCGGCCTATGCCGCAGCCAACGGCATCGAACGTGACGCCGACTGGTTTTTGCTGAAGCTGCAGGAGGAGGTGGGCGAACTCACCCAGGCCTGGAACCGCCTGACCGGCCGCGGGCGCCGCAGGGAACGGACGCAGGAAGAACTCGACCGCGATCTCGCCGACGAAACCGCCGACCTGCTCGGCCACATCCTGCTCTTTGCCCGCCGCAACGATATCGACCTTGCCGCCGCGATCGAACGGAAGTGGCGGTTCCAGCCGGCGCTGACGTCGAAGGGCTGATGCATGTCGCCCCACGTTTACGTGCGGCCGTCAGGCTTCGGAAACTTAAGTCACCCGACCTTATAGCGGTAGAATTTGCTGTCCACCGCCATCAGCGGGAAGGCGCGGGGCAGAGCGCTCTTGGCGATCTCGGTAAAGCCGTTCTTCTCGTAGAAGCGATGCGCGGCGACGAACTTGTCGGTCGTGCCGAGGAAGATATCGGTGAGGCCGGCATCCCTGGCATGGGCAAACAGCCGATCGAGAAGCCGCGCCGCCACGCCATGCTCGTGGCCGCGAACCTCAGCTGAGACGAACATCTTGCGCAACGCCGCCTGGTTGTTGCCGATATCCTTGAGCCCGACCGTGCCGACGATGGCGCCATCCTTGACGGCAACCCAGAACTGCCCCTTGCCGGACTGGTAGAAATCCGGGATGACCCTGAGATCCGGCTGCGCATCCGCGGTGATATCGATGCCGAATTCCTCGCGCTGGATCGGCAGGATCACCGAAAGCACGGCATCGGCGTCATCGGCGGTGAAGGTTCTGATTTCGACGTCCGCCATGACAGGTCCTTTCGCCTCAGGTCTGCGTGCCGCCGACCGTCACCTGATCCATGCGCAGATGCGGCTGGCCGACGCCGACGGGAACCCATTGGCCGGCCTTGCCGCAATTGCCGATGCCGGTATCGAGCTTCATGTCGTTGCCGATCATCGACACCCGCTTCATCGCATCCGGGCCGTTGCCGATCAGCATCGCGCCCTTGATCGGCGCGCCGACCTTGCCGTTCTCGATCAGATAGGCCTCGGTGCAGCCGAAGACGAACTTGCCGGAGGTGATGTCCACCTGGCCGCCGCCGAAGGAGACGGCATAGATGCCCTTCTTCACCGAGGCGATGATCTCCTCGGGCGTCTTGTCGCCGCCGAGCATGTAGGTGTTGGTCATGCGCGGCATCGGCACATGGGAATAGCCCTGGCGACGGCCGTTGCCGGTCGGCGCCATGCCCATCAGCCGGGCATTCTGCCGATCCTGCATATAGCCGACGAGCTTGCCGTTCTCGATCAGCACGTTGTAGGCGGACGGCGTGCCCTCGTCATCGATGGTGATCGAGCCGCGGCGATTGTCGATCGTGCCGTCATCGACGACGGTGACGCCGGGAGCGGCGACCATCTGGCCGAGAAGACCGGCAAAGGCCGATGTCTTCTTGCGGTTGAAATCGCCTTCCAGCCCGTGACCAACAGCCTCGTGCAGCATCACGCCCGGCCAGCCGGAGCCGAGAACGACGTCCATCGTGCCCGCCGGCGCATCGATCGCCTCGAGATTGACGAGCGCCTGGCGCAGCGCCTCGTCGGCGCCGTATTGCCAGCTGCCCTCGGCGATGAAATCGCCGAAGCCGATGCGGCCGCCGTGGCCATAGGAGCCGCTCTCCTGCCGATCGCCTTCGCCGACCATGACCGAGATGTTGATGCGCGTCATCGGCCTGATGTCGCGCACACGATGTCCGTCGGCCCGCAGGATGTCGACGACCTGCCAGCTTGCGGCGACCGAGGCCGTCACCTGGCGCACCTTGTCATCCTTGCCCCTGAGATAGGCGTCGATGTCCTGCAGGACCTTGACCTTCTCCTCGAAGCTCGGCTGGCCGATCGGGTTCTCGTCGCTGTAGAATTTCTTGTTGGTGCCCTGGGGCGCTGCCGCATAGGAGCCGGAATAACCGCGCGTCACCGCGCCGACCGCATCGGCCGCCCGCTTCAACGCCGCCACCGAGAGATCGCCGGCATGGGCGTAACCGACCGCTTCGCCGGCAACGGCGCGCAGGCCGAAACCCTGTTCGGTGTTGAAGCTGCCGCCCTTGAGCCGGCCATTGTCGAAGGTCAGAGCTTCCGCCTGCGCATGCTCGATGAACAGTTCGCCGTCATCGGCGCCGGACAAGGCCTCGGCGACAAGCCCACGCATCGTGGCTTCGTCGGCATCGAAAAGCGTCAGGAGATCGGTGGTCATGATATGGCTCCAATGGGCATGCGTTCAGGAGTGCACTGACTCCCTAGATAGGGCTCCACATAATAAGGAGTGAAGCCCTGCCGTCGAATTATTCTTTTTTAATGGGATGTGAGCGGCAAACCGCCTTGCGCTGCGTGGCGGCTCAGCTTTTTTACATAATCAGTTTGAGAGCTGATTTTTTCGAAATGCCGAGGAAATATCCGCCCCTCACCCTAACCCTCTCCCCGTAAAAACGGGGCGAGGGGACGTGCCTTACGCGAGGTGAGTGGGGAACGGAGAGGTTGCGGCATACCCCCTTCGCCCCGCGAGAGGGGAGAAGGAGGCGGCAGCCGGATGAGGGGCGGACCCCACGGCAGCCTGCCCTCACGGCAGAGCGTCGAAACCTTCGGCGAAGCCCTTGAGGTCGACGGGGATGCCGATGCCTTCTTCCGGGGTCTGGAAGACGATGAAGGTTGCCTGGGCGCCGCTGCGGAAGGTCTTGAGCAGTTCATCCTCGAGCACGACCTCGGCGTAGCAGCCGTCGGCAAAGCAGCGGACGAAATAGGCGCGGCCGATATCCTTGCCGTCGACATTGAGCCCGAGGCCGTTCGGCAGCAGCACGCCGAGTGGTGCCAGCACGCGCAGAATCTTCGACTTGCGGTCGGCCGTCTTCAGGACGACGACGGAAAGCCCGACCTCCGGCCGATCCTCGGCGATGACATTCTGCATCAGCGCGCATTGTTCGGTCGCAGCCCCCGCCGGCTTGTCGCAGACGACGGACCACGCGCCATGATTGGACTTCACCGTGCCCGGCGCCGGCGGCTGTGTCTGGCCAGGCACCGGTTCGACATTCGGTTTGGCGGCGCTCGGCTGCTGCGGCGCCGGAGCAGGGGTCGGCGCCGGCGCGGAAGCCGGGGGCTTGGCCTGTGACGGGGTGGGTTGCTGCTGTGCGAAAACGGGCGTCGTCGCTGCGGCCGCGATGCTGGCAGTCAGGAGTAGCGACTGCGCGAGGGAACGGAAACCCATGGAAACCTCTGGATATCGAATCATTGCGGCTATTGTTGAAGCTGCCCACCAAAAATGAAAAGCCCCACCCCGTGAAAACCGGGGGACTGCGGCGGAAATTGGACCTTTGCGAAATAATGTGTCGCGCGCGGATTGGCCGGAAAGCCGATTTTTCATATGCTGATGAAAAACTTGGGATGTTTTGCCGTTCGAGCCTGCCTATGCTTTGAGCAAAAATGCCGCATAGACAATTGCTCTGACCTGTTGCGGCAAATGCCAAACTGTGGTTTGAAGCGCTGAAGATGGCAAGGATTCTGCGTTCTATTTTGCAGTCAAGCGCTCGAGGGAGATAATAAGGTGATGAAGAAGGCTTATGCAGCCCTGACCACGCTGGTCTGTCTGCTTTTTGCTTCCGGCACATATGCCGACCAGCCCACGCCGTGGCAGGCGACGCTGCAGCCGGCGGCAACGCCGATCATGCGGGAAATCCGGTGGTTCGAACAGTATACCCTGTGGTTTATCGTTCCGATCACGCTGTTCGTTCTGGTCCTGCTCATCGTCGTCTGCGTCAAGTTCCGCGCCAGCGCGAACCCGGTTCCCTCGAAGACGAGCCACAACACGCTGATCGAGATTGCCTGGACCGTGGGGCCGGTTCTGGTGCTTCTTCTTCTCGCCATTCCGTCGTTCAACCTGCTGACCGCGCAGCTGACGCTGCCGGAAAACCCCGACGTGACGATCAAGGCGACCGCCACCCAGTGGCAGTGGAATTACGAATATGAAGGTTCGGGCGAAAGCCCGCTGGCCTTCGATTCCTACCTCTTGAAGGATCAGGACCGCGCGGCCGCCGGCAAGGAAGACAAGTCGATCTATCCCAGGCTTCTCGCCGTCGATAACGAGCTCGTCCTGCCGGTCAACAAGACTGTCCGCGTTCTCGTGACCGCAGCACCAACCGACGTCATTCACGCTTTCGCCATGCCGTCCTTCGGCGTCAAGATCGATGCCGTGCCGGGCCGCCTGAACGAGACCTGGTTCAAGGCCGAGCGCGAAGGCCTGTTCTACGGCCAGTGTTCCGAGCTCTGCGGCAAGGACCATGCGTTCATGCCGATCGCCATCCGCGTCGTCTCCGAGGACAAGTACAAGCAGTGGCTGACCGCAGCAGCCAGCGACCTGCCCGGCGCCTACAAGACACTCATGGCCGCAACCGATGGTCCCGCAAAGACCGTCGACGTCGCCGAAGCACAGTAATAAAGGGGATCGGGACAATGGCTGGACCTTCCGCTCACGACGATCATTCTCATGATCACGATCGCACGCATGGCGATCACGCCGCCCATCATGACCACGCGCATGACGATCACGATCACGGGCACAAGCCGAGCTTTGCCAATCGCTGGCTGTTCTCGACCAACCACAAGGACATCGGCACGCTCTACCTGATCTTCGCGATCATTGCCGGCATCATCGGCGGCGCGCTGTCGGTTGCCATGCGCATGGAGCTGCAGGAGCCGGGCATCCAGATCTTCCACGGCCTGGCCTCGATGGTCTACGGCTATGAGGGCGATGCCGCGATCGACGGCGCCAAGCAGATGTTCAACATGTTCACGACCGCGCACGCGCTGATCATGATCTTCTTCATGGTCATGCCGGCGATGATCGGCGGTTTCGCCAACTGGATGGTGCCGATCATGATCGGCGCGCCGGATATGGCTTTCCCGCGCCTCAACAACATCTCCTTCTGGCTGATCGTTCCGGCCTTCGCGCTGCTGCTGCTGTCGATGTTCGTCGAAGGCCCGGCAGGCGCCTATGGCACGGGCGGCGGCTGGACGATGTATCCGCCGCTCGCCACAACCGGCACGCCGGGACCGGCAGTCGACCTTGCGATCTTCGCGCTCCACATTGCCGGCGCCTCGTCGATCCTCGGTGCGATCAACTTCATCACCACGATCCTCAACATGCGCGCTCCCGGCATGACGCTGCACAAGATGCCGCTGTTTGCCTGGTCCGTGCTGATCACCGCCTTCCTGCTGCTGCTGTCGCTGCCGGTTCTGGCAGGCGGCATCACCATGCTGCTCACCGACCGCAATTTCGGCACTGCATTCTTCTCTCCGGAAGGCGGCGGCGATCCGATCCTTTACCAGCACCTGTTCTGGTTCTTCGGTCACCCCGAGGTCTACATCCTCATCCTGCCGGGCTTCGGCATGGTCAGCCACATCATCTCGACCTTCTCGAAGAAGCCGATCTTCGGCTATCTGGGCATGGCCTACGCCATGGTCGCGATCGGCGCCGTCGGCTTCGTCGTCTGGGCCCACCACATGTACACCGTCGGCCTGTCGCTCGACGCGCAGCGCTACTTCGTTTTCGCGACGATGGTCATCGCCGTTCCGACGGGTGTGAAGATCTTCTCCTGGATCGCGACGATGTGGGGCGGCTCGATTTCGTTCCGCACGCCGATGCTCTGGGCGATCGGCTTCATCTTCCTGTTCACGGTCGGCGGCGTCACCGGCGTCCAGCTGGCCAATGCCGGTCTCGACCGCTCGCTGCATGACACCTATTACGTCGTGGCCCACTTCCACTACGTTCTGTCGCTCGGCGCCGTCTTCGCGATCTTCGCCGGCTGGTACTACTGGTTCCCGAAGATGACCGGCTACATGTACAACGAGCTGGTCGGCAAGCTGCATTTCTGGATCATGTTCATCGGCGTCAACCTGGTGTTCTTCCCGCAGCACTTCCTCGGCCTCGCCGGCATGCCGCGCCGCTACATCGACTATCCGGATGCCTTTGCCGGCTGGAACTATGTTTCCTCGATCGGCTCCTATATCTCGGCCTTCGGTGTGCTGATCTTCCTCTATGGCGTCTTCGAAGCCTTTGCCAGGAAGCGTGTCGCCGGCGACAATCCGTGGGGTGAGGGTGCAACGACGCTCGAATGGCAGCTGCCTTCGCCGCCGCCCTATCACCAGTGGGAACAGCTTCCGCGCATCAAGTAAATTGCGCGGATATCAGGACGCCGCATTCGATACGGCGTCCTGATGGTAAGACATTCAGGACGGAATGATGACGGTTATCGACAATCACGAGGTGCTTGCAAAGGACGGCGAATTGTCGGAAGCGAGTGCACGCGATTATTTCGAATTGTTGAAGCCACGGGTCATGTCGCTCGTGGTCTTCACTGCGTTTGCCGGTCTCGTGCTGGCGCCGGGCCATATCCATCCCGTCCTCGGCATGATCGCCATCCTCTGCATCGCCGTCGGCGCCGGCGCCTCCGGCGCGCTGAACATGTGGTATGACGCCGATATCGACGCCATCATGAGCCGCACCGCCAACCGTCCGATCCCGGCCGGCCGCATCGCGCCTTCCGAGGCACTCGCCTTCGGCCTGGTGCTGTCGGGCTTTTCGGTGGTGATCCTCGGCCTGGCCGTCAACTGGCTCTCGGCTGGCATCCTCGCCTTCACCATTTTCTTCTATGCCGTCGTCTACACCATGTGGCTGAAGCGCTCGACGCCGCAGAACATCGTCATCGGCGGTGCTGCCGGCGCCTTCCCGCCGATGATCGGCTGGGCCTGCGTGACCAACAGCGTGACGATCGAGAGCACCGTTCTCTTCCTCATCATCTTCCTGTGGACACCGGCGCATTTCTGGGCGCTCGCGCTCTTCAAGATGCGCGACTACGAGGCCGTCGGCGTGCCGATGCTGCCGAACGTTGCCGGCGAACGGGTGACCAAGCATCAGATCGTCGCCTATGCGGTGCTGACCGCCGTCTGCGCGGTATTGCCGTCCTTCCTCGGTTTCGCCAGCCTCGGCTATGGCCTCGTCGCAGCCGTCCTCGGCGCGATCTTCATATACTGTTCCATCGCCGTCTGGCGCATGCCCGACGGCGATCCGAAGATGATCCCGGCGAAGAAGCTCTTCGGCTTCTCGATCTTTTATCTCTTTGCCGTGTTCTCCGCCTTGATGATCGACCGGCTGGCGTCGGTGCTGGTCTCGCATGCGGGAGGTTGGTTCTGATGGAATTGCTCAAGCTCACGGAAGCGCAGCGCAAGTCGCGCCGCAACCGCAACGTCGCCCTCGGGCTGGTGCTTGCCGGCCTCGTCATTCTCTTCTACGTGATGGCAATCGTGAAGATCGGCGGAGGAATGGCTGGATGAGCGAAAACGCCGCCGCACCGAAGAAGCAGACCCGCAACAACGGCGCCGTCGTCATGATGTGCCTGAGCTTCGTCTTCGGCATGGGCGCGATGAGCTATGCCGCCGTGCCGCTCTACCGCATCTTCTGCCAGGTGACCGGCTATAACGGCACGACGCAGCGCGTCGACCAGGTGTCGAGCGTCGTGCTCGACCGCACGATGCGCGTCACCTTCGACGCCAATGTCGCCCCCGGCCTGCAGTGGGACTTCAAGCCGGTCGAGCGCGAGGTCAACCCGAAGATCGGCGAGACCATCCAGGTCAATTTCACCGCCGAGAATCGTTCGAACGAGACCCAGCGCGGCCAGGCGGTTTTCAACGTCACGCCGGGCGAAGCCGGCGTCTATTTCAACAAGGTGCAGTGTTTCTGTTTTACGGAAACGGACCTGAAGCCGGGCGAGAAGCTCGACATGCCGGTGGTGTTTTACATCGATCCTGAAATCGTCAAGGCGGTGGAATCGAAGAATATCCATACGATTACGCTGTCATATACGTTCTACCCGAAAGAGGGTCCGAAGCCGGTGGCTTCGAATGAGGGTGGAGCCGAGAAGATTGAAAAGAAACTTTGATCAAGGCTCGTTTCCGGCTATGCCGGGAACGGAGTGAAGGAAGACATCCGGGGATAGCGACATGGCCGATGCTCATCAGAAGAATCACGACTATCACATCATCGATCCGAGCCCGTGGCCGATTCTAGCCTCGCTCGGCGCCTTCATCATGGCGCTCGGCGGCGTCTCCTACATGCGCTACCTGAACGGCGGTTCGTTCAAGGTCGCCGGCTTCGAGCTTGCCAATCCCTGGGTTTTCTATATCGGCTTCGCGCTGGTGCTCTACGTCATGTACGGCTGGTGGGCCGATACGGTGAAGGAAGCCCATGAGGGCGCCCATACCCGTGTCGTCTCGCTGCACCTGCGCTACGGCATGATCATGTTCATCGCTTCGGAAGTGATGTTCTTCGTCGCCTGGTTCTGGGCCTATTTCGACGCCAGCCTCTATCCGAATGAAGCGATCCAGGCCTCGCGCCTGCTCTATACCGGCGGCACCTGGCCGCCGAAGGGCATCGAGGTCCTCGACCCCTGGCACCTGCCGATCTACAACACCGTCATCCTGCTCCTGTCGGGCACCACGGTCACCTGGGCGCACCATGCGCTGCTGCACAACGACCGCAAGGGCCTGATCCAGGGCCTGACGCTGACCGTGCTGCTCGGTATGTTCTTCTCTGCCGTTCAGGCCTACGAATATGCTCACGCCCCGTTCGCCTTCAAGAGCTCGATCTACGGCGCGACCTTCTTCATGGCGACGGGTTTCCACGGTTTCCACGTCCTCGTCGGCACGATCTTCCTGGCTGTCTGCCTGATCCGTGCCCTGCGCGGCGACTTCACCCCGAAGCAGCATTTCGGCTTCGAGGCCGCCGCCTGGTACTGGCACTTCGTCGACGTCGTCTGGCTGTTCCTGTTCTTCTGCATCTACGTCTGGGGCGGCTGGGGCGCACCCGTCGCAGCCGGCTGATCGGAACGATATTCAAGGAAAAGGCGGGCCTCGTGCCCGCCTTTTTTGTTGGTAAATCTCGTTTTGCTTGGCCTCGTGCCACTGATGTCCGGTTTGCGCCGATGGCTGCCCCTCACCCTAACCCTGCCGGGCTCGAGCCACTCGTCTCGACCCGTCCTTCGGACCCCCGTAAAAACGGGGAGAGGGGACGTGCCCTGCGAGAGGTCGGCGGGGAACGGAGAAGGGCGCGGCATATCCCCTTCGCCCCGCGAGCGGGGAGAAGGTGGCGGCAGCCGGATGAGGGGCTGCCATCGGCAATCTCTTCGGCCGATGAAGGCCCTCGTGCCCGCTTTTATCGCCTCAGCGCGCCCCGGCGATCCGGTCGAAGGCCGAAGGTTCGGGAATCCCGAGATCCAGCTGATGGCGGATCGCCTCGGCGCATTCGAGCGGTGTCAGCACTGACGTATCGACCTCCATATCGTAGATGCCGGGACGATGCACCTCGTCCTGCCAGCGCTTCACCGGTTCTGGAATGGGCACGTCCTCCGTGGCGCTGAGATAAAGCGTCTCGCGCCCCTCTTGGACAATGTCGCGCCGCTGCATGATCGTCTCGATCGGACAGCGCACGCCGACGAACAGCACGGGAAAGTCTTCCAGCCGCCGGGCGCAATCGCCGAGAATGCCGAGCGGCTGCGAATAGCTGTCGTGGTGGCCGAGATCGGCGATGACATTGAGCCCCAGGCTGGCATGGATGGCGATCGATTCGTAGAGCGCTGCATAAAAGAACGGCACCAGTTCCTCCAGGTCCGGCCGTTCGCCGCCCGGCCGCAGTCCGATGCCCGGAAGGTAGCGCTTCGGTGTCATGGCATTGTAGCTGTCGACGCCGAGGTTGATCCACGGCCCCTCGAAGTGTTCCTGTATTGCGCGCGCGATGCTCGATTTGCCGCTCCGCGGCGCGCCGTTCAGGATAATGATCTGCACGGAATGGCTATCATTGGTCATCAGTCTTCTTCTTCTGTTTGGCGCGAATCGCTGAGGCGAAAACGCGCAGCTATTTCCATTCGAATTGCGAATACTTTATGGGAGAGTTAAGGCAGCATTGAAGAAGCCGCGACCACCAGGATCGCTATAAGGAATGCCATGAACGAGGACAGCGCCCATTTTCCGCCCGTCGATCCGGTGAAGACAGGCATCAAGGGCTGCTGCCCGCGCTGCGGCCAGGGCAAACTCTTCGATGGCCTGCTCGGCGTAAAGCCGCGCTGCGCCGCCTGCGGCCTCGATTATTCCTTTGCCGATTCCGGTGACGGCCCGGCCGTCTTCGTCATCCTCATCGTCGGCTTCATCGTCATCGGCATGGTGCTGTGGCTGCAGGTGAATTACGGGCCGCCGATCTGGGTGCATATCCTGCTCTTCGCTCCGTTGACGATTATCCTGTCGCTGCTGACGCTGCGCTGGTTCAAGGGCATCCTGATCGCCATGCAATACCGCCATAATGCCCGCGAAGGACGCCTGAGTGACTGATATCGACCATGCCGCGCCGCGCCGCCGGCTACCGGTTTTCACCGGCATCCTGGTGCTGGTTGCCCTTGCCATCCTGATTTCGCTCGGCACCTGGCAGGTGGAGCGCCTGCACTGGAAGGAGGGACTGATCGCCGATATCGCCACGCGGCAGGCAGCAAGCCCCGTGCCACTTGCCGACATCGAGGCGATGGCGGCTGCAGGCGGTGACATCGAATACCGCAAGGTGACCGCCACCGGCCGCTACATCAACAACAAGGAGCGGCATTTCTTCGCCACCTGGCGCGGCCAGACCGGCTATTACATCTATACCCCGCTGGAGCTTGCCGACGGGCGCATTCTCTTCGTCAATCGCGGCTTCGTTCCCTTTGACAATAAGGAGCCGGAAATGCGCATGCAGGGCCAGCTGACGGATCAGCAGACCGTCACCGGCCTGGCGCGCGAAAAGCTTCCCGGCAAGCCTTCCTGGGTGGTGCCCGACAACGACGTCGCCAAGAACATCTTCTACTGGAAGGATCTCGACGTCATGGCCGAGAGCGTCGGGCTGGAGAAAGCGAGCGTCATTCCCTTTTTCGTCGATGCCGATTCCACCCCTAATCCGGCCGGCCTGCCGATCGGCGGCGTCACCCAGATGGACCTGCCGAACAACCATCTGCAATATGCCTTTACCTGGTACGGGCTTGCCGCCGTGCTTGTCGTCGTGGTGGCGATCTCCTGGTTCCGCAAGGCACCTCAGCAATAGTATCGCTTCAATTCTCGACCATATTGGGCTAGAGGTCCCTAAATCTCTCAACCCGGAACAGACATGAATATTGCGGCGAAACCTCCTTTGACGATCCGGCTCTGCGGCCCGCGCGGCTTCTGTGCCGGCGTCGACCGTGCCATCCAGATCGTCGTGCTGGCGCTGAAATCCTATGGCGCGCCGGTCTATGTGCGCCACGAGATCGTCCACAATCGCTATGTCGTCGAGGGGCTGGAAGCCAAGGGCGCTGTCTTCGTCGAGGAACTGGACGAAATCCCGGCCGAACATCGCGCCCAACCGGTGGTTTTTTCCGCCCACGGCGTGCCGAAATCCGTGCCGGAGGATGCGGCAAGCCGCAACCTCTTCTATCTCGACGCCACCTGCCCGCTGGTCTCCAAGGTCCACAAGCAGGCGATGCGCCACAATCGCCTCGGCCGCCATGTCGTCCTCATCGGCCATGCCGGCCATCCCGAGGTGATCGGCACGATGGGTCAACTGCCGGAGGGGTCGGTCTCGCTGATCGAGACGATCGAGGATGCCGACGCTTATGTCCCTGTTGATCCCGACAATCTCGGCTATGTCACCCAGACGACGCTGTCGGTCGACGATACGGCCGGCGTCATCACCCGCCTGCACGAACGCTTCCCGAACCTGACGGCGCCGGCGGCGGACTCGATCTGTTACGCGACGACCAACCGCCAGGAAGTGGTGAAGCAGGCAGCGCCCGGCTGCGATCTCTTCATCATCGTCGGCGCGCCGAATTCGTCCAACTCCAAGCGCCTCGTCGAAGTGGCGCTCAGGGCAGGGGCGAAGAAATCGATCCTCGTGCAGCGCGCCGCCGAGCTCGACTGGGACGAGATCGGCGCGATTTCGACGCTCGGCCTTTCCGCCGGCGCCTCGGCCCCCGAGGTCATCGTCAACGAGATCATCGAGGCTTTCCGCGCCCGCTTCGATGCCCGCGTCGAGCTGGCCGAAACGGTGCAGGAAACCGAAAACTTCCTCGTCAACCGCGAACTGCGCAGCATCGAGCTGACGGCGGCCGACATGGCCTTCGTCAACGGCTAGATCGGCCTTTCGGCCTGGCGTCCACTCCGGCAAATCCAATATCAACAAGGCACGAAGGGCGAGACCTCACTTGGCAGTCTATACCGATATCGCCGAAGACGATCTGAAGTGGTTCCTGACGGAATATGACGCGGGCACGCTGCTCTCCTACAAGGGCATTGCCGAAGGCGTCGAAAACTCCAACTTCCTGCTTCACACCTCCAAGGACCCGCTGATCCTGACGCTCTATGAGAAGCGGGTGGAAAAGAGCGACCTGCCGTTCTTCCTCGGCCTGATGCAGCATCTTTCCGCCCGCGGTCTCTCCTGCCCGCTGCCGCTGCCGCGCCGCGACGGCGCGCTGCTCGGCTCGCTGTCCGGCCGTCCGGCGGCGCTGATCTCCTTCCTCGAAGGCATGTGGCTGAGAAAGCCGGAGGCGAAACACTGCCGCGAGGTCGGCAGGGCGCTGGCCGAGATGCATGTGGCCGGTGACGGTTTCGACTTGAAGCGGGCGAATGCGCTGTCGATCGACGGCTGGCGGGGGCTCTGGGAGAAATCCGAAGCGCGCGCCGGCGAGGTCGAGCCCGGCCTGCGAGACGAGATCCGCAGCGAACTCGATGTCCTCTCCGCCGCCTGGCCGAGTGGCCTGCCGGCCGGCGTCATCCACGCCGACCTCTTCCCCGACAACGTCTTCTTCCTCGGCGACCAGCTCTCCGGCCTGATCGATTTCTATTTCGCCTGCAACGACCTGCTCGCCTATGACGTCTCGATCTGCCTGAACGCCTGGTGCTTCGAGAAGGACGGCGCCTATAACATCACCAAGGGCACGGCGATGCTCGAGGGGTACCAGAGCGTCCGGCCGTTGAGCGACGCCGAAATCTCAGCCTTGCCGGTGCTGTCGCGCGGGTCGGCGCTGCGTTTCTTCCTGACGCGGCTCTATGACTGGCTGACGACGCCTGAGGGCGCCATGGTCACCAAGAAGGATCCGCTCGAATATCTCCGCAAGCTGCGGTTCCACCGCCAGATCAAATCCCCGGCCGAATACGGATTGAGCCTATGAAACACGTCGATATCTTCACCGACGGCGCATGCTCCGGCAATCCCGGCCCCGGTGGATGGGGCGCGGTGCTGCGTTATGGCGATGTCGAAAAGGAGCTTTGCGGCGGCGAGGCGGACACGACCAACAATCGCATGGAGCTGCTGGCGGCGATCTCGGCGCTATCGGCCTTGAAAAGCCCTTGCGAGGTCGATCTCTATACCGACAGCGCCTATGTCAAGGACGGCATCTCCAAGTGGATTTTCGGCTGGAAGAAGAACGGCTGGAAGACCGCCGACAAGAAGCCGGTGAAGAATGCCGAACTCTGGCAGGCGCTGGAGGCGGCCCGTGACCGCCACAAGGTGACGCTGCACTGGGTCAAGGGCCATGCCGGCCACCCGGAAAACGAACGCGCCGACGAGCTCGCCCGCCGGGGCATGGAGCCCTTCAAGAAGGGCAAGGCGGTTTCGTTCTAAGTCCTGCACATTTGCCTTTGCGCGTCTCGGCGACATCGAGCGCGAAATCAACTGCGATAACGCAATGCATTCACCAGAAGCGAGAATGCGGGGGAGGCAAGGCGTCGGCTCGGATAATAAAGGTGATATCCGGGAAATGGCGGTGACCAGTCCTCCAGCACGGGCACCAGTTTTCCTTCACGGATCAGCGGCAGCAGGTAATCGTCTGGCAGGCATGCCAGACCAAAACCACCGAGCGCCGCATCGACGATCATCGGGACGTCGTTGCAGATGAACTGACCTTCAACACGAACATTCAGCGGCTTGCCGTCCTTTTCGAACTCCCAGGCGTACAAGCCGCCGACGGTTGAAAGCCTGAGATTGATGCAGCGGTGCTGCGTCAGGTCATGCGGCGTGGCCGGTTTCGGATGCCGTGCGAAATAATCCGGCGAGGCAACGACCAGCATCCGCATTTCCGGGCCGATCTTGAGTGCGATCATATCTTTTTCGATATGCTCCCCAAGCCGCACCCCGGCGTCAAAGCGCTCGTTCACAAGATCGATCAGCCGGTTGTCGACAGAGATCTCGATGTTGATATCCGGGTAGGACTGCATCAATCCCTTTACGGCAGGCATGAGGATCGTTTCTGCGGCATGCCGGATCGACGTGATGCGTATCGTGCCTCCCGGCGCACGACGCATGGCCCCAAGTGCATCCAGCCGGCTGCGGATATCATTGAACGCAGGTCGCAGCGTTTCGGCCAGCTGCTCTCCGGCCTCGGTTGGAACAACGGTGCGGGTCGTCCGCGTCAGGAGCCGGAGGCCCATGCGATCTTCCAGTCGGCGCACTGTATGGCTGAGGGACGATTGCGAGGTCCCCAGCAGCGCGGCCGCACGTGTGAAGCTTCGTTCTTCGGCGACCGTCAGGAAGGCCGCCAGGTCACCCAGTTCATCGCGCTTCATTCATGAATCCTCAATATAAGTCCATTCGGATCCTAGCATCCAGTCGGAGTAATCAGCCAGGAGTAAATTCTCCTCGAAAGCCGGCGGTCTAGATCCGCCAGGAACAAGGGCCCGCGGACCAACTGTCCAGCGGAGCGGCGTCCTGGAGGCCGCCCCTTTCATGAACGGCGGATATAGCCCCTTTCGGAATCCGATGCCTAATCCGGCGCGTCCTCCGATCCTATGTCGGAGCGGACAGTCAACAAGGAGATCACCATGAAAACCATCGCCGCAAGCCTTGCCATCTCGGCATTCGCAGCCGCAGGCGCCGAAGCGCAACAGAATCCTCGCGTGGCTCCGTCGGCCGTCTATGAGGTCGCCCCGGGCCTTGGCCATTTTACGGATGACGTTCTGTTCGGCGAGTTTTGGAAGCGCGGCGATCTGACCCCGCGCGACCGCAGCCTGGTCACCATTTCGGTACTGATCTCAACCGGCAAGGGGCACGTCCTTGCCAACCATGTAAAGCGCGCCCTCGAAAATGGTGTCGAGCCCAGGGAAGTGGGCGAGGTCGTCACGCATCTCGCATTTTATTCCGGCTGGCCCAATGCGATATCGGCCGTGACGGAGATCAAGAAGGTCTTTGACGAGCTGAAGATCGCGCCCGTGGCGGACAGCGATGCCACACGCGTTCAGTTCGATGCCGCAACGGAAGCTGCCCGCAGCGCGTCCGTGGATGCCGAGGTGGCGCCTACCGCGCCGGCGCTTGCCGACCTGACAAACCGGGCATTGTTTGGCGATCTGTGGCAGCGCCCGGATCTGTCGGCTCGCGATCGCAGCCTCGTTACGGTGGCCGCTCTCGTGGCGATGGGGCAGTCTGATCAACTGACCTTCCATCTCGACCGCGCCATGGATAACGGTCTCAGCCGCGAAGAGGCAGCTGAAGCTATTACCCATGCCGGGTTTTATGCCGGTTGGCCTCGCGCCATGTCGGCAGTGCCGGTTCTCAAAACCGTCTTCGCCAGCCGTGAAGCCTCCGCCGCGCGCAATCCGGCGGAAGCAGATATCAAGGTGGTCAAACGCGGCAGCCAACCGGTAAGCGGTCCGGCGGAGCGTTTCACCGGCGAGGTCCAGGTATCGGCCGCTTACAAGGGTGATGGCGCTGCCCGCATCGGCGGTGCCACGGTTGCCTTCGAACCCGGCGCCCATACGGCGTGGCATTCGCACCCGCTCGGTCAGACGCTGTTTGTCGTTTCCGGCCGAGGCTGGGTCCAGAAGGAAGGCGGCACGGTCCAGGTCATGGAACCGGATGATATCGTCTGGATCCCCCCGATGGTAAAACACTGGCACGGTGCGTCGGCTGATCAAGCGATGGTGCATTTTGCGGTATCGGAAGCACTCGACGGCAGCAGCGTGACCTGGATGGAGAAAGTCGCTGCCGAGGACTATAGCCAGGGTCGCCAGGCCGATAATTGACCGACAAGCCCGTCGGGACATGGAGCCTTTCAAGAAGGATGCGGTTTCGTTTTAAGGTGCGTTTGTTCCTCGGGCTCTTGGCGGGTGAGAGGGAATATGGCGCTGCCACGAGTCTCTTCTCCCCACTGGGGAGAAGAGGGAGCAAACAGCGCGCCCGAAACTCTTTCAAGCCGCCCGCTGCTGCGGCGCGGTCGCCGCGCCCTGGATCAGCCGGTGCAGATATTCGAGCTTTGCCACGACAGGCGAGGACAGCACGAAGGGGTAGGAGTCGGGCTGACCCATGCTGCGCTGGATGGCGTTGATCGCGATGCTGAGCGGCACCCAGGCGCTGACCAGCTGCTCGGCGCTTCTTGCCCGGTAGGGGATGAAATCCACCTCGCCTGATATTTCCTCATGGCCGCTCGGATCGATGGCGATGCCGAAGGCGCGCGCGGTTTCGAGCGTGTCGACGATGTGGAGGTAATGCGCGAAGCATTCGGCGAAATCCTCCCAGGGGTGCGATGCCGCATAGGCGCTGATGAAATTGTCCTGCCATCCCAAGGGCGCGCCGCCGGCATAATGGGTCTGCAGGGCGGCCATATAATCCTGCCGTTCGTCGCCGAAGACGGCGCGGAAATCGGCAAGGCCGCCCCGATCGCGCACCAGCTTGTTCCAGATGAAATGGCCGGCCTCGTGGCGGAAATGGCCAAGCAGCGTGCGATAGGGTTCGTTCATCGAGCTGCGCGCCTGTTCGCGTGTCGCATCGTCGGCCTCTGCGGCGCGGATGGTGATCAGGCCTTCCTCGTGGCCGGTCATAGCAGGCACGATAAAGCCGTTGCTCTCGATCGAATCCTCGAGGAAATCGAAGACCAGGCCGCCTTGCGGGTCTTGCGCCCGATCCGGATGCGGCAGCTTCCAGCGCAGCAGCGAATAAAACAGATGACGCTGCGCCTGGCTGATGCGCCGCCAGCGATCGATGCCGTCCTGGGTGTCGGTGTTCGGAACCAGCCGGTTATGGCGGCAGGCAACGCAGAATTCGCTCTCGCCATCATCGTCCACCAGCCAGTTGCAGATGTCGAGGCTGGCATTGGCGCAGAAGCGGACGTCGCGATCGGGATTGGAAACGAGCTGCCAGAGCGTCTCGTCGCGCGGCTCCAGCGCATGCATGGCGAGATCGCCGGGCAGGAAGCCGAGGCGGTGGTTGCAGCGCACGCATCGTCGGTTGTCGAAGTGGACGACCTGATCGCAATTGTCGCAGGCAAAAAGCTTCATCTTGTCTATCTCTGCAAAGCATGAGGATGGGGGATTAAAAATGCCTGCCGCGCGAGGGGCGCAGCAGGCATGGTTCTTGAAGGATGCACTATGGCTCAGAGCCGGTCGACGGCACCCTTGAGCTTGTCCTTGACCTTGCCGGTTGCGACTTGTCCCTTGCCTTTGGCTTCCTGGACGGCGCCCTTGGCCTGCATTTCGCGATCGTCCGTCGCCTTGCCGACGGCCTGCTTGGTCTTGCCGGCAATTTCGTTTGCCTTACCGGAAATCTTGTCGCTGGTGCTACCCATTATGTGATGTCTCCTTGGTCAGCACGGGCCTTTTGTCCATGCTTGCCGAAATGAAACGTCACTCGCAGCTATTCGTTCCCGCTGCCGTCAGGTCAACTGCTGTCAGGCCGGCCCCTCAAGCATGGCCGGCTTCGGCCGAAAGCATGGCAGCGGTCACGCCCATGCCGGCCAGCGCCCGCTCGTATTTGTCGTCGAGGCTGCGGTCGAAGATCAATTCCTCGTTGGCCGGGCAGGTGAGCCAGCCATTGTTGACGACCTCGCTTTCGAGCTGGCCGGCCGCCCAGGAGGAATAGCCGAGCAGCATCGTTGCCCGCGTCGGCCCGTCGCCCTTGGAAATGGCGCGCACGATGTCGAGCGTCGCCGTCAGGCAGATATCGTCGCTGACGGGGATCGAGGAGTCGCTGGAATAATCGTCCGAATGCAGCACGAAGCCGCGGCCGCTTTCCACCGGGCCGCCGGTCTGGATCGGGAATTCGCGCGCCCGCTTCGGCAGCACGATCGAATCTTCCTGCTTGATCATGTCGAGATGCAGCAGCACATCGGTGAAGGTAAGGCTCTGCGGACGGTTGATGACGAAGCCCATGGCGCCGGCATCCGAATGCGCGCAGATGTAGATGACAGTGCGCGCAAAATTGCGGTCTTCCATGCCCGGCATGGCGATGAGGAACTGGCCATCGAAGAAGCCACGTTCCCGTCTGTTCTTCAGCGTCAATAAGGACATCGTTCCTCCTGCTGCTAGACCGCACCAAGGCCTCGACAAAAGAAACATGGGCCAATGTCACACATCAATCAACTGAAAATGAAGATTTAAATCGCCGCGACTTCTGGCGGCCAAACAGCACATTCGGTAAACCTTTGTTCCATGATGATTATTTCCTCAGGCCCGCGCAGGCTTTTAATGGCGGTTGTATCAGCGGTCGCAGCCCTTGTGCCGTTTTATTCCGCCCATGCGGAAATGAGCGCCTGGGCGGAAAACGAGGGCGGCCGCATGCGCCTCGTGGCGCTCGCGCCCGATGCCGGCGGCAAAATCCGCGCTGCCCTTCAGATCGAGCCGAAGCCCGGCTGGATCACCTATTGGAAAGAGCCCGGCAACAGCGGCATTCCGCCGCAAATCACCATCGCGGCGGCAAGCGGCGTCACGCTCGATGCCATCGCCTATCCCGTTCCGAAGCATTTTTTCAACGGCGCGATCGAGGATATCGCCTATGACGCGCCGGTGACCCTACCGCTGTCGCTGACGGCGGCCGGCAAAGGCCCGGTTACGATCGATGCTGCCGCCTTCATCGGCATCTGCAAGGATATCTGCATTCCCTTCCAGGCGAATTTGCAGCTGAAGCTCGGCCCCGCCATCCAGTCGCACCCGCAGGAGGAGGCGATCCTTCAGGCCGCCGATGCGAGGCTGCCGAAGCCGCCATCGCAGGATTTCGACGTGACGGCGCATGCGATGTCGCCCGATAGGAAGACGCTGTCGCTCGATCTCGTCTTGCCGGCCGGGGGGGCGGGTGAGGGGAAGGCCGCGCCGGATATCATCGTCACCGGCCCGAGCGGCTATGCCTTCACCAAGCAGATCGGCGGCAAACGCGACGGCGCCACCTTCAAGGTCGATATATCAATCGGCAAGCTGCCGAAGGATTACGACATATCAGGCAAGCAATGGAGCGTGCTCGTCATCGATGGTGAGCGGGCGATGGAGACCACCCTTGCCTTTCAATGACCGGGTCTTATAGTCCGCGCAGATCCGCTGCGGCGCCCGCCGCCAGGCAGAACCCCCAAAGCCTGAACCCCAAAGCCGGAACCAAGGAGAAGACCATGACCATCGCGATCGGCGACAAGCTTCCTGCCGCCACCTTCAAGGAAAAGACGGCTGACGGTCCGGTCGAAATCACCACCGATCAGCTCTTCGCCGGCAAGCGCGTCGTGCTCTTTGCCGTGCCGGGCGCCTTTACGCCGACCTGCTCGCTGAACCACCTGCCGGGTTATCTCGAAAACCGCGATACCATCCTTGGCAAGGGCGTCGATGACATCGCCGTCGTCGCCGTCAACGACTGGCACGTGATGGGCGCCTGGGCGCAATCCTCCGGCGGCATGGGCAAGATCCATTTCCTCGCCGATTGGGACGCCGGCTTCACCAAGGCTGTCGGACTCGACGCCGACCTCTCCGCCGGCGGCCTCGGCCTCCGCTCCAAGCGCTATTCGATGCTGGTGGAAGACGGCGTCGTCAAGGCCCTCAACGTCGAGGAAAGCCCCGGCCAGGCAACCGTCTCGGGCGCTGCCGCGATGCTGGAACAGCTCTGAGCGTTCATTCCTGACAGATGAAGGGCGGCCATTCGGTCGCCCTTTTCACCTGTGTGATCTGCTCGCTCTCGGGCGGCGCCTGCTGCCGGATACCGGCATCATCCTGCTCGCCGAGCTGTCAGACGAGCGATGAGCCCACAAAAAACGAGGACCACCAGGGGCGGAATTGCATGCGCATATTCGCCATGGAACAGAACCGTACCCACAGCGGCCAGCATTACGGCACTCCCGAGCAGTGAACCGTAGAGGCGCAGTGGTTTGAAGATGAGCATGACCGCCGCCGTGAATTCGCAGATGGCGGTCAGATAGTGAAAGCTTTCCGGATAGCCCCACCGGGCGTAGTCCGCGGCAATTTCCGGGCTGACGAAGGTGTTGCCATAGGCGCCGATGAAGAAGAAGGCTGCAAGCAGCCAGGCAATGACGTTTGCTAGGGATAGGTTGACGAGAGACATAGCGGGCGACCTCAATGCGACGGCGCTTGGAGCGCGAGAATGCGGCTCGCCAGACGCCAGCCCTCCGGCGTCTGCCGCAGCCTGTCGGTATAGGTCACGCTCGCCACTGCCCCGCTCGGCAACAGGCCAAGGCCCTTCGAGACGGCGACGAGTTCGTTGCCCGCGCCTTCCTGAACGTAGACATTCGTCGTGTGATGGGCCTTCGCATGGCCGTCCTGGCTGGCCACATGGCAGATCGCTGCGATGCCCGTGACCGGCGCAAAGCCGAATACGCTCGAGTCGAAATGCGCATCCTCGGTAAAGACGTCACCGAACCTGTCCCACGCATGATTGTCGACGAGGTGTGCCCAGAGCGAGAGGATCTGGTTGATCTCGACGATGTCATCCGTCGTTGGTTTCATTTTTCATGGTCCTTGAAAGGGAGTGGGGTGCAAGATTCGGTATCGCTGAACGGTCCTGCGCGCGCCAGATTGTCCAAGCGCCCGACCGAGGGCCATCACCAGTTGATCGGGCCGTCTGTGTTGAAAAACTGGCCGGTCGGTCCGGTGTCATCCAGCAAAGCATATTTGACCGGGGCGCGAACGCCGTCTTCGATCGTGATGTAGCCGCCGCCTCTGTTCAATTCGGTCATGACATAGCCGGGGCAGACCGCGTTGACCTTGATCGGTGTATCTTTCAACTCAAGGGCAAGCTGCACGGTCAGCATGTTGACCGCCGCCTTGGAGGCGGCATAACCAAGCCATTTGACATCGGGGGAAGGATTGTTCGCATCGCCCGTCCACCAAAGCGAACCCACGCTGCTGGAAAGGTTGACGATGCGCCCGCTGACCGCCTTGCGGATAAGCGGCAACATTTTCTGGGTCACGATCACCATTCCGATGAAATTGACCTCATAGGATTCACGCAGGGTTTCGACGGAGGCCACGCTGGGGAAATCGTCGGTGTCGAGCAGCAGGATTCCCGCATTGTTGATCAGGATGTCGAGCCTGCCGAAGCGCTCGCCGATCGACGATGCGGCAGCGTCGATCGTATCAGGGCGATTGAGATCGATCTCGATCGCCTCGACCGTCAAGCCCTCCGCACGCAATGTTTCGGCCTTTGCTTGGCCTGCGGCAAGATCGCGTGCGCCGAGAAGGACGAGCACGCCTTCCCGGCCGAGCTGGCGAGCCGTTTCAAAGCCAAGGCCGCGGGTGGCGCCGGTGACGAGCGCGATCTTTTGATCTGTGGACATTCTATCTCCCAGGCAGGCGCGCTCGCAGGGCGAGGCTGTTTGCAATGACGTTGCTCAGCAACGCATCGTGAAATTGCATGGGAAATTATGTCTGTCAACGACAAATGACACTAAGTGACATTTTGTTCGAAATGGACGATACTGGCGGCGCGATCGAAGAGATCGACAAGCGACATTGCCGCTCCGCCGTCCACCCAACTGTTTATCGATGCTCGAATGAGCGCGAAAACCGTTCCCGCCACCGTATAGGCGACAACGTCAGGGAGCGGAGACCGCCTGTCCGGCGAGGCGAGAATATGGGCGACTTCGTCGATCAGTTCGGCGATCATCTGTTCTTTTCGCGCGGAAATGCTCCTGTTGGAGCGGATCGCCGTCTCGATGGCGAGAAAGAAACGCGACCTTTCATCGAACGCCAAAAGCATCGCCCGCGCGGCAGCAAGAAGTGCGACAACCGGCGGCTCCGAGGCGAGCCTCTCCGTCAGTTCAGCACGGATGATCGTCATGCCATCCTGAACCCAGCTGACGATCACATCCTCCTTTGTCGGGAAATAGCGAAGCAGCGTGCGGGGAGAAACGCTGACGGCGGCAGCGATATCGGCGACCGTCGTTTCCTCGAAACCACGCTTGTGGATCAGGTCGAGCGCGGCCTCGATCAGCTGTGCTCGCGTGCGATCCTTCTTATCTTCCCGAAGTCCCAAGATTGTCTCCACGCTGACATGCGGCGCGCTCTTTTGACACATCATGCCATTTGTCGTCCAGCGACAGAAATGCGCTAATCCTGTATCGGCTCGCCGAGCGTATGCATCAGGCGGTTCGCCCAGCCGAAGATCGCCGAGGAGAGGACGAGATCGAGAGCCTCCAACTCGTCGAGCCCGACATCCGCCAGCGCCTGCGCGTCGGCCGCGACCGCTTCGGGCGGCGTGGTCGACAGTCGGGCCGAAAAGTTGAAGATTTCCTGGAGGTGCTCGTCGAGTGTCGCCTCGAGACCATCGGCGAACACGGCTTCGATGACATCAGTGCGTTTTGTCAGATTGTTGAACCGGGATGCATGGACGGCGGCGCAGTAGACGCAGCGGTTGACGACGGAGGCGGCGACGGCACCCAGTTCGCGCTCGCTGGCCGCCAGTCCGTCCTTGCCGTACATGATCAGGTTGAACAGCGGCGAGCGGACCGCGAGCGTCTCGGGATCGTGCGCCAGGGTCAGCACATAGGGCGAGATGCCCTTGTTCGACGGCGTCGTCTGCATCGCTGCATGCTGCTCGTCGGTGGCGGTCGCGAAATCGACCGGAACGACATAGGGCTGCCAGCGCGGCACCGTGGTGGTGAAGGTGTGGACGACCTCGCTCATCGCATCTCTCCCAGCAGCTTCAGGCCGGCGAGAACCCGCACCTGGTAATTGACGAAAGCCGCAAGCTCCGCGAGCCGGACGATGTCAGCATCGGTTACGCCGACCTGGCGCAATGCCTCCACATGGGCGCGCGTCGCATCGCGCGGCGCGACCGTGAGCCGGTCGGCATGACGAACGATCTCCGCGGTGCGCGGATCCGACACGTTCGTGTCCGGCTCGGCGAGCAGGGCCGTCGCCGGTTCCGCGGCGCGGGCAACGAGCGTGTCATAGTGGCTTGTGAGCGCCGGGCTGCGGTTGTGGCGCGCCATGCGGGCGGCGAGCGCAGCCCTCAAGCCGTGAGACAATCCGCCGGGATCGCGTGGCAGAAGCACTGCGTCGTGGGCCGCTTCACTGAGGCGCAGGATCTCGGCGCGTTTGCCCATGGCTTCCGCGAGCGCGGAACCGGGCCTCACAGAGGCAAGAGTTTCGATGAGTGTCAAAACAAGCTCCTCAATACGTCGCGGACATAAGCTCTAGGTAGGCCGGACCTCCTATTATGTCAAACTGGAATGCTAAACAGGCTTTGATGTGAATTTTTTATTTATTGATAGTCGTCAAATGAGAATTGTCATGCTTTACTGACATGAAGGAGAGTGTTTGATGTCCACTATGCATTCTAACTCTTTCGATATCCGGCAGCTTGAAGCCTTCGCGGCGGTCATGTCGACCGGTAGTGTGACGGGGGCGGCGCGACTGCTCGGCCGGTCGCAGCCGGCGGTAACGCGGCTTATCCAGGATCTGGAGGCCGATATCGGCTATGCGCTGCTGCATCGAAGCGGCCCGCGCATCAGCCCGACCGCGCGCGGTCTGCTCTTTCACGCCGAGGTGGAGCGCCATCTTGCCAGCCTCGCCCACATCCGCGAACGGGCGAACGCCATCGGTCTCGATGAGCCGCCGTCGCTGACGATCGCCGCCACGCCGTCGCTTGCGGCCGGCGTTCTGCCCCAGGCGATCTCGGCCGTCGCGGCGGACCTGATACCGCGGCATCTCCATGTGCAGGCGCTGGCGGCCGAGAATGTCGTGCAGGCCGTGCTCGCCCGCTCGGCCGATTTCGGGATCTCAAGCCTGCCGCTGGAACATCCCGGCCTCGAGGTGCACTGGATTGCCGAAGCGCCGTGTGTCGTCGCTCTTGCCGCCAGCGATCCGCTGGCCAACGATGACATGGTGCGTCTCTCCGATCTCGCCGAGCGCCGCATCATCACGCTCGCCAATCCCTACCGCTTGCGGCACCGCATCGACGAGGCCCTGGAGCGGGCGGGTGTGACGCCGCAACGGATGATCGACGTCAACGCCTCGCTGACGGCCCTGACGATGGTCCGGGCCGGACTGGGCGTCGCCATCGTCGAGCCGGCGACGGTCTGCGGCGTTCCGCTCGAGGGGATCGTGATGCGCGTCCTCGACCACACCATCCCCTTCCTGTTCGGCGCCATCTCGCCTGCCGCGATGCCGCTGACCCCGACGGTCGCCGCCGTGATCGATGCGGCGCGCGCCGTGGCGCTGGCGATGCCCGGTTGCCGGCTGCATGACGCAGGCGGCGTCGAAGCCTTGGCCAACACCGTCTACGGCGGTAGCCCGATGACCGAGGACGTGCCGTCATGAGCGATCTCTCGACGTTTCCGAACAGTCTCGAAGCGCTCGAGGCACGCCTGCGGCAGGACCTTGCCTGGCTGGAGCTGCCGGCCAAGTCCTGGGTTCCGCCCCGCATCGTCGACGGCCAAAGCGTCGTCGACGTCGTGATCATCGGTGCGGGCATGGCCGGGCTCGTGGCCTCCGCCATGCTGAAGCGGCTCGGCGTCGCCAACCACATCCTTCTCGACAAGGCGCCTGCCGGACGCGAGGGGCCTTGGGTCACCTTCGCCAGGATGCGAACCCTACGCTCTCCCAAGCAACTGACCGGGCCGGCGATGGGCCTGCCGGCACTGACGTTCCGCGCCTATTACGAGGCGCGTCATGGCCGCGATGCCTGGGTCGCGCTCGACAGGGCGCCGCGTGAGACATGGATGGACTACCTGGTCTGGTACCGGCGCGTGCTTGACCTGCCGGTGCGCAATGGGGTCGCCGTCGATGCCATTCGTCCGCGCGCCGACGGCCTGCTCGATGTCGTCTGCCGTCACGATGGCCGGTCCGAAACGACGATCGCGCGCCATGTGGTGCTGGCGACGGGCCGCGACGGCCTCGGCGGTCCCTTCGTACCGTCGATCGCCGACGCCATCGAGCGCAAGTTCTGGGCTCATACCGCCGACCCTATCGATTTCGCCGCATTGCGCGGCAAGCGGGTCGGGGTCGTCGGAGCCGGCGCGTCGGCGATGGACAACGCCGCCACCGCGCTCGAGGCAGGTGCTTCCCGGCTTGACCTGTTCGTGCGCAGGACCGACCTGCCACGGATCAACAAGTTCACCGGCATCGGCAGCCAGGGCGTGGTGCACGGCTTTGCCGGTCTGCCGGATGACTGGAAATGGCGCTTTCTCGACTATGCCATGCGCGCGCAGACGCCGCCTCCGCGCCCGAGCGTCTTGCGTGTCAGCGCATTCCCGCAGGCCCATCTCCATCTGAAAAGCCCGATCGATCGATTGCAGCAGGAGGGCGACCATATCGTCGTGACGACGCCGAAAGGCAGCTATCCCGTCGATTTCCTGATCTTCGGCACCGGCTTCAAGGTCGACCTCAAGAACCGGCCGGAACTCGCCGCCGTCGCATCCCATATCCGTCTCTGGCGCGATCGCTTCCCCGTACCCGCGGACATGCGAAACGACGAGCTTGAAACCTCGCCCGACCTCGGCGAGGCGTTCGAGTTCCTCGAGGCCGAGCCCGGCGCCTGCCCGGCTCTGGCCCGCATCCACTGCTTCAACTTCCCCGCCACGCTCAGCCACGGCAAGCTCACGGGCGATATTCCCGCAATCAGCGAAGGCGCTGACCGGCTCGCCCGCGGCATCGTCAGGGCGTTGTTCGTCGCCGACCGCGAGCGTCATTTCGCCGATCTCCATGCCTTCGACACGCCCGAATTGCTCGGAGACGAGTGGGCCGACGACGAGACCGCGACGTTTTCCGACCTATCTGCCGAAAGGACACCGACCCGAAATGCTTGAGCTCAAAAACCTAAAGCTGTCCTACGGAAACACGCAGGTCCTGAACGGCGTTGATCTCTCGGTGAACCGCGGCGATGTGGTGTCGATCATCGGCCCCAGCGGCACCGGCAAGACGACATTGTTGAAGTGCATCAACTATCTGGCCAAGCCGGCGTCGGGCACGATCGCCTTCGATCAGGTCAGGATGGACTACCGGAAGCCGGACAACACGGCGGTCCAGGCGATCCGGCTGCGGACGGCGATGGTCTTCCAGCAGTTCAACGTCTTCAAGAACATGACCGTCATCCAGAATGTGATGGATCCGCTCGTCGTCGTGCAGCGCAAGTCGAAGGACGAGGCGCGTTCGATCGCTTTGCAGGAGCTTGAGCGGGTCGGCCTTTCGAACAAGATCGACAGCTACCCGTCCCAGCTTTCCGGCGGCCAGCTGCAGCGGACCGGCATTGCGCGGGCGCTGGCCGTCAAGCCGGATGTCATGCTCTTCGACGAACCGACGTCGTCGCTCGACCCCGAACTCGTCGGCGAGGTTTTGAAAGTGATCAGGGACGTCACGTCGTCAGGCATCACCTCGCTCCTCGTCACCCACGAGATGCAGTTCGCAAAGAATATCTCGAACCGCATTGTCTTCATGGATCGGGGCGTCGTCGCCGCTCAAGGCAGCCCTGCCGAGATCTTCGACACGCCCTCCAACCCGCGCCTTGCCCAGTTCCTGAGTTCCGAACACTCCATCCAGTAAAGAAAGGATGCCTGACATGTCTTCCATCAAGTCGACTTCCCGCCGCACCTTCGGCCTCGCTGTCGCCGGCGTTGCCTTTGCCCTCGCAACCGCGGGCCTATCCCATGCCGAGGACGTGCGCACCGTCAAGATCGCGACGGCTGCCGAATCCAAGCCGCTCTCGTGGGGTGCCATCGGCGTCGAGCCGCAGGGTTACGAGCCCGACGTGCTGAAGGCGATCAACGCCAAGCTGCCGCAGTACAAATTCGAGATGGAGGGTGCTGCCGACATCGCTCAGGAGACCGGCCTTGCCACCGGCAAGTACGACATCGCGACCGGCGGCTACTACCGGGCGCCCGCTCGCGAAAAGCAGTTCCTCATTCCGGAGAGCCCGATCGGCGCCAGCCTGATCAAGATCTACAGCCGCAAGGACAGCGGTATCAACGAGATGAAGGATCTGGTCGGCAAGAAGATCGTGCCGGTGACGGCCGGCGGCGGCATCTACAAGTTCGCCACTGCCTGGCAGGAAAAGAACCCCGACTTTAAAATCGAGATCACCGCCTCCAGCGCCGGCATTCCCTATCCGGACCGCCTGAAAGAGGTCGAGAACGGCAAGTACGACGCGCTGGTTCTGCCGTCGAACCTCGGCGAGCAGACGGTCATCGACCAGCAGAAGCTCGAGGTCAAGGCGAGCGAGCCGGTCGCGATCAACAATACCTTCGTCCTGATCCATCGCTCCGAGGAGAACAAGGCGCTCTCCGCAGACATCGACAAGGCTCTGAAGGAGCTCAAGGCCGACGGCACGCTGGCAAAGCTCTCGCAGAAATGGTTCGGCGAGGACATCACCACGTACATGAAGTAACGCCGGCATGAAGTAACGCCGGGAAACGATCGGCGATCAGGCTAAGACCGAAACAAGGAGTGTTCCGAAGTGGACCTATCCATCATGATCCCCGAGCTGCTCAAGGCGCTGCCGCTGACGCTTGCGATCACGTTCACGGCCATGATCGCCGGCTTCCTGCTGGCCCTGATTGCGACGACGTTCCGCGTGCGCAGGATACCGGTTCTCAGCCAGCTGGCCGACCTCTACGTGTCCTATGCCCGGAGCGTCCCCGTCGTGCTCCAACTGTTCGTCGCCTTCTACGGACTGCCGCTGGTCGTCGCTCTGTTCGAGGTCGAGGACTTCGTGTCCCCGAATGTCGCGGCGATCGTCGGCCTCAGCCTCTACCATGGCGGATATCTTTCCGAGGTTCTGCGGCCAGCCTACCTCGCCGTGGAACGCGGTCAGCATGACGCCGCCGACAGTCTCGGATACACCTTCCTTCAGAAGATCCTTCGTGTCGTCGGACCCCAGGCGGTGCACATTGCCCTGCCAGGCTACGGCAACTCGATCATCTACCTCATCCACAACGTCGCACTGGTGATGTACATCGGCGCCGCTGATGTCATGGCGACCGCCCATCTCGTCATGGAGCGCGACTACAACCAGTACCAGTTCGAGACCTACCTTGTGCTGGCGGTGATCTATTCGCTGCTATGCCTCGTGGCATGGATGGTCGTGCGCTTTTTCGAAACCCGAAACGCAAAGTTTACGCCCAATACCGCACCGGCCAAGGCCACCATGATGGCAAGCGTCTGATCGAATAGGAGGTCATCACATGTTCGATTCCGAAGTCCTTCTTCCCGATCTCTGGGACATCCTCGGCGCGGTCCCGGTGACGCTCGCCATGGCGCTTGGCATCTTCGTCTTCTCCACGATCGTCGGCAGCCTTTTCGCGATGGTGGAATATCGGCGGGTCCCGGTGCTTCGGGAGCTGGTTGTCGCCTACAAGGTCGTCTTCAAGGGCGTTCCGATGGTCATCGTGATCTTCCTCGCCTATTACGGCCTGCCGCCGACGCTGCAGTTCCTGACCTCGCTCGTCGGCATCGACTATAACGGTCACTCGACGCCGAACTGGATCACGCTGATCGTCGCCCTGACCGCCTGCGTCGCAGCCTTCCAGGCGGAAGTGGTGAAGGGCGCACTCAACTCCTTCGACAACGGTCAGGCCGATGCGGCCTACTCCCTGGGCTACAAGCGCAGCCAGGTGTTCCGCCGGGTGATGCTGCCTCAGGTTATCGTCGCGGCCATCCCCGATCTTGCCAACTCCATTATGGTGATCATGAAGGCGCTGTCGCTGGGATTTGCAATCGAGGTCGTCGACATCTTCGCGCAGTCGCAGCTGACCGCGGCGCTGAACTTCTACTACCTCGAAGCCTTCCTGATCGCGGTCGTCATCTACATGGTGATCGCCTATATCGTCACCTACGCCGCCGACCGGATGGAACGGGCTCTCAGGGTTTGGGCCTAGGGGCAGTTTGCCCTTTCTCGGAGCACGATGCACGGGATCAGGATTTCCACAGTCGTTTCGGCATGTAGCGGCCAGAGGGCTCATTTCTGTGGCGAGCACTGGAATACGATGGGCGACGGCGCTGTACGCCGATCAGCCCTCATGGTGAGGAGGTCCGAAGGGCCGTCTCGAACCACGGGGGCGGGTAATTGGACACCAGCGATATCCGCATCTGTGAGGGCCTGTGGCCAGCCCCGTCCTTCGAGGCCCCTGCGGGGCACCTCAGGATGAGGCTGGAGAGAAGGCGCGCCTTGGAATGGGCCGTCGGCCGTTTGTCGCCTTTTTCATTTGTGCGAGTAAGTGCTCCCTCCCGCCTCAATCTCGCCGCAATCGTTATAACATAACCGTAATGTTATTACATTGTAGGATGCACCATGCCCCCGAGCCCCGACCGCCTCTTCGTCAGCCTGCTCGGACAGTCGGCTTCTTCAAGGGTGATCGGCATGGCGCTGGTCATTGCGCTCCTGTGGCTGGCGATCCACTGGGCGGTTCTCTTGCCATGACGCCGCTGATCCGTCTCGAGAATCTGACCGTCGCCTATAACAGGCACCCCGCCGTGCATCATGTCTCCGGCGCCTTTGCCTCGGGCAGCCTGACGGCGATTGCCGGGCCGAATGGGGCGGGCAAATCGACGCTGCTGAAGGCGATCATGGGGGAGCTTCGTCCCGCCGAAGGCAGGGTCGAGCACCGGTTGGGGCGGGCGGAATTCGGTTATCTCCCGCAGGCGGCCGAGATCGACCGGCGCTTTCCGATCTCGGTCATCGACACAGTCATGCTCGGCGCCTGGAAGAAGACGGGCGCCTTCGGCCGCATCGCGCCCGACGAGGTGAAGAGGGCAGGCGAGGCGCTCTCCGCCGTCGGCCTCGAAGGCTTCGGCCGCCGTCATGTCGGCTCGCTCTCGGCCGGCCAGTTCCAGCGTGTGCTCTTTGCCCGCCTGCTGCTGCAGGATGCCGGCATCATCCTGCTCGACGAACCGTTTACGGCAATCGATGCCCGCACGACCAGGGACCTCGTCGATATCGTCACCCGCTGGCATGGCGAGGGCCGCACGGTGATCGCCGTGCTCCACGATTTCGAGCTCGTTCGCGCCCATTTCCCGCAAACCCTGCTGCTCGCCCGCGAGCTGGTCGGCTGGGGTGCGACCGTAGACGTCATGTCCTCGGTCAATCTGCTGAAGGCCCGCGCCATGGCCGAGCGCTGGGATGAGGATGCGAATGCCTGCGCACCCGAAGAGGCGCCGGCGGCATGACGGCTTACGATCTCTTCCTCGCGCCCTTTGCCGATTACGGCTTCATGCGCCGCGCGCTCGTCGCCTGCCTCTGCCTCGGGCTCGGCTCGGGTCCGATCGGCGTCTTCCTGATGCTGCGGCGCATGAGCCTGATGGGTGATGCGATGAGCCATGCCGTGCTGCCGGGGGCGGCGATCGGTTACCTCGTCGCCGGCTCCCTGTCACTGACGGCGATGGGGCTCGGCGGCCTGATTGCCGGCCTGTCGGTGGCGCTGCTTTCGGGCGCCGTCAGCCGGATGACCGTGCTGCAGGAGGATGCGAGCTTTGCCAGCTTCTATCTCGCCTCGCTGGCGCTCGGCGTGCTGATCGTCTCGCTGCGCGGCTCGAATATCGATCTGCTGCATGTGCTCTTCGGCACCATCCTGGCGATCGATGCTCCCGCCCTTTATCTGATCGGCGCGATCACCTCGCTGACCCTCGTCGTCCTCGCCTTCATCTACCGGCCGCTGGTGGCCGAATGTTTCGATCCGGGGTTCCTGCGCGCCGTCGGCGGGCGCGGGCCGGTCTATCACGTGCTCTTCCTGCTGCTGGTGGTGCTGAACCTCGTCGCCAGCTTCCAGGCGCTCGGCACGCTGATGGCGGTCGGCCTGATGATGCTGCCGGCGGCCGTCGCTCAGCTCTGGTCGCGCAGCCTGCCTGTCATGATGGCGATAGCAGCCGTCAGTGCCGCCGCATCCGGCTATCTCGGCCTGATCGCCTCCTACCATTTCGAACTCGCCTCCGGCCCGACGATCATCATGACGGCGGCGGTCCTCTACGGCTTTTCTATTCTTTTCGCGCCCTCCGGCTTAGCCCGGCGCTTCTTCCCCCGCCCGCATTTGAAGGGCTGATCCCAAGGAGACTTCGATGACACCGCACAGACTGCTTCTCTCCGCAGCAATCCCCGCTTTGATGGCGCTGTCGGCCGTGCCCGCCTCCGCCGAAACGCTGAAGGTGGTCGCCTCCTTCACCGTGCTTGCCGATGTCGTCAAGCAGGTCGGCGGCGAACACGTCAAGGTGACGAGCCTCGTCGGGCCGAACGGCGATCCCCACGAATTCGAGCCGTCGCCGGCCGATGCGAAGAATTTGAACGCGGCGGAAGTCACCTTCGTCAGCGGCGAGGGGCTGGAAGGCTGGATGGACCGGCTGATCACCGCCTCGGGCTATAAGGGCAAGCCGGTCACCGTTTCCGAAGGCATCAACACCCGCACCATGGAAGAGGACGGCGAGAAAATCACCGATCCGCATGTCTGGAACAGCCCCGTCAACGTCAAGATCTGGGTCGCCAATATCGAAAAGGCGCTGTCATCGGCCGATCCCACGGACGCTGCCGCCTTCAAGGCCAATGCCGAGAAGTACACCAGGACGCTGGATGAACTGAACGCCTACGCCCATGCGAAGTTCGACAAGGTGGCCGACGATCGCCGCAAGGTGCTGACCAGCCACGATGCCTTCGGTTATTTCGGCCGCGAATATAATGTCAGCTTCCTGGCGCCGCTCGGTCTGTCCACAGAAAGCGAGGCATCGGCCGCCGACGTCGCCAAGCTGATCGAGCAGATCAAGGGCGAGCATGTGAAGGCTTATTTCTTCGAGAATTCCAACGATCCGCGCCTGGTCAAGCAGGTCGCCAAGGCAACCGGGGCCGAGCCGGGAGGCGAGCTCTATGTCGAATCCCTGTCCGACGCCAAGGGGCCGGCGCCGACCTATGAAAAGATGTTCAAATACAATGTCGACCAGCTCGCCGCCGCCATGGCGAAATCGAGCTGAGGGATCGAGGGCTGCAGGCCTATCCTGCGGCCCTCACATATTGAGGTCGAAGACCAGGATGCCGGCAAGGCCTCCATCCGTCGACGAGACGATGCGCTCGCCCACCGTCACGTGCTCGGGATGGATGAGATAGGCGTCGCGGGCCTCGGCGCTTTCAAAGGTCACGGCAAACCCGTCGACGAAGCCGCCATGCAGTCCCTCGGGCGAAACATTCGGCCCGTATTTGATATCCAATATGCCGGGAATGAGCTGCTTCAGGGCGGCGATCGCTTCGAACAGCGACTGCTTGTCGTCGTTCGTCATCGCGGTCTTCAGCCGCAGGAACACGCAGTGCAGGATCATCAGTGGTCCTCCCGATTTCTTTGGCCGATTTTCTTTGGCCCGATTTTCTTTGGCTGGAGAATAGCGGCGAAAGCCGGGAGAGCAACGAGATTTATTTTCACGCAGGCGTTGCGCCGCGAGCCGGCAGATTACATCTGGTCGGTCTTGACCATGGGCCGCTTGTAGATCTTCTGGACGAGATCGCTCGCCAGCGCGCGGGCTTCGTCTTTCTCAGCCGCCGTCATCGGCCGGCAGGTGTTCCTGGTGTTCGAACTGTCGAGCACGGTCGTGGAACCGGAATTGGCGATGACGAGATGCCAGCTGCAGGAGGCGACCTTGTCGATGGCGACGGCACCATGACAACCGGTGGACAGGCAGAAGGCAATGGTCCTCTGCGCCCCGTTGTCGCCTTTATAGGCCAGCGCGACGGCTTTCTTGATATCCGTGACCCATCGCTCGCATTGCGCCTGTTTTGCCCCCGGCTGGCAGCTCTTGGTAACGGGAGTGACGTCGCCGGCCTGAAGCGGCGAAACGCAAAAAACACCCATCGAGAGGGCGAGCAGAAACTTGAGCATGGGATTTTCCTTGTGCAAGGAATGAGAGACGCACATCGCAGGCCGTTGGTCAATGGCCATTCACAAAAGGGAAGGGTGGCGCGCCAAGCAGACCTTGGCGCGCCACCGGGAAAATCCGAAATTGTGTCGATCCGGCGCCGCCGCTATTCCAGAACGACCACCGCTTCGACCTCGAAGAGCATAGGGTCGATGGCAAGCTTGGGAACGGGAATCAGCGTCTGCGCCGGCAGCGACGCGCCGAACATGTCCTTGACGTTGCTGGTCAACACCTCGAGCTTGGACATATCGTGATCGACCACGAAGACCGTGAGCTTGGCGACCTGATTCGGCCTTGCGCCGAGCGCATCGAGGGCGGTGCGCAAATTCGCATAGGCCTGCTTCACCTGGACGGCGAAGTCGGGCGACAAGGCCCCCGTGTTGTCCTGGCCGCCCTGTCCGGAGATATAGGCCAGCCGGCCCTGGCGCGGCACGATCACCGCCGTGCTGTAACCGTTCGGCGAGGGGTCGTAGAGGTTTTTCGGATTGACGATGGTCAGCTTGAGATCGTCCTCATTGGCTGTCGTCGCGGTGGGAACGCTGATGGTCATGATGAGTCCTCCGATAATGAGATGCTTGATTGCACGTGACATGGCTTCTCCTGGCTTCCCCAGGGCTGCGAGCGACCGATCCTCGCGGCCTGCAGGATGGAATCTTATCGCCACACGATACGACTCGTACGGCGTACGATTAAATTGCATCGTACGACGTACGAGTCAATCGGTCAGCATCGACATTCCCAGTATTGTCGGCTTAGATCGACGTCTGGATCGGTAAGGAAGACGAATGGCAGCCAAACGCAGCGGTGCTGAGAGTAAAGGGTCTGGACGGAGAGGTGCGTCACCTCAGTCCGGGCAGGAGCCGCGCAGTGAACCGCCTCTCTCGCTGGAACGGATCGTGGCGACTGCGGTGGATCTGCTGGACGCCGAGGGCGTCGACGGACTGAAGATGCGCCGGCTGGCCGATCGTCTCGGCTCGGGCGCGATGAGCCTCTATTGGCACGTCGACAACAAGGAAAAGGTCTTCGATCTGGCGCTGGATTCGGTGCTCGAATATCGCGGCCCGCCTGATATCGTCGAGTCTCGAGACTGGCGCGGGGAAATCGTACATATGCTCGAAGACTGGCGCGCCAGCATGCTGCGCCATCCCTGGTCGGCCTCGCTGCTGCCGCGCCGGGCGCTCGGCCCGAACATCCTCATTCGCCTGGAACTGCTGAGCAAGACCTTGTCCGGAGCCGGTGTCCGTGATGCGGATTTGAACGTCGCGATCTGGTCGCTCTGGAACTATGTGATCGGCGCGACCATCACCCGGGCGAACTTCGATCTCTCGGATGACGACAGGGCGGCCGCGCAGCAGCGTCTGACAGGTCTCAGCCAACACTACCCGACGATCGAACGCTCTCGTCTGCTACTGGATAATGATTGGGACGGCGCCTTCAGGAAGGGCCTCGACTTCCTGCTCGATGGTCTTGCTCCGCGCCAGTGAACCTTGGTCATTTCCTGGACGAGACGGTGCCGGATTCTGCGCGCGCCGTGGGTGAGCGCGCGCTGCCGCGACATGGCTCCCGGCTATTTCCTCAGGATTTTCTCCATCGCTTTCCCCTTGGCGAGTTCGTCGATCAATTTGTCCAGATAGCGGATTTCCCGCATCGTCGTTTCCTGGATGTCTTCCACGCGCACGCCGCAGATCACGCCCGTAATCGACGATCGGGAGGGATTCATCTGAGGCGCTTGTGCAAAGAAATCCTCGAAGTTGGTCTTCGCAGCCAATTGATCGTCCAGGCTCTGCTGGCTATGCCCCGTCAGCCAACAGATGATGTCATCGACCTCTGCCTTCGTGCGTCCCTTCTTCCCTGCCTTCGCAACATAGTGGGGATAGACGCTCGCGACGCTGATGGAATAGATGCGATGCTTCGTCATGCCTGCTCCTCAACATTCCAGATATTTTCCGGCTTGAGATAGCTGACTTCAAGTCCTCAACAAGTGGCCGATAATGGGTAAGCTTTCCAGTGCGCGGCGCGAAGTAGATTGGCGCGAAGCCGGCCGTTAGTCGCTACCGGGAAAACCGATGAGACTGGCGGTTCCGGTCAGGCCCATTTCGTCAGCGGAAAGTGGCCCCGAAGCAGCCGCAGCATCGATTCCGAAGGGATCGGCGGCAGTACAGTCCTTTAACAGCGTCCGAGCATTCCTGAACAAGTACCTGTCAAACCCACGTCCACTTTGCGCCCCACGCCATTCATCACATACTCGATGATCCGTGGCTTCCATGATAATACTGCGTCCATGGAAGCTGGTGTCCTTGATCTCAGTCGCTCCCCAATCGAAATCCCGCCTCAGTTTTGGGGCGTGCGATATAAGGGGGAGCATTTCCCGGGCGCTCGTGGTGTTCGCGGCGTTGAAGGTGGCGCGAACTGTCAGCAATACGCATATTCAATTTTGAGGCACTTCGGCTTCGAGGTGCCGGACTTCCGGTCCAGCAACCTCTGGGATGACACCGCACACACTGCCGTCTCTAAGGACATAAAGCCGCTCGATCTGGTTCTATTGAACGGTGAGCCCAGAAGCTTTGGCGCTCATGTCGGGCTTTCTTTGGGGCAGGGCTTGGTTTTACATCTATCCAGGAGGATCGGTTTTCCAGCCATCGAAACGCTGGAGCAGATGCAATGTCGCGACGAGTATCGCTTTCTTATCGGCTTCAAAACAGTTCTGGTGCGCCGCGAACAACGATGACCGCGCTTGGCCGCCAGCACCCCGTCGTCCTGCGCCAATTGCGGTCATTGTGGCTGATGCCGACCATGCTATCTTCCGGCGCAAATCGAGGCGGCTTCTCATGACCGATGTCTGTCAACTTCTTCAAATTGCCGTGGAAGACAACGTCGCATGGTGCAGCAGAATCTGTTCTGCGCATGGATCGAACGAAACCAGGTGGTCGGAAGCCTGGGCGAATTTCGCTATTTCACCGCCGTTCTATCCGAATATAATAACGCGGCAAAAGGGCGTCCAAAAGGAAGTTGATGACCTCGTTCGCAAGATTCGCGAGGCAAATAAGTCTACAAAGTGGGGCATCAAGGACAGCTTTGCAGACCTAACGCTTGCCGACCAGGGGTTTGAACGACTACTCGTCGGCCGTTGGTACGGTGGAACTTTTTCAAAGGGCACTCCTGCCGGCTGGAAGGCTGTAGCTTCTCCAGGCGAGTTACGCTCATGGGAAAAAGCTTGGGGTTCCTGCGACGATACCATCTTTCCCAGCACCTTATTGGAAGATTACAGAATAACCTTTTGGTTCAAGGGAGAGCCTAGCAGAATCGAAGCTGGCTTTATCAGCTACGACACCGGATTTTCACTTGGGTTATCAAATTGGTTCTCCCGCAGAAACAGCTCATTCGCGCAAATGGGAGTATTGCAGGCCGCGAGATCGGTGTCGCAAGGACAGCCGATTGTGTGCTGGTCGACGGACGATCTTACCCTTGAGCATACGGGGTTGATCGAGCTTGGCACTCTTCAAGTCTGGATATCTCAGTAAATCCAGGGGGAGGGGAGTGACCTTTTGACCGCTTCGCGCCAGAAGCAGTTGTTACATCCTCCGCACCGTTCCAATTCCTAGAAGCTCAAGGCATTTTCCGATGACCCTCGCTACCAGCTTGCAGGTGGCGAGCCGCCCCGATGGATCGTCCGCCTTCAGCACCGGGCAATCCGTGTAGAAGCGGCTGAACGCGTCAGCCACTTGGTACGCCCGATCGGCGATCTCGAACGGCTCGAGGTGCCGCGCCGCCTCGGAGAGGGAGTGCGGATACCAGAGGCATTCGATCAGCACGGCACGCTCCGAAGGATGGCTGATCGAGACCGTGTCGGCGGCTGGAGTGATGCCGGCCTCTTCGGCCTTGTCCAGGATCGAGCAGATCCGGGCATAGGCATATTGAAGATAGGGTCCAGTCCGTCCCTCTGACGATATCATCTTGTCAATGTCGAAGACGTAGCCTGTCTTCCTCGGCGTGGAGAGATCGGCAAACTTCAACGCGCCGAGACCCACAACCGTGGCCGCCTGACTGTCGGCGACTTTTTCCGACGACTTGGTGAGCGCAAGGTCGATCATTTCTCTTAGCGAGGCCGCGGATCCGTCACGGGTCTTGAAGGGCCTGCCGTCATTGCCGCGGACGGTACCGAAGGTCGCGTGCCGCAGTTCCACGCCCTCGGCATAGCCCGCCTTCCGCGCCGCCGAGAACACGCTTGATATATGGAGCGCCTGACGGTCATCGGTGCAGTAAACGATCTGCCGCGCACCGATTTCGCGCACTCGCTGCCGAAGCGTCGCAAGGTCGGTGGTGCCGTAGAGGGCCGCCCCGTCACTCTTGCGCAGAAGCAGCGGTGGTACATTGTCCGGAAGTCCGTCAGCGGAGACATCGATGACAAGAGCGCCTTCGCTCTGCCGCGCCAGCCCGCGCGCCATGAGATCGTCGAGCATCGGTGCGACCTCCGCATGAGCGTCGCTCTCGCCTTGGAGCAGATCGAAATGCGCGTCGAGCATCTCCGCCGTGTCGGAGATCGACGCGAGCGAAATGGCCCGCATGCGTGCCCATGCCGCGGTCAGCAGCGGATCTCCGTCCTGCAGCTTCGTTGTCAGTATCCGTGCCAGCGCAAGCAAAGCCTCGTCCTCGCAGGCGGCGTTGCCGGACATGTAGAGAGCGCCGAGTTCCTCGACGGTCATGGCTTCGAATGCCAGGGGGTCAATGAAGGAGGTGAGATCACCGGCCTTCCATCCGGCAGCCAGAGCAGCGCCCAAAAGCAGCTTGCCCATCTGCAGACCCCAGTCACCGAGGTGGATGTCGGAGAGGACGTCGTGGCCAATCTCCACAAGGATGCGCCGCAGACTCTCCCCGATAACGAAGGAGCGCAGATGGCCGACATGCAGCGCCTTGGCGACGTTGGGCCCGCCAAAGTCAATGACCGTTCTCATCGGATCCGCCTTCTCAGCGGCGAGCGACGGATCGGCCAGCATAGCGGTTGCCTCGGCGGCGACGACTGCATCGGCCAGCCGGAAGTTTACGAATCCCGGACCGGCGACGGACACGTCCTCGAAAAGAGCGCTCCGAGCCGCCTCGGCGACTTCAGCGGCAAGCAGGCGCGGGTTCTTCCCGGCGGACTTCGCCAGCCGCATCACGTCGTTGCATTGGAGGTCACCGAATTCGGGCCTGGTCGACCTTACGACGCAGGGACCGGCTTCGAGACCGTTCAGTTCATATGCGGAAGCAAGCGCGGCGAGTGCGGCCGATTTTACGGACATAGATCATTTCCTTGAATAGCATAAGGGGCGTGGAAGCTTGAGAGCTTCAGCGTCGCCGTTCTGCAATCTTCGGAAATTTGTTCATGTCGCGCCTCTAAGTTCGATTCTTCAATAGATCGCCTGGTGACCGCTGGCAATCTCATGGTCGGATGAATTTTGCAAAGAAAGCGATTGGCAATACCCAACCAAAGTTTGCTGACTGTTGGCTGGTAATTGCTCGATACGTTTTTCAATAGCCGCTTCGGGCCGAAGGCGGCCTCTGGGGCAATTTCTACCTAATTCCGGGAAAACCCCTGAGACCCGCCGGGTCAGGCCCGTTTCGTCAATGGAAACCGGTCGCGAAGCAGCCGCAACACCGATTCCGAAGGGATCGGCGGGCCGAAAAGGTAGCTCTGGCCGTAGTTGCAGCCCATCTTGGCAAGCTCGATCGCATCCTCGTTGGATTCGATCCCCTCCGCCACCACCTTCATGTCAAGCTCGCGCGCCATCGCGATCACCGACCGGAGCACGGTCGCCTTCTTGTCGCTGCTGTCGCGCACCAGGGCCTTGTCGAGCTTGATCGTGTCGAAGGGGAAGCGGGTGAGATAGGCGAGCGACGAATATCCGGTGCCGAAATCGTCGAGCGCCAGGCCGATGCCGGCTTCCTTCAGCTTCTGCAGCACCAGGCGGGCCTGTTCCGGATTTTCCATCACCATGGATTCCGTCAGTTCGAGCTTGAGGCGCGAGGGCTGGCAATGCGTCTTGGCGAGAACCGAACGCACGTCGTCATAGAGCTCGTTGTTAAGCAGCTGCACGCTCGACAGGTTGATCGAGACGAAGATCGGCAATTCGCCGGTCTGGTGCTGCCAGCTCATCAGATCGTTGGTCGCCTGTTCCAGCGCGAACATGCCGAGCGGGCCGATGAGATCGGAGGCCTCGGCGATCGGAATGAATTCGGATGGCGGGATATTGCCGCGTTTGGGATGTTCCCAGCGCATCAGCGCCTCGAAACCGGCGACCTCGACATCCTCCAGCCTTGCGATCGGCTGGTAGACCATCGACAATTCCTTGCGCTCGATGGCGCGGCGCAGATCCGTTTCGAGCTGCAGCCGGTCGGTGCCGAAGTCGCGGAAGGCCGGCTGGAACGGCTCGACACGGTTGCCGCCGGCTCGTTTCGCCCGGTACATGGCAAGCTCGGCGTCGCTGAGCAGGCCGGTGGCGCTCTCCTGCCGGTCGACCCAGGAGGCAAGCCCGACCGAGGCGGTCAGGATGATCTCGCGATTGGCGAAGTTGATCGGCACCATGATCGCCTTGCTGATCGCATCGGCAAAATCGGCGACCTTGGCCGGATTGTGCTCGGAAACCAGGATGAGGCCGAACTGGTCGCCGGCAAGCCGCGCCAGCGTGTCCTGCGGTTTCAACAGCCGGCGCAGGCGCCGCGTCAGCGCGATGAGGATGTTGTCGCCGGCAGCGACGCCGAGCGAATCATTGACCAGCTTGTAGCGGTCGATATCGATCACCATCACCGTCGGACGCAGCGTATCGCCGCCCGGCGCCAGCGCCAGCACCGACTGCAGCCGGTCGAGGAAGACCTGGCGGTTCGGCAGGCCGGTCAGGTTGTCGTGCAGCGCATCGTGCAGCAGCCGCTCGACGGAATTCTTCTGCTCGGTGACGTCGACGATCGTGCCGACGCAGCGGATGATCTCGCCGTTCGAGCCGAGCACCGGCCGGGCGCGGATCAGCAGCCAGTGGAAATGCCCGTCCTCGGCGCGGATGCGGAACTCGTGGTTCAGCCGCCCGCGGCGGTGTTCGAGCAGCACGTCGAGCGTGGCGCGGAAGCGGTCGCGGTCGTCTGGATGCAGCCGCGGCAGCCAGTTGCGCGCCGCGCCATGCATGGCGCCCGGCGACAGGCCGAGCTTGATCGAGACGTCGGGAATGGTGACGACGCGGTCGCGCGCCACGTCCCAATCCCACACCATGTCGCCGGAGCCGGTCAGCGCCAGCGATTGCCGCTCGAGATCGGAAAACAGCCCCTGCTGGTAGGCGCCGCCGGCAAAAGCATGCTGCATGACGGTGAAGCCGATCAGCAGCACGATCAGCACCAGGCCGCCGCCGAGCGCCGGCTGGATGATGTCGTTGTCGAGCCGCCCGGTGACGGTCAGCCACGCCCCGAACAGCCAGACCAGGATCAGCGCCCAGGCCGGCACCAAAAGGATGGCGCGGTCATAGCGGTTGAAGCCGAGATAGATGATCAAAAGCAGCCCCATCGTCGCCGTCAGCGCGAAGGAAAGCCTGGCGATGCCGGCGGCGATCGACGGATCGTAGATCGCCACACCGAAGAGCAGGGCAAGGCCGAGCACCCAGGCAAGTGTCGCGTAGCCGAGATGCGCATGCCAGCGGTTGAGGTTGAGATAGGTGAAGAGGAAGATGACGAAACTCGACGCCAGCGCCACCTCGGCGCAGGCGCGCCATATTCGCTGGTCGGCCGAGGCGACGCTGATCAGCTTGCCGAGAAAACCGAAATCGACGCAGATATAGCCGAGCACCGCCCAGGCGAGTGCTGCCGTCGCCGGCAGCATCGAAGTGCCCTTGACGACGAAGAGGATGGTCAGGAACACGGCGAGCAGGCCGGCAATGCCGAGCACGATGCCGCGATAGAGCGTGAAGGCGTTGATCGTATCCTTGTAGGCGTTCGGTTCCCAGAGATAGATCTGCGGCAGTTCCGGCGTCGACAGTTCGGCGACGAAGGTGATGACGGCGCCGGGGTTCAGCGTGATGCGGAAGACGTCGGCCTCGTCGCTCGGTTGCCGATCGAGCGCGAAGCCTTCGCTGGGCGTAATGGCGCTGATGCGCTGCGAGCCGAGATCCGGCCAGAACAGCTTGGAATTGACCAGACGGAAATGCGGGGCGACGATGACCCGCTCGAGCTGCTCCTCCGAAACGTTGGCGAGCGCAAACACCGCCCAGTCGCCCTGATGGTTCTCCGAGCTTGCCCTGACCTCGATGCGGCGGCGGATGCCGTCGGCGCCGGCCGCCGTCGAAACCTGGAAGGCCTCGCCCTGGTTGACGTAGATCTCCGTCGTTGCCGTCAGGTCGAGCGCGGTATCGTCACGGGAAATTTTTACCGGTTCGGCCGCCTGGGCAACACCCGCCGCGAAGGCGAAGGCCGCCAGGAAAAGGGCTGCGATCACCGCGATCACTCGTCCGGACGGTGACTTGGGCAGCATGCGGTCTCTTGTCATCAGCTGTCGGTTTTCCTGCCTTTATCCGTATCGGTGGCGAGACGTGAAAACATCACATGGTCATGCCACTGACCGTTGATCTTCAAATATCCGCGCAGATAGCCTTCCTGTTGAAACCCGGCTTTTTCAAGCAGGCGGATGCTGCGCGCGTTATCTGGAATACAGGCTGCTTCGATACGGTGCAACTCAAGCCCGGCGAAGATGTAAGGAATAACCAATTGAAGGGCGGCGAACATATGCCCCTGGCCGGCATGGCGTTCGCCCATCCAGTAGCCGATCATGCAGCTTTGTGCCGCACCCCGTCGGATGTAGCCGATGGTGACGCCGCCGACGAGCGTCATGTCGTCCTTCAGGAAAATGAACAGCGGCACCGCCTGGCCGGAGGCATATTCCTGCTTGCCGCGGACGACGCGGGCGCGGTAGGCGCCCTCCGTCAGCTCGTCGCGCCGCCAGGTCGGCTCCCAGGGTTCCAGGAATTTGCGGCTTTCGGCGCGCAGCCGGTGCCACTGGTTGAAATCCTGGTAGCGCGGCAGCCGCAGGAGATATCTGTCGTTCTCCAGCTGCACCGCGTCCGGCTGCCGTTGCAGGAACCGAAACACCGATTTTGGCATCGATCACTCCCGGCAGAACGACGTCGGCTCAGCGGCTTGCCTGCAGCGTCTTCGACGCCGGGACCGAAAGCGAGGCAGTGATGTCTTCCATCGGCGCAAGCTGTTCCAGTGGACCGATCGCCGAAAGCGTCGGCACCGTGTCATAGAACAGGCGTCCGGCAAGGTCGGTCAGCCGCTCGATGGTGATGCCTTCCAGCCGCTCCATCATCTCCGGATTGGAGATCGGCCGGCCGTAAAGCATCATCTGCCTGGCGATCTGGCCGGCGCGGGCAGCCGGACTTTCGGCACCCATCAACAGCTGGGCGCGGATCTGGGCGCGGGCGCGCTCGATCTCGTTCTGGTGGATCGCATCGGCCGACTTGTGCAGCTCGTCGATGATGACGGGCACCAGTTCCGGCAGGTTTTCGCCGCCGGTTGCGGCATGAATGCCGAAGATGCCGGTGTCGGAAAAGCCCCAGTGGAAGGCATAGACGGAATAACAGAGGCCGCGGAACTCGCGCACCTCCTGGAAGAGTCTCGACGACATGCCGCCGCCGAGGATATTGGCGAGGATCTGCGAGCAGTAGAAATCACGGGCGTGGTAGGGCTTGCCCTCGAAGCCGAGCAGGATCTGCGCGTCCATCAAGTCGCGCGGTTCACGCACGCTGCCGCCGATGTAACGCGCCGCGTCCATGACGGGCGGGGCGGAAGGTGCGGTCGGCAGGCTGGCGAAACGGTCCTCGACCATGCGCAGGAATTCTTCATGCTCGACGGCGCCGGTGGCGACCACGAACATGCGGTCGGTCGTGTAGTTGCGGCCGAGATAGCCGCGGATCTGCTGCGGCGTGAAGGAGACGACGGTCTCCGGCGTGCCGAGGATCGCCCGGCCGAGCGTCTGGTCGCGATAGGCGGCCTCGGAGAACCGGTCGAACACCACGTCGTCGGGCGTGTCGTTGGCGGCGTTGATCTCCTGCAGGATCACCTGCTTCTCGCGCTCCAGCTCCTCTTCCTCGAAGGCCGATTCCGTCAGGATGTCGGCGAGGATATCGACGGCGAGCGGCACGTAGTCCTTGAGCACGCGGGCGTAATAGGAGGTCGTCTCGGTCGAGGTCGCGGCATTGACTTCGCCGCCGACATCCTCGATTTCCTCGGCAATCTGGCGGGCCGTGCGGCGCGCCGTGCCCTTGAAGGCCATGTGTTCGAGCAGGTGAGCGATGCCGTGCTCGTTGTCCGTCTCGTTACGCGATCCCGATTTGATCCAGACTCCGAGCGCAACGCTTTCAAGATGCGGCATGGTCTCTGTGACTACTGTCAGCCCGGATTTCAGCCGGGTGCACTCAACTGTCATTGGCTATCTTTCTGCGCCTGCTGTCGTCTCGCCGCGGGCGTGCTTGCCGATAAAGGTCTCTACGGCTTTCAGCTCCGGTTTGATGATCTGGAAACGCTCCTCCCTTTGCATCAGATCAGCAAGCCACGTCGGAAGCGCCGGGTCAATACCGCTGGCGGATTTTACGGCGACGGGGAATTTCGCCGGATGCGCGGTCGAAAGCGTCACCATCGGCGTATTCGGCTTTTCTTTCTTGGCAGCGACGAAGACGCCGATCGCCGAATGCGGATCCAGCAGATAACCGGTTTCGGCATGGGTCTTGCGGATCGTCTCGGCGACCTGCTTCTCGCTGGCGCGCCCGGCGCGGAAGTCGCGGCGGATCGCCTTCAGCGCTTGTTCGCCGATCTCGAAGCCGTTGGATTGCTTGAGGCTTTCCATCGCCGCACGCACCTTCGAGGCGTCGCGGTCATAGGCTTCGAACAGCAGCCGTTCGAAGTTCGACGAGATCTGGATGTCCATCGACGGCGAACTCGTCGCCTTGACCGCTTTCATGTCGTAGCGGCCGGTCTTCAGCGTCCGCGCCAGGATGTCGTTCTCGTTGGTGGCGATCACCAGCCGGTCGATCGGCAGGCCCATGCGCTTGGCGCAGTAGCCGGCGAAGATATCGCCGAAATTGCCGGTCGGCACCGTGAACGAGATCTTCCGGTCCGGTCCGCCAAGCGCCACCGCCGCCGTGAAATAATAGACGATCTGGGCCATGATGCGCGCCCAGTTGATCGAGTTGACACCGGAAAGTCGGACCTTGTCGCGGAAGGCCACGTCGTTGAACATCGCTTTCACGAGGTTCTGGCAATCGTCGAAATTGCCCTCGACGGCAAGCGCATGCACGTTTGGTGACGACGAGGTCGTCATCTGCCGCTGCTGCACCGGCGAGACCTTGCCATGCGGGAAGAGGATGAAGATGTCGGTGCGCTCGCGGCCGGCGAAGGCGTCGATCGCGGCCCCGCCGGTGTCGCCCGAGGTGGCGCCGACGATCGTCGCCCGCTCGCCGCGCTTTTCCAGCGCATAGTCCATCAGCCGGGCGAGCAGCTGCATCGCCACGTCCTTGAAGGCGAGCGTCGTGCCGTGGAAAAGCTCCATGACGAAGCTGTTCGGCCCGGTCTGGACAAGCGGCGCGATCGCCGGGTGGCGGAAGGTGCCGTAGGCCTCGTCGATCATCGCCCGGAACGTGTCGTCGGGGATCTCGCCATTGGTGAAGGGCGACAGGATGGTGAAGGCGATCTCCTGATAGGTCTTGCCCCTGAGCGCCCGGATCTCCTTCTTGGAAAAGCTCGGCCATTTGCGCGGAACATAGAGCCCGCCGTCGCGCGCCAGCCCGGTCAAAAGGGCGTCGCAAAAGCCGAGGGAAGGGGCCTCGCCGCGGGTCGAGATATAGTCCACGTTCATCATCCTTGATCTATCGCTGGAGGAAATCCGGCCGGGCGCGGCCGTGGCTTGCCGCCGGAAACCGAGAAGGGGCGGCCCTGCGGACATACCATCGCCGTTATCTTGTTGAAGTTACCCGCATCCGGCGGTGAAAAGTGCATCAAAACGGCGCGTACCCAATCGATTTTTGTTTGCGCCGCTGATATAGACCATCGCAAACCGTCGTGAAAGGCCCCGCGGAAAAGACATGGGGCCTCCAAGAAGCGCTTATACAAGGGATGGAATATGGTGCTCGGCAAGGTCTCGCGTCTCATCGTCTCCGCATCTTTTCTTGCCCTGCTTACCGGTTGCAACTCGCTCGGCATAGGTGGCGACAGCAAGCCGGCGGCGCCGGCGACCCAGCCGAACGGCACCGCCCAGATCATGCCGCTGGCGCCAGCCAACCCGTCCTCGAACAATCCCTCGATCGGCACGGCCACGACGGCGCAGGGCACGGTCGCTCCCGTCGTCCAGGGCGCCTGCCCGCAGATCTTCATGCGTGACCAGGATGCGATCTTCCGCACCTATGCCAAAGGCAAGAAGGACGATCCGCAGCAGATCGTCTTCCAGGCCTCCGTCGGCGATTACACCCGCCAGTGCACGCTGAACGACACGAACCTGACGATGACGGTCGTTGCCCAACTGCGCCTGATCACCGGCCCGGCCGGCACGCCGGGGCCGGTGACCCTGCCGATCCGCATCTCCGTCATCGACGGCGAGACCGTGCTCTATTCCGAAGTCACCAAATTCCCGACCGAGATCCCGCCGGGCGCGCCGGGCACGCAGGTCGTCTTCCGCAAGGACGGCATCAAGATGCCGGTCGGCTCCGGCGCCCTGGTGCGCGTCAATATCGGCTTCGACACCCAGCCGGCAAAAACCAAGAAGAGCAGCTAGAGCAATTCCAGGAAAAGTGCGCAGCGGTTTTCCGTCCGGAATTGCGTGAAAAGCAAAGCAATCCAGGAAAAGTGCTAAGCGGTTTCGGACGAATTGCTGTTTTAGGGCTCGATCCGCTCCGGGGGATCGGTGAACGGGTTGAGCAGCCGCGTACCGCGGCCCTCGAAATCTTTGATGTTACGCGTGACAAGCACGAGGCGGTGAACGCGCGCAGTCGCTGCAAGCGCCAAGTCCCAGCGGTCCTTGTTCTTGGCTCCGAGCAGGCGCGTCCATTCTTCCACAACTGGCCCCACCGGCAAAATCCGATCTGCAAACGCTTTCTCCAGGTTGGCAATTCCCCGAATGATAGCAGCGGCGCGTCCCGGGTCGCGCCGCTTGAGCATTTCAGCACCTCGGCGCTTCTCGAATAGCGTCGCTACGCTGAGGCGCAGTTCCGCGTCATCGACGCCGGCGATCCACTTGCGGACGTTGGCGTTCCCTCGCGGGCTGAACTCACGCAAGACATTCTCGTCCAGCAAGTAGCCGGTCACGGAATTATTCGCGGGCCTGCAACATCCGCTGCTCCGTCGACTTCATCGAAGGCCCCAAGTTCGGCGAGTTCGGCGAGTGATCGCTTGAGACTGCGGGATGGATAGGGTCGCCCCCGCTTCGGATATGCTTTCGCGTATTCGATGGCGGCCTCGACCTGCTCGCGGCTGAGAGAAGGAAAATCCTCGACGATCTCCGCGACTGTCTGTCCGCGGGCAAGGGCTGCCACCATATGGACCGGAACGCGGGTACCCTTTATCAGCGGTTCGCCACGCTCTATGTCTACCCACTCTCGCAGAGCTTTCAGGCGTTGAAGCCGATTTTCGAGATCTGCATCTATCTTCCCCAGGTCGAGCTCGATTTCCCCGAGACTGACGCGATGAGCGTCGAAAGAAAGTTGGCGGATCGCATCGTATAATCTGCGACGGCCGGCAGGAGTTAGGTCCTTATCGAGGCCGTCGGCAACGAGCAAAAACCGCATTTCTGCCGGGCCTAAAAGCCGCTGAACAGCGCTGCCGACCTTGCGCTGGCGCGCGCGGATAACACCTGTATCGACAGCCTTGTTGAGAGCGGTCGCGGACCGGTTCAGGACGTAACCGGCCTCCGTCAAAGTGAGAGCGTGGGCAGCAGGCATAAGCACTTCCTTGCTAATTGATCTCCAACATAGGGATGATTTAAGCGCCTAGCAAGGTAAGATCGAACGACAGCTTCATTGCCGTCCCCAATTCCGCGCCGATTGGCGCAGAGGTGCGAAACCCACTTCTCAACTTCGTTTATTCAGGTTCTAGAGCTCCGAAGTCAGCGGGGCCTGAAGCTGTCGCTGTCCCGATCAAAGTCGTCGTCATAGTCGCCGATCGCGGGCCTAAAGCGCCTCAGAGAACATTGTCCCAGGCCGCCAATGCGGCGACGACGCCCGGCAGGTCGTTCATGCGGGAGATTGCCGTTTCGGCGCCGGCATCCGTCAATTTGTCGGCATGGGCGGGATAGCTGTGCGAGGCGCCGGTAAAACCGATGACGCGCATGCCGGCGGCGCGCGCCGCGTGTACGCCGTGGACGGAATCCTCGACCACAACGACCTTGTCAGGCGAAACGCCCATTTGGCTTGCGCCGTGCAGGAAGATGTCGGGCTTCGGCTTGACGCGGTCGGGGCCAAGATCCTTGGCGGAGAAGATGTTCGGCGCAAACAGCGGCTTCAGCCCCACCTTGCTCAGCATCATGTCGAGCCGCTTGGTGCTCGAATTCGAGCAGATGCAGCGCTTGATCGGCAGCCTGGAGACGGCGAATTCAACGCCCGGGATGGCCTGGACGTCCTGCGCCAGCCTGAGGTCGAGCAAATGCTCCGACTTGTCGAGCAGGGAAGCCGAAAACGGGATGCTTGCCTCGCGCTCGATCTGCAGCAGGATGTTGCGCCACGTCATGCCGGCGAAGCGCTCGCCCATTTCCTCGGCGTCGATCGGATATCCGGCCTCTGTCAAAAGCGCGGATTCGACTTCCGCCGCGATGATTTCCGAATCGACGAGAACGCCGTCGCAGTCGAAGATGATGAGGTTGAAGCCGTCCATATGTTCACGCCTTGCTGAAAGTCTGGGCTGGAAGTCTGGGTCTTGTCCGGGAATGCTGCGGCTTTACACGATGCCCGGCCAAAGCTCAACCGGATCTCAAGCATGGCTGCGATGCGGCAAGCGACCGGCTCCGGCATCGCTCCCGGACCGGTCGTGTCCGCTTGAATGGGGAATGAAGACTTGCGAGCTGATAGCAGCCGTCAGGCCGCCAGCTGCCCACCCCGGCGTCCAGCTGCAGATGGGGTCGAAGCGGACGCACGAAGCCTGAACCGGGAAACCAGTTCACGCAGCTTGGCAGCTTCCTCGGCGAGATGACCGGATGCCGCTGTCGATTGCTCCACCATTGCCGCGTTCTGCTGGGTCACCTGGTCCATGGAATTGACGGCGGTGTTGACTTCGGCAAGGCCGGTCGACTGCTCTCTGGCCGATACGGCGATTGCATCCATGTGCTGGTTGATGCGGGCAATCTGTTCGCTGATCGCCTTCAGAACCTGGCTGGTGTCGAGAACCAGCTTGACGCCGCTTTCCACTTCCACCGAGGATTTCTGGATGTGACCTTTGATTTCCTTTGCCGCCTGAGCCGATCTCTGGGCCAGCTCGCGGACTTCCTGGGCCACCACGGCAAAACCCTTGCCCGCGTCGCCGGCGCGCGCCGCTTCGACGCCGGCGTTCAGCGCCAGCAGATTGGTCTGGAAAGCGATCTCGTCGATCACGCCGATAATGCTGGAAATCTGCTGCGACGAGGCCTCGATGCGGCGCATGGCTTCTTCGGCATGCGACACGACCTCGGAAGACTTGGCGGCATTGCGGTTTGCATCGGTCGCTTCAGTGCGCGCCTCGTCGGTCCGCTTGCTCGAGTTCGAGACATTGGCGGTGATCTGATCGAGCGCTGCGGCGGTTTCTTCGAGAGAGGCTGCCTGCTGTTCGGTTCGTTTCGACAGGTCGCCGGCCCCGGAGGCGATTTCCCTGGTGCCTTCGTCGATCGCGGCAATGGCGGCCGTGATCGCACTGAGCGTCTGATCGAGCTGCCGGATCGACATGTTGAAATCATGCCGGAGGCCCTCAAAGTCTGGGGCGAAGGGCTCTTCGATCTGGAAGGAGAGATCGCCGGATGCAAGCCTCTTCAGGCCTGCGGCGAGGCCTGACGTCGCCGCCCGCAGCCGTTCGGCGGCATCGTCGTCGGCCTGCTTGCGCGCCGTGACCCGTTCGGTTTCGCCCTGCAATCGAGCGGCCTCGGCATCTTTTTCGAGTTGCTTGTTGGCAATCGCCGCCTGGCGGAAGACTTCGACGGCCGATGCCATCGTCCCGATTTCATCGCTGCGGCCGATCCCGGTGCAGGCAATCGCCGTGTCACCGCCGGCGAGCCTTTGCATATCGCCGGAAAGCGAAAGGATCGGCTTGGTGATGGTCTTGCGGGTGAGGAAATAAAGACCAAAGGCGAAGAGTGCGGCCGAAGCCAAAAGGGCTTCCAGAACAATATCGACCGACGCCTTTATATCAGAGCTGCGATTGGAAATTTCCTCGGATGCAGCGGCGATCTGATCGCCGGCCTGTTCCATCGCCGTTTCCAAGGTAGAGAACTGCTGCATGAATTCGGGCAAGGCCTTCAATGCCGCCGAGGCATCCCGGCTGGCAAGATCGACGATCTCAGTGGCGCTTTCGATATAGGTCAGAAGGGGACGCTCGATGCTGGCAAGCAGCGTTTTGGTCTTGTCGTCGGCGGCAAGAGCCTTGTTGGCATCAAGCATCTCGCGGAACGATGCGTCGTGCTCCACCAGATCCGCCTTCACCGCGGCAGCGTCCATGCCTGCTGCCGGGTTGGACGCCAGCATTGACGCGAGCACGTCGGCGCGCATTGCGTCATGCATCATGTCGGCCTGCATGTGGTTGCGCAGAATTTGTGCCGACCGGGCAACGTCGGCGTTGTTTTCGGAGAGGGTCGAGGCGGACCAGATACCGACGCCCGTAGCGCCGCCCGCCAGGGCGAAAATCGCGATGCTCGCAATGATGATCTTATGCTGGATCGACGCCATGACAGGGCTCTCTCGTTAATTCAGAAGGTGAGAGTACCCGAACATGCTTAATAATTTTCTCAGCATCATGTCGGTTAGCGACGCGAAAACAACAGGTTGTGGTGGATATTTCATTCTCGACAAAAGGTTGAACTCTTTGTGCGTCGAAGGGGAAGCGCGCTGCCGATAGAACGACGGACCTGAGCGAGTGCCGGCGGGTCGTTGAGGTTCATTGCTGCTTCCCCGGCTGAGGCGTACGATGCATGTGCAATGGGAGCGGGACCATGAGGCTTGCAGCGTTCGTCCGACCGGCGGCAGCCGTAGCGCTGCTGTTTGCCTTCACATCCACCTACGTCACCGCCAAGGGCGGCAAGCACCACCACAAGCGAACCTGCGCTCAGATGCAGGCGATGATGGATCATGGTCTGACCGGCGGAAAACATGTCGGGGATGGGCCCGAAAAGAGAGCCAAGCTCGAAAAGAAGATGAGGAAGAAGGGCTGCTAAGCGCTGTGTGACTTTCGAGAGCCGGCGACGGGTGCGCAGCTGCGCGAAATCAAGGAGGATGAAAGCATCCTCGGTGAAGCCGAGAGCAATCACGCGGCGCTGGCGCTCACGCCGGCGGCACGGCGGGCGCATGTGCGGCAGGAAGATGAAAAGAGGGCAGGTGCGTGAGGGCTCGGGAAGGTTAAGCGGCGCGCTTGAAACCGTCGTGAGACGGCAAGATCCCGCGCATTTTCATCGGAACAAATCGACGGAATCCCGGTTCGCCCACCATCCCTGGTGAAGCAAAAAGGAGATTCCAATGCTTCTGAGACTGCTCGCAGTAACAGCGCTTTCACTTGGCCTGACAACGGCCGCCATCGCACAATCCGGCGGCAGCGGTGGTTCCGGATCCGGTTCCGGCAGCAGCAGCGGTGTGTCCGGCTCCGGTAGCGGCAGCGGGTCGGATTCCGGTTCCAGCGGCACGGGATCCGGCAATTCGGGCTCTGGCAATTCGGGCGCGAATTCGACAGATGGAGGAGGCGCAGGAGGAATGAACGGCGCCAATAAGTCCGGCGGCGATCCGGACGATTGCCAGCGCCAGCAGGCAGGCCAGCCCGGCAACTCGGCACCCTCGGGCTCGACGACAAACAAGCCGGATTCCGCCACTGCCTGCCAATAGAAGATACATCCGGTTAGGACTGGACCCCTGGCAGCGCCTCCACTGGCAAGCTGCCCGGGCTGACGCCGCCGTGCTTCGGTTGTGCCTATTTGTGAAAAGCGATGACTGGCGAGCCTGTTATCCGCAGAATGCTGCTCATCTGCGGGCGGCACGCTCCACCAGACCTCGTCCTTGTACGCAGCCCGCGGGGCGAAGCCTCGAAGGACACGCCAAAATGCTGCTCCTTGCCTCTATCAACGCCGGTGCACCCGCCTCGCCCTTCGAGGCCTTGCGGGCACCTTAGGGTGAGGCTCTCTTGGGTGCTGGCGTTCCGGGGCATTGGCGCAATGGGAGCCCACGAGGGGACGGGGAGGTGGCGTTGTGACTGCGCTCCCAATTTTTTTGATCCGTCCCGACCTATGCATCAACCGGAAAAAGCTTCAGAAACTGCCGGTCGCCCTCCGGAGAAAACAGGATCGAGCGGCTTTCCGCCGTGCGCCGCGCCCAGCCTTTGTCGAGGAAGCTTGAGAGCAGGGCCTTGCCGAGGCTGCCGGCGAGGTGGGCGCGTCTTTCGCTCCAGTCGAGGCAGGAGCGGCAGAGCGGCCGGCGCGACGATCTGAGGTCGCTGACATCGATGCCGATGCATTCGAGGTCGCTTTCGCCCTTTTCCGTCAGCGCCAGGCCATCGCCGACGGCGTCGATCGCGCCTGATGCAATCAGGCTGTCGAGCATGCGCACGCCGTAATCGCCGGCAAGGTGATCGTAGCAGATGCGCGCCTTGCGCAGCGCCGGCTCCTTCGGTCCCGGCTGGTGGCGGAGATGCCCGCGTCCGGCGGCAAAGCCCATCATGCTTTCGATCAGCCGGGCAACGGCCTCGTCGGCCAGCGTGAAATAACGGTGGCGCCCCTGCTTGCGCTGGGTTAGCAGCCCGCCGGCCTCGAGCTTGGCGAGATGGGTGCTCGCCGTCTGCACGGTGATGCCGCCGACGCCGGCAAGCTCCGTCGCCGTCAGCGCCCGGCCGCCGGTCAGCGCCGCCAGCATGTTGGCGCGCGCGGGATCGCCGATGAGCGCGCCGATCTGCGCAATGTCAGGACCTTCCTTCATACTTCGATCGTAACCGAAGCATCACCGTCAGGCAATGTGCGAAAACGGATAGACAGCAAAGGAGAACCCCATGATCACCTGCTTCATCCGTTATCAGATCGACCCCTTCAAGAAGGAGGCGTTTGCCGACTATGCCCGCAACTGGGGCCAGGCAATTCCGAAGAACGGCGCCGATCTGATCGGCTATTTCGGTCCGCATGAGGGATCGGCAACGACGGCCTACGGCGTCTACAATATCGAGAGCCTTGCCGCCTATGAAGCCTATCGCGCCAGGCTGGCCGCCGACCCGCTCGGCCGTGAGAATTACGAATTTGCCAGGCGCGAAGGCTTCATCCTGAAGGAGGATCGCATCTTCCTCAAAAATGTCTCCGCTCCTCACGCAAAGCTGGTGCTGCCATGATCGCCGTCATCTTCGAAGTCGTGCCCTATATGGGCGAACGCCACAAATATCTGGATCTCGCCGGCGAGCTGCGCGGCGAACTCGAAAAGATCGACGGCTTCATCTCGATCGAGCGTTTCGAGAGCCTGACGACGCGTGGCAAGCTGCTGTCGCTCTCCTTCTTCCGCGACGAGGCGGCCGTCAGGGAATGGCGCAATCTCGAAGCTCACCGGGCAGCCCAGCAGGCCGGACGCGGCGGCATCTTCGCCGATTATCGCCTGCGGATTGCCAGTGTCGTCCGCGATTACGGCATGTTCGAACGCGACGAGGCGCCGGCCGACAGCCGCAGCGTCCACGATGCGGCGTGATCGCCGGCGTCGGCAAAGTCTGCCGCTCACTCATCGGCCGGCCGAATAAATTCCCGAAATCGGCCACCGCTTCAGGCTTTGGTAACTAAGTTGCGTAACCATAACGGACAGTTAAGCGTAGAGCGTATGAGTGAGTATCTAAATGGCATCAGTTTTTCCGCTTGCCGACCTCAAGGCTTCCGTCAAGTCGGATTCTTGGCCGGCTTCTTGGGTCGACACGATCATCAAGGGCGATTGCGTCAGCGCCCTTGAAGCTTTGCCCAGCCACTCCGTCGATATCATTTTTGCCGATCCGCCGTATAATCTCCAGCTCGGCGGAACGCTGCATCGTCCCGACCAGTCGCTGGTCGATGCGGTCGACGACGAGTGGGACCAGTTCGCCTCCTTCGAGGCCTATGACGCCTTCACCCGTGCCTGGCTGCTGGCCTGCCGCCGCGTGCTGAAGCCGACAGGCTCGATCTGGGTGATCGGCTCCTACCACAATATCTTCCGGGTCGGCGCCACGCTGCAGGATCTGAATTTCTGGATCCTCAACGACATCATCTGGCGCAAGACCAACCCGATGCCGAATTTCAAGGGCCGCCGTTTCCAGAACGCCCATGAGACGATGATCTGGGCAAGCCCCAGCGCCAAGGCCAAGGGCTATACCTTCAATTACGATGCGCTGAAGGCGGCCAATGACGATGTCCAGATGCGCTCCGACTGGCTGTTCCCGATCTGCAACGGCAGCGAACGGCTGAAGGGCGAGGACGGCAAGAAGGTGCATCCGACGCAGAAGCCGGAAGCGCTGCTCGCCCGTGTCATCATGGCCTCGACCAAGCCCGGCGATATCGTGCTCGATCCTTTCTTCGGCTCGGGAACGACGGGCGCCGTCGCCAGGCGTCTCGGCCGCCACTTCGTCGGCATCGAGCGCGAACAGGATTATATCGATGCGGCCTCGGCCCGCATCGCCGCCGTCGAGCCGCTCGGCAAGGCGGAACTGACCGTCATGACCGGCAAGAAGGCGGAAGTCCGCGTCGCCTTCAACGTGCTGGTTGAAAGCGGCCTGATCAAGCCCGGCCAGGTGCTGACCGACGCCAAGCGCCGCTATAGCGCCATCGTCCGCGCCGACGGCACGGTAGCATCCGGCGGCGAGGCCGGCTCCATTCATCGTCTCGGCGCCAAGGTGCAGGGTCTCGATGCATGCAACGGATGGACCTTCTGGCATTTCGAAGACGGGCAGTCCCTGCGCCCGATCGACGATCTCAGGTCCGTCATCCGCAGTGATCTGGCAAAGGCGGAGTGAGCACCACCTTCGCGAGATCGAGATACCTTCTTCCGATTTCCCTCCAGTTGCGGAAGAAGACCAAGGCGCCCGGGGTCAAACCCGGGCGTCCTCTTTTTGTTTTTGCGCAATTCCGGACGCAAAACCGCTCGATACTTTTGCTGTAATTACCCCAGTCAGAACTCCTGATCAGAACTCCTGGTAATCGGTGACCTCGACCCTTGTGACGCGGCCTTCCGCGTTGAAGGTGATCGTCTCCTCGCCTTCGCGGATCAGCGGCTTGCCCGTCTTGCTGTGGGTGGCGCGCACCGACCAGACCGATCGGCCGGAAAGCGGCGTCAAAGTTTCCACCAGCGAATTTTCCGCTGTCTGATCGGGATAATCGTCGAAATAACGCCGGAAGGCAGCCATGATCTCGGCGCGGCCGGCAAGACTGCCGACGCCGTTCGAGACATAGGTTGCATCCTCGGCGAAATAGGCCTCGATGGTGGGAAAATCGAGGGCGTTGATCGCGGCGTGGAAGAGTTCGATTTGCTTTGCTGGGTCGAAAGCCATCGGTCTCAGACCTTTACCCCATAGCCGGCGAGATCGCTGCGCAGTTTTTCCGCGCCCGAAAACAGCACCGCATTCCAGCCGAAGGCCTTGGCGCCTTCGACATTAACAGGTGCGTCGTCGATGAAGATCGTGGCAGCCGGATCGAGGCCGAAGCTTTTCGTATGCGTCTCGTAGATCGCGACATCAGGCTTGATCAGGCCGACATCGCCGGAAACCGTGACGCCGCGCGGTTTGGTCAGGAAGGGGAAGCGCGCCTGCGCCTCGCGGAACGTGTCGGAGGCGAAGTTGGTGAGCATCGTCACGTCACGACCCTCGGCGATCAGCCCTTCCATGATCGCGACGCTGGCGTCATAAGCGTGCGGCACCATCTCGTGCCAATATTTGCGGAAGGCGCGGATATGCTCTTCGCGGGCCGGGTGCTGTTTTATCAGCAGCGCTTCGGCCTCCGCCCAGGTGCGGCCGCGGTCCTGCTCGATGTTCCAGTCATGGGTGCAGATATTGGCGAAGAACCAGTTGCGCTCGGTTTCATCTGGAATGAGGCGGCTGAAGGGAAGATGCGGATCGTAATGAATAAGGACTTTGCCGATGTCGAAAACGATATGTCTTATGTCGGTGGTCATGGTCATCCCTTGGATGTTTTAAACGCGAGAGGAATAGCCGCTGCGATCGCTTTTTTCATGATGGTTGGTAAGGCCTGGGCTTCAAGATTTGTAACCGGCTCCCACCATCCGTCATTCGGGCCGCCATCCGTGACGATCTTGGTTGCGATCGCCGCACGCCAGATCGAAAGCCTGAGCTCGAAATGGGTGAAGACATGGATGACGGTGCCAGAGGCCTGCCATGCTGCTTCGAAGGGCGCGGCGCTGGCCGAGGTCTCGCCGTCGGTGCGCGCCGTCCAGGCGCTAGTCGGCACCTCGGTCATGCCGCCGAGCAGGCCGCTGTCGATGCGCCGCCTGAGCAGGATCTCGCCATCACCGGTCACCGCGATGAAGGCCGCGCCGTATCGGACCGGCTTCTCCTTCTTCGCCGCCTTGACCGGAAAGAACTCGGGATCGGAAAGTTCGAGCGCCTCGCATGCACCGCGGAACGGACAGAGCGAACAGGCCGGCCGCTTCGGCGTGCAGATCGTCGCGCCCAGATCCATCATCGCCTGGGCGAAATCGCCGGGCCGATCGGCCGGCGTCAGCAGCGCCACCTTCTCCCTCATCGCCGGCTTTGCGGCCGGTAGCGGCGTGGCGATCGCATAAAGCCTCGAGATCACCCGCTCGACATTGCCGTCCATGACTGCCGCCTGCCGGTTGAAGGCGATTGCGGCGACGGCGGCTGCCGTATAGTCGCCGATGCCGGGCAGCGACTTGAGGCCCTCTTCGGTATCGGGAAAGATGCCGCCATGCTCTGTCGCCACCGCTTCGGCGCATTTCTTCAAGTTGCGGGCCCGCGCGTAATAGCCGAGCCCCGCCCAGGCGGCCATCACCGCGTCGTTTTCGGCTGCGGCGAGATCGGTCACCTGAGGCCAACGCTGCAGAAACTTTTCGAAATAGGGTTTGACCGCCTGCACCGTCGTCTGCTGCAGCATCACCTCCGACAGCCAGACGCGATAGGGGTCGGGTTTGACGCCGCGGGCCGCCATGCCGGGAGAAACGCGCCAGGGCAGGTCGCGGTGGTGGCGGTCATACCAGTCGAGCAGGGGGTTGGCTAAGGGCGTGTCGAGTGTGGTGATCGTCATGATTTGCCGCGATGGGGGGAAGTGCCTATACTTGGCGAAGCAATGCCGCGCGATCAAGTCGCCTGTGCGAATTGGCATGCGAATTGGCGGCGTCGCTGAAGGGTTTCGATGAGTTATCCACGCAAAGGTGCAAAGCAGATTTCCGAGCTGGCGAACGGGCTGATCGATCCCGTGCTCGCGCGGCGCGCCGGCATCAACACGGCGCTACTCGGTTCGTGGAGCGAAATCGCCGGCGAGGATTTCGCCGATTGCACCCGGCCGGAAAAGATCGCCTGGGCCCGCGGTGGCGATGAGACCGGCGGCTTCCGCCCCGGCGTGCTGACGATTGCCTGCGAGGGCGCGCGTGCGCTCTTCCTCACCCATGCCCAGGGCGAACTCATCCAGCGCATCAACAGCTTCTTCGGCTTTGCCGCCGTCCACCAGATCCGCATCGTCCAGAAGCCGGTCTCACAAACCATCCGCCGCTCCCGCACCCCGCCGCCGCTGAAAGGCGAAGCCGCCCGCAAGCTCGAAGGCATGATGGAGGGCATCGAGAACGACAAGCTGCGCCAGGCGATCCAGCGCTTGGGCACGGCGGTGATGGGCAAGCGGGGGAGTGGGCGCTAGCGCTTTTATTGCTTGTGAATGACGACTAGTGATGGGGCCTTCTATTTGCTATACCTGTATAGCACACAGGAGAAAAACCATGCTGGCCTTGCGGTTGCCACCGGAGATCGAAGCACGGCTCGACGAGCTTTCCAAGCGCACGGGCCGAAGCAAGAGCTTCTATGCGCGTCAAGCTATCCTCGAGCATCTTGACGATCTCGAAGATATCTATCTTGCCGAAAGGCGCCTCGAAGAGCTTCGTCGGGGTGAGAGCGATACCGTGTCACTGGCCGAGCTGATGGCGCGTCATGGTTTGGAGAATTGAGTTTCAGCGAGCGGCCGAACGCGAACTTGAAAAGCTCGGACATGAAGGCGCCCGCCGAATACTGCGATTTCTCAATGATCGCGTTGCCAGACTGGACGACCCCCGATCCATCGGAGAAGCGCTCAAGGGATCCGAGCTCGGGGATTTCTGGAAGTATCGCGTCGGAGACCATCGAGTGATCGCAAGCATCGACGACGGGGCGGTCCAAATCCTCGTTGTGAGGGTTGGCAACCGCAGGGATGTCTATCGATGAAATCGACAAACGACCAATCTCGCAATTTTTGATCTATCGTCTTCCCACGGTCACAATTCTTTGAAGGAAGTTGGCGAACCGTGCCTTGTGAGTGGCCGCCAGCCGTTATATCGCACAGTCACGCCATCAAGCTCTTTAGTTATGGGGAATCCATGCAGATGTCCGAAATGCAACTGACGAAACGCCGCCTGCTCAGCGGTATCGCCATCGCCGCCGCTGCCGTAGCGCTTGTCGCCTGCAACGACAGCAAGGACGCTGCCGATGCTTCGTCCTCCGGCAAGACCATGGCTGATGGCACCAATGTCGACACCATGCAGACGGCCGCCACCTCGGCGACCGAAATGCCGGAGTCCGACGGCGATGTCGACATGGCTGAGGTGCTGAAGCCTGGCGTGCTGCCGGAAATGGCGCTCGGCAAGGCCGACGCCCCGGTCAAGATCGTCGAATACATGTCGATGACCTGCCCGCATTGCGCTCATTTCCACAACACCACCTTCGACACGATCAAGCAGAAATATGTCGACAGCGGCAAGGTGCAGTTCATCATCCGCGAATTCCCCTTCGACCCGCGCGCCGCCGCCGCCTTCATGCTCGCCCGCTGCAATTCTTCCAATCCGGAGCAGTTGAGCACGCCGGAACAGTATTTCCCGATGGTTTCCATGCTCTTCAAGCAGCAGCAGGTATGGGCCGCCGCCGATGATGGCCGCGCCGCATTGCTGCAGATGTCGAAGCTTGCCGGATTTACTGAGGATAGCTTCACGAAATGCTTGACGAACCAGAAGCTTCTGGATGAAGTGAACGCCACGCGGGAAAGAGGTTCCAAGGATTTCGGCGTCAACGCCACCCCGACTTTCCTGATCAATGGCAAGCGCTACTCTGGAGACATGCCGGTTGACACTTTGTCGAAGCTCATCGACAGCCTGCTCTGAACCGGATCGTTTCGATAGAACGGGCGACGGCGAAAGCCGTGCGCCCGTTTTTTTGTGGCTGCGTGGCAAACCTGAACTGCGCTGCGGAGCTTCTGCATGAAGTTCAACAAGCTGCGCCTGGTCGGCTTCAAATCCTTCGTCGAGCCGACGGAATTCATCATCGAGCGCGGACTGACCGGCGTCGTCGGCCCGAACGGCTGCGGCAAGTCGAATCTCGTCGAGGCACTGCGCTGGGTGATGGGCGAGAATTCCTACAAGAACATGCGCGCCTCCGGCATGGACGACGTGATCTTTTCGGGTTCCGGCAACCGCCCGGCGCGCAACACCGCCGAAGTGGCGCTCTATCTCGACAATGCCGAACGCACCGCGCCTGCCGCCTTCAACGACAGCGACGAGATCCAGGTCACCCGCCGCATCGAGCGTGAACAGGGCTCGCTCTATCGCATCAACGGCAAGGAAAGCCGCGCCAAGGACGTGCAGCTGCTGTTTGCCGACGCCTCCACCGGCGCGCGGTCGCCGTCGATGGTCGGGCAGGGGCGCATCGGTGAGCTGATCCAGGCAAAGCCGCAGGCCCGCCGCCAGCTGCTCGAAGAGGCGGCCGGCATATCCGGCCTGCATTCCCGCCGCCACGAGGCCGAACTGCGGCTGCGCGCCGCCGAAGGCAATCTCGAGCGTCTCGACGACGTCACCTCGCAACTCGAAAGCCAGATCGAGAGCCTGAAGCGCCAGGCGCGCCAGGCAAACCGCTTCAAGACGCTGTCCGCCGATATCCGCGCCCGCGAGGCGATGCTGCTGCATATCCGCTGGGTGCAGGCCAAGGAAGCCGAGGCAGAGGCCGACAGCGCGCTGAACCAGGCGACCTCCGTCGTTGCCGAAAAGGCGCAGATGCAGATGGAGGCGGCGAAGAACCAGGGCATCGCCAGCCTGAAGCTGCCGGAACTGCGCGAGGGCGAGGCGCGCGCCGCCGCCGCCCTGCAGCGCCTGCAGATCGCCAGAAGCCAGCTGGAGGAAGATGCCGGCCGCATCCTGCGCCGCCGCGACGAACTGACCCGCCGTCTCGCCCAGCTTGCCGAGGATATTAGCCGCGAGCAGCGGCTGGTGGCCGACAATGCCGTCATCCTGGCGAGGCTCGATGCCGAAGAGGCGGAGATTTCAGAAATCCTCGCCGATTCCGGCCGTTATGCCGAGGAAACCCGCGAGGCCTTCGAGGGCGCGGCGGCAAAACTTGCCGATAGCGAGCGCATCTTCACCCAGCTGACGGCCGAGCGCGCCGAAGCCGCTGCCGGCCGCAACCAGCTGGAACGCGCCATCCGCGATCTCACCGACCGCCGGATGCGCCTCGAACGGCAGATGGACGAGGCGAACCACGAACTGTCAGCCGTCGGCGAGAAGATCGCCGGCCTGCCCGATCCCGACGAAAAACGCGCCATCGTCGAAGCCGGCGAGATCGCCGTCGCCGACGCGGAAGCCGCAGTGCAAGTGGTCGACCAGGCGCTGGCTAGCGCCCGCCAGACCGAGGCGCTGTCGCGTGCGCCGGTCGAGCAGGCCCGCTCCAGCCTGAATGCGCTGGAGACCGAGGCCCGCACCATTTCCCGCATGCTCGCAGCCGGTGCCGCGGCCGGCAAATTTCCGCCGGTCGCCGATGACCTGAAGGTCGACCGCGGCTTCGAGACCGCACTCGGCGCCGCCCTCGGCGACGATCTGGAATCGCCGCTCGATGCCGAGGCGCCGGCCCATTGGTCCGACAATGGCGATGGCGCTGGCGATCCCGCCCTTCCATCCGCTGTTGCGCCGCTGCTTGATCATGTCCGCGCGCCGGCGGCACTGACCCGCCGCCTTCGCCAGATCGGCCTGGTCGCGGAGGGCGATGCGGAGCGGCTGATGGCGGCGCTGAAGCCCGGCCAGCGGCTGGTGACCAAAGAGGGTGCGGTCTATCGCTGGGACGGCCACGTGACGGGTGCAGACGCCCCGAGTGCAGCGGCATTGCGCCTTGCCCAGAAGAACCGCCTGGCCGAGCTCGAAGGCGAAGCCGCCCTTGCCCGCGACGTGCTTGCCGAAGCCGAGGAGCGGCAGGCAGCCGCTGCCGAAGCGATCCGCGTCGAGGAGCGCCGGCTTGCCGAGGCGCGCGACATGAGCCGCCTGTCGGCGCGTCATCTCGCGGAAGCGCGCGACGCTCTTGTTGCCGCCGAGCGTGCCTCCGGCGATCTCATCCGCCGCCGCGATGTCGTCAGCGAGGCCGCCAGCCAGCTGCGCACGCAGCTGGAGGAAATCGCCATCCAGGAAGAAAATGCCCGCATCGAGCTGGAGGACGCGCCCGATCTGACTGCGATCGACGAGCGGCTGCGGTTCCAGCAGGCGGAAGTGGCGACCGATCGCGGCGCGCTGGCCGAAAGCCGCGCCCGCCATGAAAGCCTGGCGAGGGAAAACGAAGCCCGCCAGCGCCGCATCATGGCGATCGGCCAGGAGCGCGAGACCTGGCGCCAGCGGGCGGCAAGCGCCGAAGATCATGTCGCGACGCTGCGCGAGCGCGAGGAAGAGGCGCGGGACGAGGCAGCCGAACTCGAATTGGCGCCGGACGAGTTCGACGACAAGCGCCGCGCTCTGCTGAGCGAATTGCAGAAGGCCGAGGAGGCGCGCCGCCAGGCCAGCGATCTCTTGGCCGAGGCCGAACGCATCCAGCGCGAAGCCGACCAGAAGGCAACGACGGCACTGTCGGAACTTGCCGAATGCCGCGAGCGCCGCGGCCGCGCCGAGGAACGCCTTGTCTCGGCCCGCGAGAAGCGGCAGGAAAGCGAAGGCCGCATCCGCGAGGTCCTGAATGTCGCCCCGCATGAGGCGCTGCAACTGACCGGCCGCCCGACCATGCAGGCGCTTCCCGATCCGCGCGAAGTCGAACGCGAGCTGGAACGCCTGAGGATCGAGCGCGAGCGGCTGGGCGCCGTCAACCTGCGCGCCGACGAGGAACAGAAGGAACTCAGCGAGAAGCTCGAAGCGCTGATCAAGGAGCGCGACGACGTCATCGATGCGATCCGCAAGCTGCGCGGCGCCATCCAGAGCCTCAACCGCGAGGGCCGCGAACGGCTGATTGCCGCCTTCGACATCGTCAACGCCCAGTTCCAGCGGCTGTTCACCCATCTGTTCGGCGGCGGCACCGCCGAGCTGCAGCTGATCGAATCCGACGATCCGCTCGAAGCCGGCCTCGAAATCCTCGCCCGTCCGCCCGGCAAGAAGCCGCAGACGATGACGCTGCTCTCCGGCGGCGAACAGGCGCTGACGGCAATGGCGCTGATCTTCGCCGTCTTCCTCACCAATCCGGCGCCGATCTGCGTGCTCGACGAAGTTGACGCGCCGCTCGACGACCACAATGTCGAGCGCTACTGCAACCTGATGGACGAAATGGCGGCCTCCACCGAAACCCGCTTCGTCATCATCACCCACAATCCGATCACCATGGCCCGCATGAACCGCCTCTTCGGCGTCACCATGGCCGAGCAGGGCGTCTCCCAACTCGTCTCCGTCGACCTGCAAATGGCCGAGCGCCTGCGCGAGATTGCCTGAGGTTTACGACGAACGCGTTTCTGCGTCGGGGAAGGGCGGATTGTCACTGGACATCCCGATCGGCGTGTTTGCCGAGACCAGCCCCTCATCCGGCTGCCGCCACCTTCTCCCCGTAAACGGGGCGAAGGGACATTGCTGCGCCCTCTCCGTCCCCTCCGACCTTTCGCAGGACACGTCCCCTCTCCCCGTTTTTACGGGGGTCCGAAGGACGGGTCGAGACGAGTGGCTCGAGCCCGGCAAGGTTAGGGTGAGGGGCAAGCCACTAGCGCCAACCGGACAGCAGTGGGCCTGATCCGAGCATCCACGTCGACGCCGAGCACACGCAATTTCAGCAAAGCCATGACGCGGTTTTGCGCCCGGAAATTGCGTAAAGTCAATTGACAAGAAATAAACACCAAAAAAGGTCGGCTTCCTTGCGGTCTGTACCCCATTTGGGTGATGCTCTTTTCGCTGACTTGCATTAGAAGTTGTTTCAACGCAACCTAATTACTCTGCTGGAAAGCGAGCGACCAAAGGTTGCGCATTGTCGAATTTGCGTGCGGTTTTCCGGGCGAGGGCAAGAACCGGAAACCGTTGGAGCAAATCCAGGGAAGTAGCGATCTATTTTCCAGGAATTGCGTAGAACGAAGGTCAGAACGGTTCTGTTTTGAGAAAAAGCTGAATCGTTCCTGGGTTGAGGGACCCCCCGTCCGGTTTTCCTGGCCGGACGGAAACAAGGCTTTGCGGGACATTGTTGCAGTCCCGCAAAGCTTTTTTTGTGCCTTTTTTTCTGTTTGAGCACCTTTAAACCATTTCGTCGCCGGCCGCGGCCAAGATTTATTGTGCAGCGCAACATTCTGCCGCATTTGTCGATTTTCATTTCAACACCAACGGATTAAGCTAATCCCGATTTGGTGTTGGGGGGAAGATGACCAAGTGGGTCTATAGGTTCGGCGACGGGCAGGCTGAGGGCCGGGCGCGCGATCACGAGATTCTGGGCGGCAAGGGCGCCAATCTGGCGGAAATGTGCGCGCTTGGACTGCCGGTGCCACCGGGGCTGACGATCGTCAGCGATGCCTGCAACACCTATTACAAGAATGGCCGCCACATCGAGGATGCGGTGAAGGCTGAGGTGCGCGCCGGCATAGCGGCGATCGAGGCAATCACCGGCCGTCACTTTGGTTCCGTCAGCCAGCCGCTGCTGCTCTCGGTGCGCTCCGGCGCCCGCGTCTCGATGCCGGGCATGATGGACACCGTGCTCAATCTCGGCCTCAACGACGAGACGGTGCAGGCGCTCGGCCATGATGCCGGCGATGCGCGTTTTGCCTGGGACAGCTACCGCCGCTTCATCCAGATGTATGCCGATGTCGTCATGGGTCTCGGCAACGACGCCTTCGAGGAGATTCTGGAAGACGAGAAGGCCAAGCTCGGCCATGAATTCGATACCGAACTCAGCGCCTCGGAATGGCAGCATATCGTCTCTCTCTATAAGCGGCTGATCGAGGAGGAACTGGAGCAGGAATTCCCGCAGGATCCCGAAGTCCAGCTCTGGGGCGCGGTCGGCGCCGTCTTTTCCAGCTGGATGAGCGCGCGCGCCGTCACCTACCGCCATCTCCACAATATTCCGGAAGGCTGGGGCACGGCGATCAATATCCAGGCGATGGTCTTCGGCAATCTCGGCAATGCGTCCGCCACCGGCGTTGCCTTCACCCGCAACCCCTCGACCGGCGAGAGCGCGCTTTACGGCGAATTCCTGGTCAATGCCCAGGGCGAGGATGTCGTGGCCGGCATCCGCACGCCGCAAAGCATCACCGAGGAGGGGCGGATTTCCTCCGGCTCCGAAAAACCCTCGATGGAAAAGCTGATGCCGGAGGCTTTTCGCGAGCTCTGCCGCATCTGCACCGAGCTCGAGATCCATTACCGCGACATGCAGGATATCGAATTCACCATCGAGCGCGGCAAGCTGTGGATGCTGCAGACCCGCTCGGGCAAGCGCTCGACGCGGGCGGCAATGAAGATCGCCGTCGACATGGTCGATGAGGGGGTGATCACCGAGGACGAGGCGGTGCTGCGCATCGAGCCCTCCAGCCTCGACCAGCTGCTGCACCCGACGATCGATCCGCGCGTCACCCGCCAGGTGATCGGCACCGGGCTGCCGGCTTCGCCGGGGGCTGCCACCGGCGCCATCGTCTTCACGGCGGAAGAGGCCGTCGAGGCGGAATCCGAAGGCCGCAAGGTCATCCTGCTCAGGGTCGAGACCAGCCCGGAGGACATTCACGGCATGCATGCCGCCGAAGGCATTCTGACGACCCGCGGCGGCATGACCAGCCATGCGGCGGTCGTTGCCCGCGGCATGGGCATCCCTTGCGTCGTCGGCGCCGGCACCATGCGCATCGACCAACGCAACGAGCGGCTGCTCGGCGTCGGCGTGACGCTCAAGAAGGGCGATATCATCACCATCGACGGCTCGGCCGGCCAGGTGCTGAAAGGCGAGGTGCCGATGATCCAGCCGGCGCTGTCGGGCGATTTCGGCCGCATCATGGGCTGGGCCGACCGCGCCCGCCGCATGACGGTGCGCACCAATGCCGATACGCCGGCCGATGCGCTCGCCGCCCGCTCCTTCGGCGCCGAAGGCATCGGCCTTTGCCGCACCGAGCACATGTTCTTCGAGGGTGAGCGCATCCATGTCATGCGCGAAATGATCCTTGCCGTCGATGAGAAGGGCAGGCGGGTGGCGCTCGACAAGCTGCTGCCGATGCAGCGGCTGGATTTCACCGGCCTCTTCACCGTCATGCACGGCCTGCCGGTGACGATCCGCCTGCTTGATCCGCCGCTGCACGAATTTCTGCCGAAGACCGATGACGAGGTGGCCGAAGTGGCCTTCGCCATGGGCATGGAAGCATCCGTGCTTCGCCAGCGCGTCGATGCGCTGCACGAGTTCAACCCGATGCTTGGCCATCGCGGCTGCCGGCTGGCGATCTCCTATCCTGAAATCGTCGAGATGCAGGCCCGCGCCATCTTCGAGGCGGCGGTCGCCGCAGCCAAGGAGACCGGCGCAGCCGTGGTACCGGAGATCATGGTGCCGCTCGTCGGCCTGCGCACCGAGCTCGACTACGTCAAGGCGCACATCGATGCCGTCGCCGGCGACGTCATGAACGAAGCCGGCATGAAGATCGATTATCTCGTCGGCACGATGATCGAGCTGCCGCGCGCGGCCCTTCGCGCCCATGTGATTGCCGAAGCCGCCGAATTCTTCTCCTTCGGCACCAACGACCTGACGCAGACCACCTTCGGCATTTCGCGCGACGACGCCTCGGCTTTCATCCCCACCTATCAGCGCAAGGGCATCATCGAGCACGATCCCTTCATCTCGCTCGATTTCGACGGTGTCGGTGAATTGATCAGCATCGCCGCCGAACGCGGCCGGCGCACCCGCAACGACATGAAGCTCGGTATCTGCGGCGAACATGGCGGCGACCCGGCCTCGATCCGATTCTGCGAGACGATCGGCCTCGACTACGTCTCCTGCTCGCCGTTCCGCGTGCCGATCGCCAGGCTCGCGGCAGCGCAGGCGGTGATTGCAGGCAGTCTGGAAGAGGTCAGGCGCGGTCCGAAAGACCTGCGGGCGAGCGTGTAAAATATCGGTGGAGTGTGGGGCAGGGCGCCCCTGGCACTCAGTGACGATGCCGCCAGCGATCGCGATAGATATAAGGCCCGTTCAGCTCCCAGGCCATGTTATTCATCATCTCGGCACTCTGCGCCCGTGATTCGGCGCGCCGGTCGAGATCGATGCGCTGCAGGCAGGTGGCAAAACCATCCGTGCCGCGTCGGAAGCCATAGCCGAGGCACCGCTGCTCATCCGCCGCCCGCCGCTCCTCCGGCGTCATCGTCTGGCAGGCGGAAAGCCCGGCGACAACAGTGGCCATGACGGTGATGAGAAGACGAATGCGCATTGGTTTGGTCCTTGGAATGCTTCTCGATGAGGAAAGGCCATTCGGGCGAGGGCGTCAAGCTGCTCTTGGTCCCGGAGATCGCTGAGGCTTGGGTGATGACGCGAGCCGTGTGCCGTGGGCCCCCTCATCCGCCCTACGGGCACCTTCTCCCCGCTGGGGCGAAGGGGATTTGCCGCAACGTCTCGATTCCCTCTTCTCCCCTCGGGGAGAAGGTGCCCGTAGGGCGGATGAGGGGGCCGTGGGTGCCGTTCCTCACAGCCTCTTGCATTCAACCTCTCCTCCCTCATTCCTGTGCTCGTCACAGGAATCCAGAGCGCCCAAGTCATTGGGCGCGGGAGAATCTTTGGTATCAGTTATTCATCGCGCCGACGCGCGATGGCTGGATTCCTGTGACGAGCACAGGAATGAGGGAGATTGGGGATAACGCTCTCACCGACGTCAAGCCGCCCCAGCCGGATCCCCGATCGGCAGCAGCGCCGGATTAAGCGGCGGATCCTGAGGATTCTTCGTATCAGCAGGATCCTGCGCCGGCGTCAGCGGCGGTTTTTGCTGGATGGGGTCGGGAATGCCGGGTGTCGGCGTCGGGCCGCGCGGGGTATCGGCATTGGGTGTCGGGATCGGGTCTCTGTTCGGCATGAGTGCCTCCTTTTCGAAAAAGGAACGGCAGGCTCAGCACTTGGTTCCACTTTCGCCGAGGGCCATTCCTATGTATGAGGAAAGCATGGCCACTCCATGAGCGGCCGGAAACCTTGGAACGAGCATGGCCCTTCGCGATCGATTTTCGAAAAAACTGAACTGTCCGCAATGCGGCAATGAGGGCTTTGCCGAAGCCTCGGAAGTTGACGATCCCAAGCGCAAGCACCCGGATTTCAAGGTCGATCAGCTGCCGCGCGGCTTTGGCGTACAGCGGCCTTCCAACCACCAGGAAAATTTCGTCATCAAATGCGAATGCGGTCGCAAGTTTCCGTTCCGCAGCGTTGCGGAAGCCGCGGCCGAGCGCCCCTAAAATCTTGATCTAGAATTCAGATACGTTCCAGCAGTTCGATGAAGGCATCGGCGAAACGCACCAGCGGCGCGGTCTCTTCGTCAGGCGCCTGCATGCGGATCTCGGTGCCATTATCGTCGAGCAGCGCCAGCACGACGCGCATCTCCTGGCCGTCTTCAGGAATGCGCAGCACGGCAATGCGCCGGCAATCCTGGACGAGGCCGCCGGCCGGCAGGTCGAACAGCAATTCGCCGCCGGAGCGTGCCGCCGCCCGGCGCACCGCCTCGCAGAAGCCGGCATCGCCGCCGGCATAACCTTCGAGCGAAAGCTCGAGCTCGAGCAGCTCCATCGGCAGCATCGGCTCGGACTGGTGGTCGATCCCGCCAAGCGCAGACGCCTGCGGCCTTGCTGCAATCTCGGGTGAAATCATCCCGTCTCTCCTCTATATCTGGAGATGAAACCGCGGCAGAATGGCCTTTTTTTGACATATCAGCAAGGGCTTATGAAGCGGCCGCCGTTTCACCATGGCCTTCGCCGTGGATTCCAACGCATTGCCTCAGACAATAGTTTCAATTTAGCCGAATCTTGCCCCAGATCCGGATGATGTTAGGCCGGGCCGGCCAAAAATCTGAATCCGGATCTAAATCAAGGAATAGAGCATGTTGTCGTCCGAAAACCGCTTCACACTTTTCGGCATCATGCTCTAAACAGGGTTGAGGCGATTTGCGTGGTCGAACGCGCGGGCGCTGACGAGCAACCGGTAAGTTTGATGGCCATCCGCTTCGACCGCCCCGTTTCCAACGCCGCCCGCTTTTCGCGGCTGCTCGGGGCGTTTTCCCTGGTGCTGGCGCTGGCGGTGATGATCGCCCACCGCTTCGGCGGCCTCGCCACACCCTATCTGGTGCTGCTGCTGATTGCTGCTGCCGGCGGCGCGCTGCTTGCCGCCATGCTTGCCGCAGTCGGGCTGCGCAGCCTCTGGATGACGGGGGCTGAAGGCGGGCTGGCGGCGCTGGCGGCACTGATCTATGCCGCCTTTCCGCTCGGCCTCGGCGCCTATGCCACCGAGCGTTACATGACGCGGCCTGATATCTACGACGTTTCCACCGATCCGGTCTCCGCACCCGACTGGCTTTCGCCGCCGCACTCCGACCAGATCTGGCTCAAGCGCAATGTGCAGGTGACGCCGGAGGATCGCGAAAAGCAGCTCGCCGCCTATCCCGAACTGACAGGCCGGCGCTATGAGGGCGCGCTTGACCGGGTGCTGGAAGCGGTGCGCAAGGTCGCCAAGATGAGCGGCATGACCATCACGAAAAGCAGTGGCGACACAGAGCCCGGCCGCGATCCCGAGGACAGACCGGTCAAGCCGCCGCGGCCAAGCGACGATGCCGTGGCCGATGCGCCCGATACCATCCCCGTGCCGACGCCGCGCCCCTATGACGACGATGTCGCCAAGCTGATCCGCGGCGCCAACGGCGTGACGCTGCAGGGCACCACCCGCACTCTGGTCCTCGGCCTGCGCTTCGATATCATCATTCGGCTCCGCGAAGAGGCCGAGACCACCTTCGTCGACATCCGCGTCGCCTCCCGCTACGGCCAACACGACCTCGGCTTCAGCGCCGAAATCGCCGGTGATTATCTGAAGGCGCTGGATGCCGAACTCTTGGGGATTGCGGGTGGGTGAGCAACGGTGGTGCAGAGCGCCAGCAATCGATCCGGCGAATCGATTGCAGTTGCGAACGCCCTGAGCCCAAAGCGAAGGGCCGGGAGAGGGTGCGGCGGACTCGACAACCTGCGGGCCGCAGCCTCTCTCCGACCTCATCCTGAGGCGCCCCGCAGGGGCCTCGAAGGACGAGGCCGGCCACTGGTATCTCCTCCGGCAATGGATGCGGCCGGAGCGCTCATCACCCGCCCCCGTCCTTCGAGGCTCCGGCCTCTGGCCTGCGCGCCTCAGGATGAGGGCTGATCGGCGTGCCATGTGGCTGGTGGGCTGGTCGGTCCCGCAAGACCGCAGGAGGAAGGGGGCCGGCGAAGCCGGTCTTCCTTATAATGCCTATACAGGCTTCGACCGCGCTGGCGTCGGCGTAGCGGGAAGACCAATATTGGAGGCATGTGCCGTGTGGCCCCCTCATCCGACCCTTCGGGCCACCTTCTCCCCGCTGGGGCGAAGGGGATATGCCGCGCTGTCTTCCTCAACTTCGATGTTGCGTTTGGCACGTCCCCTCTCCCCGTTTTTAACGGGGGTCCGCAGGACGGGTCGAGACGAGTGGCTCGAGCCCGGTAAGGCTAGGGTGAGGGGCAGGCATCCGCGCAAACCGAACAGCACATTTGCCATCCGCGCGAAGGCAGAGACCCACGCCCCTCACTCCACCACCAACCACCCCGTATACCGCACCACCAACCCCGTCAGCCCCCCGCCGATCTCCACGTGGAAGTGGAACCGCCCATCACGCTCCTCCTCATACGTATCCCCGCCAGGCGCCAGAAACATCGGCAGCGGAATCCCGCAGAACCGCCAGCCGCGCACCACGAGCCGCAGCTTTTCCCCATCCGGCACCGGCGCCATCAGCACCCGGAACGGCCCGAAGACCTCGGCGAGCAGGTCCCGGTCGCGGCCCTTTGCCTCGACCTGCCAGCTGCGGAACACCGTGCCGCCGAAATCCCGTGTCCAGATCTCCTTGTCGCCATCGCTCACGAAACGCACCGTCACCGGCACATCCTCGCCCGCCGGGGGAAAGCCGATCACCCGAGCGACGATCCTCGCCAGCAGTCCGCCGCCGCGCTCGATCCGCGCCCGGCCGGAGGCAACGCGGGCGCCGCCGCCATGCAGGGCGGCGAGGGCGGGCGGCAGCCGCTCCCAGGCGCTGCCGAGGATCCTCTGGTAGAGCGGCTGGCGTGCCTCCTCGTTTTCCATCGTGACGCCGGATGTGATCGAAAACCGCTGGAAGGCCGCTTCGAAATCCGCAAGCTGCAATTCGCCGGCCGCCGGCCGCGCCCCATTCTCCGGCCGCACGCCGCTCAGCAGCCGGCGCACCAGCGCATCCACGCCGATAACAGGAATGAACGGCCCGTCATCACCTTCGGCAATCAGATGCCAGCCGCAGGACAGCCGCCGTCCGGCGTGATCGACGCCGCCCACACGGACAAACATGCCGCCGCGATGTTCGCCGATCGCGAAAGCGTGGCTGGCGCGTTGCAGCAGCCGCGCAAACGGCAGCAGCGACGGCAGGAGCCGGAGGTGGACGAGCCTTGCGGCAAGGCTGAGCAAGTGCTGCAGCGGCTGCGGCTCCGTTCCGACCCCGGTGAAAGTGGATTGCAGGCCGGCAAAGCGCGCCGGCAGCAGCTTGAGATCCGGCGCATCCACCAGCAGGAACTTCCGGCTGCGCAGCGGCTTAACCCCCGGCGGCGCCACCGTCACCCGCATCGCATCGATCAGCCCGCGCCCGGAGGCCGGCTGCCCATTCCGCAGCACGGGAACCTTCTTGCCGGCATAGCTCGCGATCGCCCTCACGACATTGAGCCCGATCTTTACATGCGGCGACGGGGCAATGCCCGCCGCGACGCTGTCGACCCGGGAGAAATGCGGCGCCATCGCATCGAGTGCGGCGAAGGAAAGCGCAGGCAGGCTGCTGAGCCCCGAGAGCGCGAAGGTGCCCTTGGCCTTGGCCGCCGCATCGAGCCCACCGATGCCGGCGACGAAGCGGGTGCTGTCGGCGATATCGGCATAATCGATGCCGAGATCGATGCAGGCCTCGACCACCTTATAGGCATCCTTGCCGAAAGTCTGGAACGGCCCCGAGGCATCGACGACGAGATGAGGCCTCAGCCGCGTCAGCTGTTCGGTGAGATCGCCGTCGCGGTCGAAGCTGACGGCCTGCACCATCGCGCCGAGATTGTTGCTTCCCAGGCCCTCGGCGCCATCTTTCGGCGTCCGGAGATCGGCAACGAAATCGTCAGCCTTTTCCAGCGACCGCCCCCCAACCAGCAGCCTGAGCCGCGGTTCATCGCCAAGCAGCCGGGCAAGCCGCCCGCCGAAAGTGCCGTAACCGCCGATGATGAGCAGCGAAAACCGGTCCTCGCTCATGTGATGAAGCGGCGCCGTTGCTCCGGCGTCGGCACCATGCAGCTTTGCCGCCCGGCAATCTTCAGTCGGTTGCGGGCGATGAATTCATAGAGCGCATCGGCCGCCCGCCGCGGCAGCAGCCGGAAGATCTTGACCAGCGAATAGGGAAAGCCGAGCCCCGCCACCATGCGGATCGAGCCGTCGGACTTGAAGAAGCCGCGGCCGTTTTCGATCAGGATATTGGTCTCATAGTCGCGCGCATGAAGCCCGTAATGCCGGTAGAGCGCTGCACCGAGCGGCGTCTGCGCCGCCAGGAAGCGGTATCGCTGCTGCTTGTCATGTTTCAGCGCGAATTTCACCCAGCCGGAGCAGAACACGCACTCGCCATCGAAGACGATCAACGGCCGGTCATCGGCAAAGGCGGGCACATCGGCATCGTTGCGATAGCTGTAATCGGCTTGAGCCCGCATCATCATCTCCCCACCCTCATGACCCCACCCTCATGTTCATGCCGCCGGCCGGTAAAGGGCGGCAAGCGAAGGCGGCCCATCCGCCGCAATCTCGCCGCGCCCGAGGAGATCCTCGATATGGGCGAGCACGGAAAGGGCCGCTGCCCCATGCAGCTTCGGATCGGTATCGCGATAGATCACCTTCACCATCTCGGCAATCTGCCTGTCGCCGGCCTGGACACGCGCCAGCACCGCCTGCTCGCGCCTGAGGCGATGCGCCTTCAGCGCCCGCAGGAATCCGGCCGGCTGCGTCACCGGCCCGCCATGGCCGGGCAGCAGCAGGCGATCCTCACGTTCGATCAGCCGGTCGAGCGAGGCCATGTAATCCGCCATCGAGCCATCCGGCGGCGCGACGATCGAGGTCGACCAGGCCATGACGTGATCGCCGGAGAACAGGATGTCGCGGCCTTGAAGCCCAAAGGCGGCATGATTGGCCGTATGCCCCGGCGTCAGCACCGCGCTCAGCGCCCAGCCATCGCCCGATAGGGTCTCGCCGTCACTGAGCGTAATATCGGGCACGAAGGATAGATCCGAGCTTTCGGAGAAGGGATTGGCCTCGCCCTCGCGCAGCGGCCGCGCCGGCCGGTGCGGCCCTTGGCCCACCGTCACCGCCCCCGTTGCCGCCTGCAGGCGCCTCGCCAGCGGCGAGTGGTCGCGATGCGTGTGGCTGACGACGATATGCGTCACCGCGCGCCCGCCAAGCGCTGCCATCAGCGCCTGATAATGCGCCTCGTCCTCCGGCCCGGGATCGATGACCGCGACGGAGGAAGCGCCGATGATATAGCTGTTGGTGCCGAAAAAGGTGAAAGGCCCGGGATTGTTCACTGTAACCCGCTCGACCCCTGAAACAACCGGCACGGCCTGCCCATAGGCCGGCTCGAAAGCGAGGTCGAAAGCGGGACTGTCCATGAAGGAATGATCTCGGGCCGATGACGTCGCCAATTTCTAGCACGACATCAGGCACCGCGCAGCGCATAAAATCTGCGCCGGGTTAAACTTAGTCATTGTGACAGGCGAAGAGCTTTGCTAATCAGGCGTCGATTTGAGCAGGTGGTTTCCGCTCAAGCTCTGGTGGGGCGTCGCCAAGCGGTAAGGCAACGGTTTTTGGTACCGTCACCCCTGGTTCGAATCCAGGCGCCCCAGCCACGCTAATTTTTACGCTTTTATTCCTGCTCTTTGCGCCTTTATGAGGCGGCGCCGGTCGTCGCCTATGGTAATAGTATATAGATAACCATAGGATCGTATTGATATCTTTACAAACATATAGATATAAATATGATCATAAAGATATCTATATGATGAGGCCTTTATGGCGCGACCAAACCCAGAAAGCGCTCTGCGCTTCCCGCTTTCAACAATTTTGGGGAACGAAGCGAATGTGCGGGTGATGCGGGAATTATCGCTTCACGGCGGGCAATTGAGTGTCGGCAATCTCATCAACAGAACCAAGATATCCCGCCCTCCCATACTCGCCTCGTTGGCAACCCTCACAAGTTTTCAAATCGTTACCGAAAGTGGAACCGGATATGCCCGTCTTTTCAGTCTCAATCGAGGCTCACCATTCTCCACCCCGGTGCAAGCCCTGTTCGAGACGGAGGAAAGGCGCTTTGCCGATATCCTTGCCGCAGTGAAAGAATGCGCCTCCCTCTTCGGGGACAAAGTTGTGGCGGCATGGGTATTTGGCAGCGTCGCGAGGGGGGAAGACAACGCCTCAAGCGATCTGGACGTGGCGCTCATAGCTGATGCGCCAGACATCGAAACCATACAAAACGGAAGCATCGATTTTCTTGCAGCCAGAGGAAAAGAGTTATCCTTTGCGGCATCGATCAACACTCTTTCTCTAACTGACCTGAAACGACTGCGCCAAAGCGACGATCCCTTATGGAAAGCGTTTCTAAACGAAGGATTGGTAGTTCTTGGACCTCGTCCTGAATCAATAAAGATGTGAAGAGACTACGTTGACCAGAAGTGGCCCTTCGAAACCCTCCGACGCTCGTCATGGTGCAAATCGCTTGATAATCGCCAGGGGATTCTGGAATCGGCTAAATTGCAAATCAGCAGTGCTCAAGCAGGAACACTCGGAAATCCGATTGCCGCGACTGTGGTCAACGCAGCAATCGCCTATACGGACGTACTGACGGCAACCTTCGCGAACAAGATCAATCAAAACGATCACGCAGCGGTCATCAAGACCTTGCGAGACGCATTGGGAAATCGACTGCCAAAATCTCAGGAGACCAGGTTAACTCGCATTCTCGGCAACAAAGACTTAGCCCAATACGGCGGCCGTTTCATGCTGCTATCCGACGCGGAATCTCTATTCGAGCAATTGAAGGCATACGCAGAGTGGGTGGAAAACGAGATGACCCGGCGCTGACCTGACCTCTACGCCAGTCGCTATCTCCGCCTTCCTAGGGTTGCTCGTGAGCTTTATCGGATCATTCAACCCCCGGACGCGATGCGGTGCTGCGCAGCCGTCAGCCAGAGAGCTCCGTTAGTCACTTAAGCACTACTTCTTTAAACTTGGCTGCTTGAGGCGAATTCGCAGATGGCCGCCCTGCATCTGTTCGATGTCGAATGCACTCGTCTTGCGCACTAGGTCGCTCAGCTTACGGAAACCGTAGGTTCGCGGGTCGAAGTCGGATGACAGATTGGCGAGCTGCGTGCCGACTGCGCCAAGCGGCACCCACCCATCCTCGCTCTCGATTTGAGCGATGACTTTTTTTATGATCGGTGTGGCGGCGCTGGGAGGCTGAAGAGACTTCTGTGCCTGGACAGGGCCGCTCTCGTTGGGGATCGGGGCGGGCAGCAGGTTCTCGGTGTAGATAAATCTACGGCAAGCCTGCCGGAAGCTTTCCGGCGTCTTTTGCTCGCCGAATCCGAAGACGTCGATACCTTGCTCCCGGATCCGCGAAGCCAGCCGCGTGAAATCGCTGTCGGACGACACAAGGCAAAAACCGTCGAAGCGTCCGCTGTGGAGGAGATCCATTGCGTCAATAACCAGGGTGATGTCAGATGCGTTCTTTCCGGTCGTATAGGCGAACTGCTGTTGGGGGATGATTGCGTGTCGCGCCAGAACGTCGATCCACCCCTTGGAGCGTGCATTGGCAAAATCACCATAAATGCGCCGGACACTCGCCTCGCCGACCTTGGCGATCTCCTCGAAGAGTCCATCGGCGATCTTGGCTGATGCGTTGTCGGCATCAATAAGCACCGCAAGACGTGGCGAACGAGCTTCAGCTGCCATGCGATCAGGCTCCAATCATCCGAAGGTTTCGTGTCGCCGCTTCAACGGCCCAAGCTGCCCATAGAATAGCAGGTGGAAGCCAGATCCAACCACTCGCCGCATCACCCACAACTTCAGCTCTACCACTCGCCGCACAAGCTGCTGTCAGGAGACATATGTATGCCGCTCGCTTCTCGTGATCTCGCTCAGCGTCCATGCGCTGCAAGAGATCCGGTGCATCCCAGCCTATAACTGCCAAAAGCTCTCTAAATCTACCGACCTCAACGACTTGCTCATACATCCAGTCGAATTTCTTGCCGCGCAGGATCTTAGTGAAGGTCTGATCAGGCAAAAGAACGCCCAGGAATGCGTTAGGAAAAGCTTCCACGATCGCGACATCGCCCAAGATGGCATTAGCGAACGGGGATGGTGAGCTGAGATGTCTGACCTGGGCCGCGGTTTCGAGCGCAGCGCGCTTCAATTGAAGCCCAGTGCCAAAGTGGCTGGACCCGGCTTGCACCGCTTTTGAAACGCACCACGGGCCAGCACCTGTTCGCATGTTCTAACAAGTCGATCCGGCGATCCCGTTGGCACTAGTGGCCCGTCGATCGCAATCACAGAGAAGGCCGTTACCGATGGCAGATGCTGGCGCCGGCGTTCCCAATCAGTGTGTGTTTTGACCGCCCCGAATGTGCCATTCGTGCTCCACGCAATGCCGGTCGTCGGTCTTGACTTAGAGAAGCCGACATCAATGCCGAGGAGGTTGATGTCCTTGAGCTTCATGGATCACCCTGCCGCGCTCTCGTTCAATCCTTTGATCACCTCGACGAGCTTCTTTGTCTTCTCGAAGTCGAATACCTGCTGTGGACCCTCTGGTGCGACGTCGATGAAGGGGCTCTCGTAGAGCAGGCCGGGATCCATTGCGCCCTTCTCGGTCAGGTGCTCGATGACCATGTCGATGAACTCAATCTGGTCGGCGGTAACACCGCTGCCCGCGACAAAGCCGGAGAAGGCCTCGGCGACGGCGGCGCGGTCGAGCCCGACCAGTGAGCGGACGAAGGCACCGAAACCGTGGGCAATTTCAGTTGCCTTCTCCAGGTGCTTGGCGTCGCCGATGCCGGCGGTGAGCAGCATGGCCTGCAGTTCCTCGATATCGGTCGGCGTCAGCGGCCTGCCGTGACGCAGCTTGGCGATGGCGATATGGTCCTCGTGCTCGCGCAGGAAGTGCCGGGCTTTACGCTTGAAGCGAGCAAAATCCACTTCGCCGACCTCAGGCAGATCGATCTCGGCGCCCAGGCCCAATTCGTCCTCGAAATCGGTGTAGACGATCTTGCGCTTGTCCTTCGCCTCCATCTCGCCCTTCATGCGGGTGAGTTCCGCGAAGGCACGCTTCACCACATCCGTCTTGCGGCTGAGATGGGCGGGATCGAAGGCAAGGCCATCGGCGGGGCGGGCCTTGCGCGCATAGGTGCGGGCCAGCCAGAAGCAGAGATGGAACAGCTCGCGCACCGCGTTCGCCGCCTCGGCGGGCTTGGTTTCGCGGCTCTCGTGAACGGCCTGGTTGCCGATCTTGATGATGACGCGGGCCTTGGAAAACACCGCCTGACCGGCAAGCTTTTGAAAGCTCGGCTCGTGGATCAGCGCCGAAATATTGCTCTGATAGGGAAATTTGAGCGAGGGATCATGCTTGTAGGCCCATTGAACGGCGAGCTCAACCGTGCGCCGGGCATAAAAGGCTGCTGCACGGGGGTCGCCTTCCGCCAGAGCTTCCGCCCGCTTCGCGCTATCGAAGGTCTCGGGAAACTCGGCTGCGAGGAAGGCAAAGTTGGATATCACGGCCGGCCTTTCAATCTCTCAAAATGCTCCGCAAACGAATCGCGAACCGGTGGCCAATCCGCTGGATCAAGCACTGCTTTCGAGTTGACGGAGTTCATGACCCTGTAGCCGCATCTCTTCAACTCACCAGCAAGTTTTTTCTCCAGCGCCGCCATTCTATCTCTGAATGGCTGATGCAACTCCAGAGCATCCTCCCAGTGGGGTGGCTGCCGATAGACGAAGTCTGGATGTCTATCTACCTCAGGGAAAATTGGACCGTATGAGAACATCTCAAATTCCTCATAATGGTGAATAGGACGCTCTCCATCGTTTGCGCTGAGGTGGGTGAGTAGTGCATTCGTATTCTTGGCGTCTCCAAGGTGCTGTCCCATTCGCCTGTATGTCGAAGCGGCAAACGGGCTTGAATTGTCCCCAGTTCTACCGACATAAAGTAGCTCTATTCCCGCAGAATTTTGGACACGCCAGACGTATAGCCAAAACCCTCTTTCGGTCATTCCTCCCGGCAATCGCAAATGATGAAGTTTCGGCATTCTTAACTCAAAGCTGGCCGGTGAAAGCGCGGTGTTGGAGGGAAGTGAAAAGGTTATCTGCATAGTCAGTTGCAAACTCGCTAAATCGAATTTGCTTCATGACCGTCTTCAACGTGCCGTGGAAGCGGTCTTGCAATGAAATTGGAGGCAGCGGAATCACGAGGGATTTGATGATTCCCATGTTCAGTCCTGGCATGACCGCTCCCTTTGCTTGAACTCCAAGTTGCCGAAGCACGCTTCGATTGTTCAAAAAGCATGCATGCAAGTATTGAGGCAAGACTTTTTTCCCGTCGAGCGTAATACAGCAGAGATGCTTCGTATTGATCGCGATGGGTATGTCATCGGGCACGACAGCGCATCGACCACAAGTGCCCATTATCGTAATGAGCACGTCGTTTGGCCTCACTGTATATCGAGACAGTTTTCGATATTTTTTCTCAGTGATAAAGCGCGCTTTCCCCCATTCGAATCGATTGCTGACAGCGTTGTCGATTCCGAGAACCGCAACTCCTTGATCGACGAATTCTGAATGAAGCAGTTGGCTGCCGAATGGACCCGTTCGCATATCCAAAGCGACTTCGCCAATTGTTGCCGTGGGCCAATCTAGCGATGCAGTTTCCCCGAACATCTCCAGAAAGATCGCCTGGGTGAGGCTGTCTAACAGTGCGATCGCCTGGCGGCGCTTTTGGCGCAGTTGATCGGCCCTATTCAGGATCGTGGCAATCCGCTTCTGCTCGTCGAGTGGCGGCAGGGGGATTTCAAGTTCCCGCAGGTTATCGATCGGAAAGTTGTCTGCGGTCGTCGCTCTGACCCATGTAAGCACGACTGGTTCAGCCGATTTCACAAGATGCGCGACATATTCTGGATGTGCTTGCGGGCCGCAGACGAGGGCTTTGATATCTTGGTTGATTGCAACAGGGCGACGGGTAATCCCAACTGGAAGTGTGTGCTTGAGAATGCCGGAGCGGTTTACAAGCAAAATAGAATTAGCGGGGATGAGATTCGTCGCGCTGCCTTTGACTGCCGAGTGTGTAATTTTTTCGGCGGCGTCCGTGATTTCCCATGATTTCATATCCTTCGGAGACACCCACGGAATGTCACCGTTCCAAAAATCAGGAATTGATTTTGACGGAGTGCCTCCGCCTTTAATCTCCACGACATCGCCGAGCCGGACCGCTGGAATAGTCACAACATCGCTTCCAATTTTTTCAGCCCGATTGCAATCTCGTCCTCGAGCTTGAGCAGTTCGGCAATGATCTCCTTCGGCGGACGATGGTCGGCGGCTTCGTGCAGCACTTCTTTGTAGCGGTTGAGCGATAGGTCATAATCCGTGGCGGCGATCTCCTCGCGGGCCACGGTAAAGCTCTGGCCGGCGCGCGAGTTATTACGCTCAGAGCCGTTGCGTTCCGGCCAGCGCGTGACGACATCCGGCAGGTTGTTCTTCGTATGCTCGTCAGCGCCGAGCGCTGTCTTCGGCACTGGGCCGAATTTTTCTTCCGACAGTAGCATCTGACGCTTGTCGTCCAGGCTCATGCCGTCAGCCCGTAGATCGTAGAACCAGACATGATCCGTGCCGCCGGAATTAGTCTTGGTGAAAAAGACGATGGCCGTGGAGACGCCGGCATAAGGCCTGAATACGCCGGACGGCAGCTTGACGATCGCGTCGAGCTTGTGGTCGTCCACCAGCATCTTGCGGATCGCCTTGTGCGCCGTCGAGGAGCCGAACAGAACGCCATCCGGCACGATTACCGCCGCGCGGCCGCCGGGTTTAAGCAGCTTCAGGAACAGCGCCATGAACAGAAGCTCGGTCTTCTTCGTCTTGACGATAGCGAGCAGGTCGTTGGCGGTCGTCTCGTAATCCAACGAGCCGGCGAAGGGTGGGTTGGCGAGGATCAGCGAATATTTGTCCGCATCGTCGCCATGGCTGGAGGAGAGCGAATCCCGGTAGCGGATATCGGCGCCCTCGACGCCGTGCAGTTGCATGTTCATCGAGCCGATGCGCAGCATGGTCTGGTCGAAATCGTAGCCGTGGAACATTCCCTCGTGGAAATGCCGGTTGAGCGCGGCGTCGCGGAACAGACTCTTGTGGTTCTCGCGCAGATATTCGCCTGCCGCCACCAGAAAACCGCAGGTGCCGCTGGCCGGATCGCAGATCACGTCCTGCGGCGCCGGCTTCATCAGCTCCACCATCAGCTTGATGATGTGGCGCGGCGTGCGGAACTGGCCGTTCTGGCCGGCCGAGGCGATCTTGCCGAGCATGTATTCGTAGAGATCGCCCTTGGTGTCGCGGTCCTCCAGCGGGATTTCCGCCAGCATGTCGACCACTTTGGCCAGAAGGCCCGGCGTCGGAATGGTGAAGCGGGCGCCCCTCATATGCTCGGAATGCGCGGTGCCGGCCTCGGCCATCTCGCGCAGGAAGGGGAAGACGAATTCCGACACCAGCAGGAACATGCGCGCCGGGTCTTCGTTCTTCAGCCGCGACCAGCGCAGCTCCTGATAGCTCACATCCTTGCCGTCTCGATCTTGCCGATAGACACCTTCCGGAAAGATCACCCGCTCGATCGGCCGGCCGAGCATGTTGGCCTTGTTCTCCTCACGCGTCTGGAGGTCGTCCAGGCCGCGCATGAAGAGCAGGTAAGTGATCTGCTCGATCACTTCGAGCGGATTGGCAATCCCGCCCGCCCAGAAGGCATTCCAGACTTGGTCAATCTTCGAGCGAATTTCACCTGTGAGCATGCTGCCTAATTCCCTGATCCGAATCGGGTTTGACACTACGGCATCACGCCGTGCTACTGAAGACGCATCGGGAAGTTGAATGACCGCGAGGTGGGAGCATGCCCGTCAAAAAGGTAGTGGCCGGTAGGCCTGTGAGTGTGGCCTAATGTTTCGTGTTGATAGAACCGAAAATAGAATCGCGCGCCTGGCGCAAAGACGTTTCGGTGAGCTTGCATTGCGCGAGCGGGATCATCTGCAGGAATGGCTTGTGCACCAACCAGATGCACTTGGCGAAGAGCTGCTCATCATTCAGAAAGAGTTCGACGGGTTCGACGAGACGCGTGAGCGGCTGGACCTTCTTGCGCTCGACAAGGTGGGCAATCTCGTCGTTATCGAGAACAAGCTTGACGACTCAGGCCGCGACGTGACTTGGCAGGCACTGAAGTACACCGCCTATGTGTCGGGCCTCAACAAGCTGCAGATTATCGAGATCTACCAGCAGTATCTCGACCGTTATTGCGGGGGTGGCTCGGCGGTGGAGCGCATCTGCGAATTCATGGAGGTGGAGGAGCTTCAAGAGACGGTGCTGAATCCCGGTAACGGCCAGCGCATGATGTTCATAGCTGCCAATTTCCGCCGCGAGGTGACCGCGACAGTCTTGTGGTTGCTTAGTCGAGGCATCCGTGCGCAGTGCTTTCGCGTCGTGCCCTACAGCTTCGGCGATGAGCTGTTCATTGACCTGCAGCAGATCATTCCAACTCCGGAGGCTGCAGATTACATGATCGGCATCTCTTCAAAGGAGGTAGAAGAAACAAACGTGAAGGGCGTACAAACGCGTCGACATCAACTGCGGCTTCAGTTCTGGGCTCGCGCGTTGGAGAGATTACGTGCGGATGGCATCACCCTCTTTGCCAATGTTAACCCTAGTCGTGATCATTGGCTCAATGCAGGCTCTGGCGTCAGAGGTTGTCCTTTTACGATGATTTTTGCTCGCGACGAAGCTCGCGTCGAAGTGAATCTCGCGCGTGTTGACCGTGATGAAAACAAGTGGCTGTTCGATCAGCTCGAAGCGGATAGGTCAGCAATCGAGGCTAGATTCGGGGGAGAGATGAGCTGGCTTCGGCTCGACGAGAGGAAACAAAGCCGCATATCGTATTCCCGTCCATTCGACGGCTATGAGGTCGACAATTGGCCGGAGATGCTCGTTTGGTTGTCGGAGCACATACGCAAGCTTGAAGGCGCCTTCCGACAGCCACTCGCGCAGTATGCTCGTTCAATCCCCAGTGTTGATGAAAGCGGCACGGGTGAAACGAATATATTGATCTGAAGATGAGGACGGCTGCGCCGAACAAGGGTCGATCAGACCTCGGAGAGGTGGCACACCTTTTCTTCAACATCTGGCCGGAGCGAACCCCGGCCTTTTTGTCTTTTTCCTGGTGCGCAGCCAAAATCGTCAACCCACGAACCCGAGATTACTCATCGCGCCGCCCGCATTCGACAAGATCGAGGTCGCGGAACTTGCCGCTTACGGCGCCTGACACTCATGCCGGCGATGATAATTTCACGCGCCGTCACAAGTTCTTAAGCAGTTGAATCATAAGATCCATCGCGCCGAGAGCCGCAGTGCCGGCACTAATAAAGAAGACGGCCGCCCATACGGGGCGCGCCCACATCATCCGCTTGGCTTCTCTCGATAGCTGCTCCTGGCGAAGCGGCTCAAAATCGTCGACTGATATCATGTTTCGGAAGAAAACGTTGATTTCCTCCAGGCCTTTCATCCGCATGAGCATGGCGAACAGCTCCCAGCAGATGAAGGTAGCGAGCGAGACCATGCCCATTAGGCCGATAAAGGATCCGTGCCACTTATCGATATCCGATCTCATCAACGTCCATGTTGCAAAGTATCCCGCGTACCCCACGGCCATGACCGTGTTGAAGTATTTCGAGGCTTCTTCATACTGCCGCCGGAAGAGATCTTCGGCCTCCTTCTTATACCCCGCGACCTTCCCCTCGATGTCCCGAGCATGGGCGCGTGCCTCCTTTGCCTTCTCATCATAACCAATGTAGCGCCAGAGGCGGTCAATCTCCTCCGTGAGTTGAAGCATGTAGTTCGCAGTTTCCTTGTCCAGCGGCATCGAGAAAATCCGAGACGTGATTCGATAGTGCCAAGATACGAAAATGCTCGTCGATCTTCATCTGCGGGTACTCGTTCTGCACAAGTCTATCGCGTCATCAATTGATCATTACAACTCGCCGTCGTCTATCTGTCTTTTTTGGCAGAGAAATATCGCTGCTGCGCAGCTCGACGGCTGCTGCACGGTTGCCAAGGAAAGCCTGCTGGCAAACATCGAGGGGGACGCGGCAACTTCCGATAAACGCCCTACCGCCGCTCCCCGAACAGCCGCTCACCCGTCAACTCCGCCAGCCTCTCCACCAACGCATCCTGAAACCCACGATCAGTAACCTCCGCCGCTGCCTCCCGCCGCTGCCGATGATACCAATACCCACCGCTGACCTTCGCAGCTTCTTCATCGCTTGCCGCAAGCCATGTCTGGGTGAGATGCCCCATCTCAAGATCATCGGGCGCGCCGGCGCCGCCCATCTTGGTCGGCACCCAGCCGGGGTCCACCGCGTTGCTGAGAACATCCGGCCAATGGCGGGCGATGGCGGCGGCGAGGGTGGCGATATAGAGCTTGCTTTCGGAATAGGCCTGGCTTGCGTTCCACGGTCGCTTCTTCCAGTCGATATCGTCAAGGGCGCTGCTGCCGCTGCGGTGCATGCCGCTGCTGAGATAGACCAGGCGATCGGGGCGCGTGATCCATGCGGTGAGAAGATAGGGGGCAAGCACATTCACCGCCAGCGTCTTTGCGTGACCATCCGGCGTTTCGCCCCGGCTCCTCTCGAGGTAGATGCCGGCATTGTGGACGACGGCGTCCATGCGGCCGATGGCGTTGACCTGCTCGGCAATCGATCGCGTTTCCGTGGCGCTGGCGAGATCGCCGATGACAAGCCCAAGTCCCGCAGCCGAAATCTCTGAGATAGCGGAGGCGCGCTCCCTGGAGCGGGCGTGCAGCACGACGTCATGGCCCTCCTTCATCAGAGTGCGGGCGGCGGCAAGGCCGAGGCCATCGGTGGAACCGGTGATGAAGATGCGGCTCATGGGGTTTCCCTTCGCGGCGGTGGGGGTAGGGCACAGAGTGCTTGGCCATGGGTCCTCAGGTCAAGCCCGATCCTCGGCTCAAGGCCGAGGAGGACGGAGGGTGGGGAGACGCGATTGGCAAGAGGCGAGATGCCGGAACGATTCCAGCAGCGTGGGGGTGCGGTTTTGCAGACTGGTTCCCACAAACTCCGTCATCCTCGGCCTTGAGCCGAGGATCCATGCGGCGAGCGCGGTGTTGGTGGTTAGTACCCGGCAGAGCAAGGGGCATTCGTCCTAGAACACATGCAAGCAGAGTGCTTGGCTATGGATCCTCGGCTCAAGGCCGAGGATGACGGAGGGTGGGGTGGCGTCCCACCACTAAACCAACGAAATTCCCCTCCATCACCCCCGCCGCCGTTCCGCCCCCGCCGCAATCGTCTGCACCAGCTCATCCACCTCCCGCGCCAGCCGCTCCAGCGGCAGGCCGACGAAGCGGCCTTCGAGGCTGATGCTGACGACGCCGTGGACGGCGCCGAAGAGGGTGCGGGCGCGGATGGCGCGGTCTTCGGGGGGCATGTCGGGCTGCAGTTCGGCCAGCGGTTCGGCGATCACATCCATCAGGAAGAGGTGCTCGTCGAGATGCCATTGCGGTGTCGGGCTCGATTCCGGCGGGAAGTGTTCGAACAGCGCCTTCCAGAGGTTCCGGTGTTCGACGGCGAAGCTCAAGTATCCCTGCGCCAGGTTGCGCAGCCGGTCGGTCGGCGGCTGGTCTTTGGTTTCGGAGAGCCGCAGCCTTGCCTCCAGCGCCTTCAGCGTGGCGGAATTGACGTGGATGACGAGCTCGGCGAGGTCTGAAAAGACCGTATAGAGGCCGCCGAGCGCGCAGCCTGCATCCTGGGTGATGTCGCGGGCTCGGAGATTTGCCAGCCCGTCTCTGGCGATCCGCTCGCGCGCCGCCTCGATCAGCCGGGCCTTCAGGTCTTCGCGTTTTTCTTCTCGTCTGCCGGCCATTCACCATTCCACTTCGATTTTTTTGAACGTCGTTCAAAATTTATCTTGAACGACGTTCATGATTCTGGCATAACACCTCTCGTGAACAACGTTCATAAACCGGAGGAAGGAAATGTTCAAACTGATTTCCATTTTGTTGCGGGGCAGGGCGCATGATGCCGAACAGGCTTTCGCCGACTGCCACGCCGTGCCGCTGCTTTCCCAGCAGATCCGCGATGCCGCTCAGTCGATCCAGTCGGCGCGGCGCAGTGTGGCGGTCGCCATCGCCCAGAACGAACAGGAGAAGGGGCAGCATGCAACGATCGTTGCCCGCATCGCCGATCTCGAAACCCGCGCCTCCGCCGCATTGGCGAAGGGCAATGAGGGCCTGGCCCGCGAGGCGGCCGAAGCGATCGCCTATCTCGAAGCCGAGCGTGATGCGTCGGAGAAGGCGCAGAGCCAGTTCACCAGCGCGATCGACAAGCTGAAGGGCATCGTTCGCGCTTCGGAGGCAAGGCTGCAGGAGCTGCAGCGCGGCGAGCGGCTGGCGCGGGCGACTCAAGAGGCGCAGAAGCTTGATGTTGTCGTCGCCGGTCCAGGCTTCGCCACGCTCGACGATGCCGAGGAGACCCTGGCGCGCCTTCGCCTGCGCCAGAGCCAGAATGAGCTGACGGCGGCTGCCCTGAAGGACATGGAAGGCGCCATCCGCCCGGCCGGCATTATCGAGAAGCTTGCCAATGCCGGCTTCGGCGCGCCGCTGCGCTCATCCGCCGATGATGTGCTGGCGCGGCTGAAGAGCCGCATCACGCCCGCTGCCTGAAATTGCATCCATTCAACCATTCATCCATCGAACCATAGGGACTAAGACAATGAACGACAGTTTCCAGAAACATTCCGCAAGCTGGGTCAGCTTCTCCTACATCTCCTTCGGCTCGGCCGCCTTCATGCTGGCGCTCGGCCTCTACATGATGCCGCTCGATCTCTGGGGCAAAGGCTATCTCGCCATGGGCATTCTGATGCTGGTGCAGACCACGGTGAATATCACCAAGACGCTGCGCGACAATGCCGAATCCGAGAAGCTGATCCGCAAGGTCGAGGATGCCCGCACCGAGAAACTCCTGGTCAAGTTCAATCGTAACGATGAAGATTGATCTTGGTTAACCACAGCGCAGAGTTGTTACCGCATTCAACTTTTGCGTAACAACTCTGTGGCCTTCTCTGCCAGTCGAAAGAGGGACCCGCCGTGCAACACAATCTGATGACCTCAAGGAAATTCGCGCCGCTGTTCTGGACCCAGTTCCTGACGGCCTTCAACGACAATTTCCTCAAGAACACCCTGGTGTTCGTCATTCTCTTCAAGATGTCGGCCAGTGAAGGTGCCGCCCTGGTGACGCTTGCCGGCGTCATCCTCATCGTGCCCTTCCTGCTGCTCTCCGCACTTGGCGGCGAACTCGCCGACAAACACGACAAGGCAAAGATCGCCGAGCTGTTGAAACGCTGCGAGATCGCGGTGGCCGCCCTTGCCGTTATCGGTCTGGCATTCTCCTCGATCTTCGTGCTGATGGCGGCGCTGTTCGGCTTCGGCATCGTCTCGGCGCTGTTCGGGCCGATCAAATACGGCATCCTGCCCGATCATCTCGAACGTCGCGACCTGCCGAAGGCCAATGCCTGGATCGAGGGCGGCACCTTCATCGCCATCCTCGCCGGCACGATCATCGCCGCATTCGCCTTCTCAGGCGGCGACAATGTGCTGATCTTCGGCACGATGATGATGGGGCTTTCGGTGCTCTGCTGGCTGGCCAGCCGGATGATCCCGCCCGGCGTCATGCTGCCGAATGCCAATGGTGCCGCCGCCACGCTTCTCGGCGTGATGAGCGCGGGCAAGGTGCCGGCGATGCTGAACTTCACCGCGGGTGCCGCCAATATCCTCTCCGCCTGCAAGGCGGCGCAAGTCAAACATGTGCTGACCTCGCGCGCCTTCGTCACCCAGGCAAAGCTCGGCCCTGTGATCGCCGAGATGGAAAAGCAGGTGACGATCGTCTGGCTCGATGATCTCAGGGCCGAAATCTCACTCAAGGACAAGATCCTTGGGCTTCTCCGCAAGGCTCGGCCGCTGGTCAAACGCCAGCCGGATGATCCGGCGGTGATCCTCTTCACCTCGGGCTCCGAAGGCACGCCGAAGGGCGTGGTGCTCACCCACCGCAACATCCTGTCGAACGCCGCCCAGGCCGCCGCCCGCATCGATTTCCACAGCGGCGACAAGGTGTTCAACATCCTGCCGGTGTTCCATTCCTTCGGGCTGACGGCGGGCACCGTGCTGCCGTTGATCTCGGGCGTGCCGGTTTATTTCTATCCGTCGCCGCTGCATTACCGCATCGTGCCGGAGCTGATCTATGCCTCCAACGCCACGATCATCTTCGGCACCGACACCTTCCTCAACGGCTATTCCAGGACCGCGCATCCTTACGATTTCCGCTCGATCCGCTATATCTTCTCCGGCGCCGAGCCGGTGAAGGCCGCGACCCGCCAGACCTATATGGAAAAATTCGGCCTGCGCATCCTCGAAGGTTACGGCGTCACCGAGACCGCGCCGGTCATCTCCATCAACACGCCGATGTACAACAAGTCGGGCACGGTCGGCAAAATCCTGCCGGGCATGGAATGGAAGCTCGAACCGGTGCCCGGCATCGATGAGGGCGGCCGGCTGCATGTGCGCGGCGCCAATGTCATGGCCGGTTACCTGCGTGCCGAAAAGCCCGGCGTGCTCGAGCCGCTCGTCGATGGCTGGCACGACACCGGCGACATCGTCACCATCGACGAGGACGGCTTCGTCAAGATCCGCGGCCGCGCCAAGCGCTTCGCCAAGATCGCCGGCGAAATGATCTCGCTCGCCGCCGTCGAGACGCTCGCCGCCGAGCTCTGGCCGGGCGCCCTCTCGGTCGTCTCCTCGCTGCCCGACGCCAAGAAGGGCGAGCGCCTGGTGCTCCTCACCGACGCCCCCACCGCCACCCGCGCCGAATTCCTCGCCTTCGCCAAATCCAAGGGCGCCATGGACATGATGGTCCCGGCCGAGGTCAATATCGGCAAGGTGCCGGTGCTGGGTTCGGGCAAGGTGGATTTCGTCGCGGCGCGGAAGCTGGCGGAAAGTGCGGTGCAGGCGGGGGAGGCGGCGTGAGGGCGGCGGCCTCAGCTGCGGCCCATGAGTTTGTAGACAACCTCGCTCTCTACTCGGCGTCATCCTCGGCCTTGTGCCGAGGATCTGCTACCTACGAACTGGCGGACGGTGCGAAGTCTGGTGAGAGCGCCACGCCCAATCTCCCTCATTCCTGTGCTCGTCACAGGAATCCAGCCACCGCGTGTCTGCGCGGTGAATGACTCTCATACAGTGAAGCAGGTTCTCCCGCGCCCAAGGACTTGGGCGCACTGGATTCCTGTGACGAGCACAGCAATGACGGAGGAGAGGTGGGGCGAGACACAACAGGCAGCCTTGGCGCGAACCTGATAGCAAAGCCTCGTCCCGAGCATCTGCAGCCAGTGCAGCAGATGCTCGGCACAAGGCCGAGGATGACGCCGAGTAAAGAGCGAAGTCCGTCAACAGACTGAGACGGCACCCGGGCCGCCTGCTTCGCATCTCAAACAAACCGTCCGTTACTTCTGTTCCGGCGCCAGGAACTCTGCGCAATAGGACGGGCCGTTGACGCCCGGGATGTCGGCGACGGTGCGGATGTCGCGGATCGTGTAATCGGAGTTGGTGGTGATTTCGGCCTGGCAGCGCAGATAGGTGGTGCGGGCGGAGGAAATCTGCTTGCCGCGCTTGCCGTCGGCGCCTTCGGCATATTTCGCCGGAATGCGCACGGTCTTGTAGCCGCCGCGCCAGGTATAGACGGTGGTCGAGCCCTGCTCGCTGTCGCTGATCGGCGGGCCGTAGGCGGCAAAGAAGACGCCGGCCGATTTGCCGACCCAGCGGGCCTCGATCGGGTTGCCGGCGGAAGGTATGGTCGTGCATCCGGCAAGCGCAATGGCAAGCCCGGCCGCGGTCATGGTGCGGAAATTCATCGTGTCGTCCCTGATCTCTAGCGCATTGGCTGCGAAGCCGCCCTCGTGAGCGTTTTCGCCTGTCCTGTCTGCCCTTTAGCGTGGAACCCGACAAAAGAAAATTGCTCCTTTGAGACTTCCGTTCGATTTGCGGCAGGTGTGGCTTTTTGCTGCAGCCGCCGACCTCAAGACCTGTCACAACCCCGTCAAAATTTCCGCCGGCTTTTTGGAATTTGGTGCTTGTGCAACCAGATAGGCTGTTCTATAGAAGCGCCGCTGGTCACGGAGTGTAGCGCAGTCTGGTAGCGCACCACGTTCGGGACGTGGGGGTCGAGTGTTCGAATCACTCCACTCCGACCAGCTAGAAACCCCGCTCCGGCGGGGTTTTTCGTTTCTGCTGATCTCAGCCCAAAGTTCCTCCGGATTTCACCGTTTGATTCATGCGATCCCTGTCCTCGCGCCTTGCCCGCTGTGGATCAAAAAGGAGCCCCGCCGAAACGGGGCAAATTGGGAACGGACGGATCGCACAGGAGGGAAGGGTTGGCGTACGGCCCCGTCATATGAGGGGGAACCTGTGCGATCCTTATGGCCAAACGACGGATGGTCGGAAGAGTTCCTGTGCGGTTCCGCACCAAGCGCCCTGCGCCTGGAGGATGCTGTCGGCACCTTGCTTCATCCGAATAAGAGCACATCTCGATGGAGTAAACGCCGTCAGGAAAACAAATGGCCTACGAGCCAGATATGGCTATCGTCTTCGATAGCGTGACAAGGGCGGTGATCGTCAGTTTCCGCGGAGTCATGGTCTATCTGCCGGGTCCCTATGCCGACCGAAAGGCGGGCGTCCTGACCGCCGAAGCGCATTGCCGCCGACTTGGCTGGCGAGATTGATTGCGACTTCTGTCAATAATCCCACAAAAGGCAGATATTTCTATTGTGAATCGCTCGTCCTGTCGCAATGAGCGCGCATGCCGAGGCAAAAGGTGCTAAGGTCTTTGATCGGTATCGAAAGGTCGCTACCGATTTTTTCGCCGCTGATCGTCAACAATTTCAGCGGCTTATGTGCGGTTTTGTCATAAACGCACACTTCCTCGGGACCTATGGTCAAACCAACGGCCGTCCCGTAGTTTTTCACCAACTCACAGGCGTTTGGTTTGACATCCAAGCTCCCCATGCGGAGCCTCTATGACCCACATTGACCAATCGACTGTCGAAAATACCCTGCTGAAAATTTTGAGTATAGACCGCTTCGCACGCCTCTCGGAGGGGATGGAGCGCATTGACCTGCCACTACGGCACGTTCTTGTCGCCAGCGACGTCCCAACCACGCATGTCTGCTTCTTGGAAAGAGGCCTGGGATCCATGGTTGTCAGCAGCACCGACGAAGAAGTGGTGGAAATTGGCCACATCGGGCGCGAAGGCGCATCCGGCATGCACGTCGTCCTGGCAGTAGAGACCACCCCCACGCGCACATTCATGCAAGTCGCAGGGTCGGGAATTATGGTGCCGATGGAGACGTTTCAGCGCGCGCTCGCCGATGATCCCGAGATGAAGGATTTCTTCCTTCGCTATGTTCACACAACCGTGCTGCAGCTCGCCCATTCGGCGCTCGCGAACGCCCGCTACAATATGCATGAACGGCTGGCTCGGTGGATCCTCATGTGTCACGACCGCCTTGAAGGCAACAACCTGGCCATTACCCATGAATTTCTGGCATTGATGCTCGGCGTTCGGCGTTCGGGCGTCACCAACGAGCTGCACATGCTTGAGGGCGTCCACGCCATCCGATCGACCCGCGGAAACGTGCGAATAGTGGACAGGGAAAAATTGATCGAAATCGCCGGTGGCTGCTATGGAGTGCCGGAGCGCGAATATGAAAAGTTGCTGGGTCTTCCGCTCCGCGCCGGGTAGATCAGCCCACTCGCTTAACCGCTTCCGAAAACGGCAACACGAGCAGGATATCGCCTGTTTCGTTTCTGATCTCGACGCTTCTTGACGCAATGTCATATCCGAGCAGCACGGCACTGCTCATCAATGCACGCGCATCACGCACCGCTTCAATGCGAGCGGCATCCAGATCAGCAAGCTCGGTTCCTTCCAAGTCGTCGAGCGATCCTGCTTCAGACAGAATGTTGAAGTAGAAGCGTGGCATTCGAAATCCTTCAAAGCCCGGCAGGATAAGTCGCCTATTTTGCCGTTCCGCGGCGTTCAGATCAACTGCATCGGGCATGCTTTCGTCATCCGTGCCGATGCCCCTGCGGCCACTGTGCGCAATCGCACTGATAGTTGGCATCGAGAAGTCATTGGATTAAGTTTTAATGTGGGCTTCAACTCAAGACTAACCCGGAGCGGCGCCGCGTAGGAGGATGATATGATCGATTTCAATCTCTCGCTCCAGACGAAGGACGTGAACGTGCTGACGGAGGCTGTGCGGACCTGGTACCAGCATAATCACGTCACACCGACGGAAGGAGCAACGCAATTGCTCTGTAGTGCGGCTATCGATCTTTTTAGCCAGGGGCACAGGACGCCGGAGGAACTGGCTACGTTGCTGATCACAAGATTTGACAGCCCTCATTCGCTGCAGGTCAACGCAACGACGTCCACTGCTCATCATTAGCGACTCGGTTTCATCCCCTGGCATGACCGTAGGCGCTTCTATCGGATTTTGGAGGCATCGAAATGCTTCAATCCCTCATTACATTGTCCGATCAAGACATCGAACTCGTCGTCACTGCGGTTGGGCAGTGGTGTACGAAGAACCACTGTGAGATCGATAGCAACGAAGGCCACCGCGCCCTGACCCTTGCCATTGATCTCGTTCAGAACGGCGCCCGCAATACGCTCCTCCAGAACTTGACGGAGCGCCTTTGCCCCCGGTCCGGTCAGATGGACGCGGAAACCTCCGGCGCGAGCTGACGAGCAATGAGTGCCTCCATAATCCGGTCGGCGGCGTCTTGGCAGTGTCGGTGACGATCATTCCGACCGGAACGCGGCGGGAAGATCGACAACCACATCAAGCGGCTGGAAATGCCGCAAGTTTTCCGTAATGACAGTGAGGTCGTAGGCGCGCGCGGTCGCCGCGATAATGAGATCGCCAAGCCCGGGATGACGGCCCTGGCTTTCGGCTTCATCTTCCAGGGCGCCGACGATGCGCGCGACAACGGTATCCATAGGCAAGATCCGATCGCCGAAACTCTCGGTGATGAAATCCAGCCATGCCGAAAGGCGCTTTGCCCGCTCGATCCCGCCGCGGCGGTGAAGGCTCCGCATTCCCTTCTCGATCTCCGCGACCGATAGAGCCGACAGAAAGAGAGCATCGGCTTCGCCCTGCTCATGAAACCATGCCCGCACCGGATCGGACGGCGGCACCTTGCCCGGCGCGAACTTCGAAATGATGTTCGTGTCGAGAAGGTAGGCGGTCACAGATCGATATCCCGCATTTTCGAAGGGTTCCGCTCCAGCTCGACCCCGCCGGGAAACGTCAACAGGAAATCCCCGAAATTCGGCCGTGGCTTCTTCAAAGCCCTTTTCGCCGCCTCGGCCGCTTCGACGGACACAAGCACGGCAGCGGGCTTTCCGTGCCGCGTGATCGTCACGAATTCTCCGTTTGCCGCTTCATCCACCAGACCGGCGAAACCGGCCTTTGCCTCTGCCACGCTGATTGTCGACATTGCGGCTTCCTTCTTAAATGACCATATATGGTCAAAGTAGACATTGACGCCGACGAACTCAAGAGGAGGAATTTCCAAGGGTGCAGTGGCGCTTTAGAATCAACCAGCCGAAAGCCCGCCCTTCCTCTGGTTATAATTTTTCTGCAGGAAAGTTATAACCGAGGCACGGCTGAACAGGAACGGTACATCGGCTCCGCATGGGTGAAGGTCCGGCCAGACGCCGGCGGTCGAGCCTATTGGCTCGGAGCCCCGGCGCTCAGCAGCACCCGGACCAATGCCGCCTGGCTGCGGACGCCGGTTTTGTCGAAGATCCGCTTCAACTGGGTGCGCAACGTGTTGACACTGACCCCGAGCCGATCGGCGGCGGCGGCGAGGTCATGGCCATCGACGATCAGGCGCGCAAGCCGGGTCTGCGCCGGCGAGAGGCCGAAAACCTCCCGCGCGCTGGCGATCCGGCGCACCAGCGTCTCGGCGTCGTCGAAGGAGACCAGCACCTTGCCGTCCTCGAGCAGGACCCAGCAGTGGAGCGGAATCCCCGCCGCGTCTTCGCCGAGCGCCACCGCCCAGGCCTGCTTCGGCGCGATGTTCAGCGGTCTCTGGCTCTGCAGCTCGCGGAACGCCAGGCGCACCGCCTCGCGCAGCGCAGGGTCGCGTTCGCGCTGCCGGGCACGCAGGCGGCCGGCAGCGGCGACGAGCCCGGGATGGCCAGGCATCCGCTCCCGCGCCAGCCGGTTCGTCCAGAGGATCCTTGCATCCGCGGCGACCTCGATCAGCGGGCAGTTCGCCGCCTCGACGCTGCTCTCCATCATCACCATGCAGCCGATCTTCCAGGCGCCGTCGATCCGGTGGAGGATTCTGAGCTGGCGCTTGCGATCGTCGCCGATGTCGCTGCCGATCTGATCGAAGGTCATCCAGGCCATGTTGCCGACGACGACGATGTTGACCTTTTCCCAGCGGACGCGCTCCGAAAAGGCGTGTTTCTCCGGGAAACGCTCGACGATCTTCTTGATCCGCGCAGCGATCGGGTCCCAGCCTTCGTCCACGCGGACGCCGAGCGAGATGAAAGATTCCATCCGCCGGGTCTGCGGCGACTGCACCCAGTGGCTCGCCAGCGCCTCGAAATCCCGCTGCAGCCAGGCCTCGGTTTCGGCGCGGATCACGGCCATGATCGCCGCCCGGTCAGCCTCGCTGTCGTCCATCGCGCGGTCCCCCACAACGGATCGCAGCATAGCATGATCGCTCTGTCGGAGCATGACGGCACCTCATGCCTTGATGACGCCGGCCAGAAACAGCGTCAGGCCGGCGGTCGCGGCAGTCAGCCCGAGAAGCCGAAGCTTCAGGCGCGGCAGGGTGATCTGATTTCGGTAGTATCGGTCCTCGGCCGAAGCACCCATCGGCATCGGGCGGCGGCGGTTTGGCATATGCGCGGCGACGAGACTCTGAAGGTCCATTGTGTTGCCTCCCGGTTCGGGCTTCATCTGCCGCATTCTCGCACGCATCCGAGCCCTGCTCTGTCATGCGGGCGGAGGACATCGGGCTCGGCGCCCGGCTGGCGAACAAAGAATCATCTCAACCGGAACGAGTCCCCAAGTGATTCGTTGAGTCGCGTGTCCAGCGTGAGGGGCTGCATCATGAGCAAGCGACGAAGCTTCAAACCGGTGAAAATCACCATCAATGGGAAGACCCGAACCGTCTACAATGTCGTGCAGGCGGGCAACACTTTGCTGAATGACTGGCCCGAGCAGACGCCGGCGGCTAAGGTGGCCGAACGGCTTGTGCTTGATGTGTTCAATGATGCCGCCGGGCCCGAGCAGGTGCGCCGCGCATTCATCACCGCGGCGAAGGCGAGCGACATCAAGTTCAGCTCCTGACCGGCGGTGTCGGCAAAAGCCATGGCTCACTTCCATGATACCTGTTCCTGGCTTCGCAGATCCCGGGTTTTGAACTGTGTCTCCATCCAGGCGGCCGATACGATCGCCGCGAGGACGCCGAAGGTGAGGCAGGCGATGGCCTGGATCCGCCACGAGACGAAGGTGACCGGCGGTGGGGTGACCGGCTTTTTCGCGCATTCGCCGGGCGGGCAGGCGCAGCCGGAAAAGGCCTTGATCAGGCAATCGCTCATGCCGCACCGCCTTTCACCGTGTCGATGGCGGCGAGGATCTTCTGGTGAAGCGGGCAGCCGTGATCGTCGCTGCCATCGAAAAAGCGTTCGGCCTCCACCAGCGCCGGCAAGAGATCGGGTGCCCCGGCCGTGAAGCGGGTCTTTTCGGTTGCCCCGGTCCGCCGGGCGGCAGGAAGGGAAGGGCTGTCGGTCGATGGCTCTGGTGCGGGACTGGCGGCTGACATCTCCGTTCTCCTCAGGCGTAAAGCTGATCGGTATCGGTGATGCCCATGATCTCGCGGGCATAGCGGTAGTGCTCCTCGACGCTGGCGGCAGCACCCCGCAGCCAGGACGGGCCGCGGATCGAATGTTCGGGACGGCGCAGAAAGGCAAAGCCGAGGGCGCCCATGCGCTGGGCTTCGTTCGCCATATAGGCGCGGCAGTCGCCCATCGTGCGCGCCGCATTCCAGCGGGCATCCCGCTTGCTCTCCTCGGTCTCGATATTGCGGATGTGCTGCATCGCCTGTCCTCTCGCGCCTCTGATCGGCTTGTGAGGGAAAGGTATATATCATACCCGACTGCGTCAACCATGAAAGGTATAAAAAATACCCCATAGATTGACGAGGTACGAATCATAGGTCTATGTCTGGGGCAAGTGATTGGGCGACCGGGTGCAACTCCCGAGCTGACGAAGCCCAGCGGCGCGGGAAGCGAAAGTCCTTAAGTGCGCTGTCAGAAAATCAGGACGAGGGCGAAGCGAATGGCCCCTCTGGCACGTGTCCCATCCCGGCTCCGGCCTTCAGGACTTGGCCAATGCTCTCCCGGCTTCATGGGCTTTGCTCATGGGGTAGGGGGAAGCTTTGGCCGGAACCCTCCCTCACCAGCCTTCAGGAACCTTCTCCTCCTAAGCTGAAGAGAGAGGATAGAGAACTGAAGTTGGAGTAGATGATGAAGGCAAAAAAGGAGGCCGGCCATGCGCATGAAATCGAAATCACCGACGAGGTGATCGAGGTGGGTCTGGATGCAATCACCGAATTTTTAAGGTCCATGGAGGACGCTGCCGAAGGACATGTTCTCTCCGAGGCTATCCGCTCCATCCTGGTGGCGGTGACGAGGGTGGTGCGCGAACGGCATTCGGAGCTTCCGCAATTTTTGGTTTCAGAGGATGAATCCTCCCGATACCCCTCGTGATCCTGGCTAGAGGATCTGCGAGCTCAGGAGCGAAATCCTACAGGCCGTACATCTCGCGCACGGCGCTGTACGCCAGGAGCAACACCGCTAGTGTGACGATATAGAACCAGATTCGGCCGGCGCGTGAGGAAGGGCGGATCATCCTGTTTTTCCTATTGAAATATGGTTGGTTCGCGGCATTAATTCCGAGCCCCCTACATCTCGATGATCGATCGGCGGACGCGGCCGACGATGGTGACGGCGCCCTGGAATTCCGGTGGCGGCACGTCCTCGTAGGACGCCGGCTGGAAGGGCGGGTCGTCGTTCGGGCGATAGCGCTTGTAGGTTGCAGCACCCGTTTCGTCGGCGACGACATAAAGCGCGTTCGGCGCCAGGCGCTTGTCGCGCAGATTGACGAAGATGATCGAGCCGGGCGGCGAGATCTTGTTCATCGAATTGCCTTCGACCTCGAGCGCGATCCATTCGCCATCGGGCAGATCGAGGGCGGCGATCGTCGGGAATTCCGAAAAATCGGTGATCGGCGCCTGCTCGCTCAGTTGGCCGGCGCTGACCCAGGAGATCTTCGGCACGTCGGCAACGGAGGCGGGCAGCTCATCCGGATCGAGCGCGTTGCCGGCGCCGAACTGCAGCCAGTTGAGATTGACCTTGAAAGCGCGGGCATACTTCTTCGCGTCAGCTATGCCGAAGCCGTTGCGGCCGGATTCATGCGCCTTGTAGACATTGGCATTCCAGCCGAGCCGATCGACGATCGCCTTCGGCCCGGCAAAGCCAGCATTCTTCCTGGCCATGACAAGGCGCTTTGCGCGTTCTTCGCGCTCAAATTGTTCCTGATCTTTCAACATGATATAAAAAATACCCTAAAATAAGGTACATGTCATGCCCTAATGTGCTTGACATTACGGGTATTAATTGTACCCTAATCGCTATGAAACACACCGACATCATCAACAACGGGCGGGCCTTTCCTACTGCGGAGATGGCACCATGAGGTTCACCATCTCAAGCGAAGAGCGGCTCGCCATGGACGTCATGCCGACCGGTGTCGTCATTCACCGGCCGCAAGGCCCAAGGGGAGGGCGGATGTCGGTGATATCAGTTCGCAACGAGGATATCCCTTTCCTCGCCAAGGCCCTGCAGCAGGTGCTGAACGCCAACCGGGAGGTGGAATCGCTATGACCATCTCCACCGCAACAGCCGCCCGCTACACCGGCTGCCCGATGTGCGGCAAGGCGCTGTCGATCGCCGAGGTAATCGAGCGTCACTGCGAAAATTGCGACCGGCCGACGAGACCGAAAGAGATGCGGGAGATTTTCCCCGGCGCTCAGCCGATCTCCAACCCCGATAGCCCAGCCCCTCCCTGACGGCTATCGGTGGCTGGCGTCGTCGCCCTCCCTCGGCGACGCCAGCATCTCGGGCGCGACCGTGTCGTGCCCACCGGGCGCGGCATGCCGTACCCACCGGGCGCGACTGTGTCGTGTCCGACCCAGGCGGCGGCCTGGCAGACGACCGGAGCCTTTGCTCCCAGAGCCGGCTCCGGTCGTCATCGATGAATTTGAATCAAGCACGGGACGAGCCACCCGCTCCGGCGGGAACGAGCCGCGCTTGAAATCGGAAAGAAGGATCAAGCGATGAGCATCCAGGCCGAGGCCGCGCCAGCGCAGCAAAGCACGCACATGAACGCGCTCGAACTCTTCCGCTCCGGCCGGGACTATCTCGAAATCGCTACCATCCTCGGGGTGTCGGTGCCGTCGGTGGAAACCGAGATCCACCGGCTTCGAAGCGCCGAGAAGGGCGACACCGCCCAGCAGGACCATGCCGGCGCAGAGAACAGGCGGTTTCCCCGCCGCACCGCCAAGCCCGGCGCCCCGGTGAATTTTACCGGCGGGCGGCGGAGGCTGCGGGTTTGAAGAGGCCATCTCAAGCGGGAAAGGGACATCGCATGGGTAAGGACACAGTGAGCCAGGAGATCATGGAGATCCTCGGCCCGGTGCTGGGGGAGGAGCTCGCGGCAGCGATCATCGAGCACCGCAAGCGCACGCTGAAGAAGCCGCTGACGGCTTATGCCGCGCGGATGCAGGCGAGGGAATATCTTATGACCGGCGACCCGGTCGGCGCCGCCGAGATGCAGATCTTCCGCGGCTGGCAGGCGATCAAATGCGACTGGTACCTCAAGGAGAAGGCGAGGGAGGCCGGGTCGATCAACAGCAGCACGAGAAGGACGACAGTGGATGCCGCAAGAGATTTCCTCTCCGGTGAAGATCATAGCTGGGATGCTTTCGGGTTTCCCGGCGTCCGCAGGCACTGATCCCGACATGCAGATCCGCGCCTATCTCGTGGCGATCGAGGGCATCCCGCTGGAGGCTGTCTGGCAGGCGGCCAAACTCTTCATCTCCGGAAAGGTCAGGGATCATAACCGCGCTTTCGCCCCGAGCTCAGCCAGTTTTGCCGAGCAATGCCGCAATCAGCAGGCGGCGATCGAGGCGGAGAGCCGGCCGCGCATGGAGGCGGAGCCCGAGGTGCTGCAGCCGAAAGTGCCGGCCTACAAGATGCAGTTGCTGCGCGACGCCGCCAATGGCAGCCGCAGCGCCAAGCGGGAGCTCGCCAAGATGTTTCCCGACAACCCGATCATTGCAAGGGCCGCACGACACGAGGAGGCAGTGAGATGACCATCACCTTTTGGACGGAAGACAAGATCGTCAAGGCGGAAAAGCTCTGGAAGGAAGGGCTGTCGGCGAGAGAGATCGCCAACCTCTTCGGCTCGAAGAAGAACACCGTCATCAACATGGCACATCGCAACCGCGACAGGTTCCCCTCGAGGCAGGACACCTGGCATCCGCAGCCGAAGGCGGGCCCGCCGGTCCAGCCGATCCGCCACCCCGACCGCGTCACGCGGGTGACCATGTCCGGCGCGCATGTGACGATGCCGCGCGTGCCCTGCATCGATGGGCCTGCAGAGCCATGAGCAACGTCACCCCACGCGAAACCGAAGTGATCCGCTGGATGGCGGCGGGCAAGACGGCCGCCGAGATCGGCACCATTCTCGGCATCTCCCACATCACCGTGAACACGCACATTGCCAACGCCAAGGCGCGGCTCGGCGTCTTCAAGGATACGGCGCTGGTCGCCGCGGCACTCAGAAACGGCATCATTCGATAGAAGGACGATCAGCATGGGCGGCAAGGCCACCAAGGTGAAGACAGGACGGGTCAACAAGGGCGCCGGCCGTCCGCGCAAGGAAAATGTCGAGCGTTTTCCCTGCGGCAAGATCAAGCCCTTCGAAACCGAGAAGGAGAATGTCAGCGTGGCGATATCAGCCCGCCGCCGCATCCACGGCTTCGGCCGGACGGTTGATGACGAGACGGTCAAGAGCCCCTTTGCCGGCTACACCCTCGGCCGCATGTTCCTCGACGGCCTGATCACCGCCGAGCAGCGCCAGGCCGGCGACGACTATGCCGAGGCGATCGCCCGCTACCACAAGACCACAGGCATCCCGGCCCCGAGCCCGAGGGCGCAATCGCTCTTTGCCGTCAAAGGCCACGAAGGCGAGCAGACCGAAACCTTCGCCGACCGCGCCCGCAAGGCCAGCAACCGCATGATGGCACTGCAGGGCATCCTGCTCCGCTGCCCCGACGGGCCGCAGGTGAGAAGCACGGTCTATAACGTCACGGTGATGGATTACGAACATTTGCGCCAGATGCCGCCGCAGCAGTTGCTGTGGCTGCGGAGAGGGTTGACGGCGTTGCGGGGGGCGAGGGGTGGGTGATGGGGGGTAAGGCTCCACTCGGGTGTCCGGGGCTGCGACCTCTCTCCAGCCTCATCCTGAGGCGCCCCGCAGGGGCCTCGAAGGACGAGGCTGGCCGCCCGCCTGCCTCGATATGCCAATGCTGCCATTGGCGTCCAGCCACCCGCCCTCGTCCTTCGAGGCTCCGGCCTTTGGCCTGCGCACCTCAGGATGAGGGCTAGTCGGTGTGCCCTGCCGTTGCGATTCCCGTTAAACCAGGGCCGCAACCTCTCTCCAGCCTCATCCTGAGGCGCCCCGCATGGGCCTCGAAGGACGGGGCTGGCCGCCCGCCTGCCTCGATATACCAATGCTGCCATTGGCGTCCAG